>DATBCW010000115.1:0-45649 GCA_036270255.1 Chthoniobacterales bacterium
CTCCTGTAGCGGCGGTCTATGACCGCCGACGCTTGGTGATGCAGACTCGGCGGTCGTAGACCGCCGCTACAGTTCAGAATTTAACTGCGCGAGAATTTCGGGATCGCGGACATCGGCCCAATCGCCGTCAATTTCGATTGCCTGCACATTTTTCCCGGCGAGAGCGAGATTGCGGACCGCGTCCGTCAGCTCGTATTCGCCGCGCGGCGAAGGTTCGAGCTTCTCGATGAATTCGAAGATGCTCGGTCGAAACGCATAGATGCCGGTGTTGTACCAGGGACTCGTCGGCTCTCCCGGCTTCGGCTTTTCCCGAAGATCGACCAGCTCGAACCTGCTATTGACGAATACCGCGCCTCCCTGGCTGACGTCGTCGCTCCGTTTCACGCTAATGACAGCTTCGGAGTCAACGAGCGCGTGAGAGATGCGCTTGTAATTCTGCGCAGCGACCAGGATGTCGCCGTAGCTCAACAAGAACGGATTGGAATCGACAAAATCGCGGGCAAGAGCGACAACCCGACCGGTCCCATCCTGCACGGTCTGCGTTTCATATCGAATTTGAACGCCGAACTTCGACCCGTCGCCGAAGAAATTTTTGACGATCTCAGCGCGCCAGCCAACGACGATGAGAAGATTCGTTAGGCCGTTAAGGCGCAACCCGTCTACGATGTGTTGCAGCACCGGTTTGCCCCGCACTTCGAGCATCGGCTTGGGTAGCGCTTCGGTGAGATCGCGCATCCGCGTTCCGCGGCCGGCCGCGAGGAGCACTGCTTTAGTAATGTTCGTTTGCATTTCGCCCCTCGCCTGTTCAACCTCCCGCGATGCGAATGGCTTTTCTCGCGAAGTACGCCGACTTCGGTCTGCTTTTGCTCCGCGTCAGTGTCGGCGTGCTTTTCATTCTCTACACCGCTCCTGCGTTAATGGGCGGGCCGTCCGCCTGGGCGCATTTCGGCGCGGGCGCGCGCAACTGGGGAATTCATTCGCACTTCCAAATCTGGGGATTTATGGCAGCCCTGCTCGGTTGTATCGGCAGCGTGCTCGTCATCTTAGGGTTGTTCTTCCGGCCAGGCATCTTGGTGCTGCTCATGCTTGCGATCGTCCACGCGATTGGCATTAAACATGGCAGTGGTTTTCGCACGGCGCTGCCTTCCATCGAGATGTGCTTTGTCCTCGCCGGCATTCTTTTCGTTGGGCCCGGCAAATACAGCGTGGACAAAACATAACGCTGGCTACTGCTTTTCACCGACCGAGATGGCAGGCAACTCAACCTGCCGGATCAGTGCAGCGATTTTCGGAACTTCCTCGGTCTTGAGCTGGGTCCATTTCTTCAATTGCTCGTCGAGCCGGTTATCTAGCTGTTTGAAGACTTCGGTCTGCGGCTGGGTCGGCCCGTAATCAGCATATTCGATCGTGCGGCTGAAGGAATAGAACGACTCATTCAACATGTTGGGGAAGGCGAGATTGCCCTCGGAACCTTTCATGTTCACCTGGATGAGTTGTTCTTCGACCGCGCTCATTTTCTTTTGCAACTCGTCGGCCGCCGCGAGCGCGGACTTCAATCGCTCATCTTCACCGAACCGTTTATGCAAACCTTGGATCTGGGTCTTCACGTTTCGAATCTCATTGATCGCCTGATGCAGCTCGCCGATCCGGTTTGCCACGGTCGACGACAGTTCGAACTGCTTTGAGATCATCGGCTCCGCGTCTTTGATGCGCGGATCGATCACGAGATGGAGCGGCACCGTCTGCGTCTTGCCGCCGGCGGTCATTTTCACCTGATAATCACCCGGCAGCGCGAGCGGACCGCGTGGACCTTCGCCATAGTAAAAGGCGCCCGGCGTTTCGATCGGATCGTCGTAGTGAAGGTCCCATGCGAAGCGGTTCATTCCTTCGGCCGCGGGAATCGTCCGCGGCGTCTCGACTTGGTCCGGCCATTCCGGCGGTTGATCGTTCTTCTTCTTTTCCTTGCTCGACAAATGCCGCACGACTTTTCCCTGCGCGTCGATGATGTCGAGCGTCACTTCATCTTTGGCCGCGGCCTTGAGATAGTAATCGAGGATCGCGCCGGCGGGCGGATTATCGCCGACAGGTTGGCGCTTATCGAACTCCGTCGGGTAATGCAATCGCAGGGCGGTCTGCGGTTGATAGAGGAGCGAGTCCATCTGTGCGGATTGCGCCGTCACCTGGCGCAAGGGCGTGATATCGTCGAGCACCCAGAACGAGCGGCCGTGCGTCGCGACGACGAGGTCGTCGTCCTTCACTACGAGGTCGTGAATTGGCGTGACCGGTAAATTCAATTGGAGCGGCTGCCAATGCGTGCCGTCGTCGAACGACACATACATGCCGAGCTCCGTGCCGGCGTAGAGCAGGCCGCGCTTTTTCGGATCTTCCCGCACGGCGTGAACGTAAGCGCCCTCCGGAATTCCCGTGGTGATCGCCGTCCAGGTCTTTCCCGAATCGCTCGTCTTGAAAACGTACGGCTTGAAATCGTCGAGCTTATGCCGGTCGAACACGACATAAGCGACCGCCGCATCGTGCGGCGAAGGATCGATCAAGCTCACGGTGCTCCATTCCGGCGCTTTCGGGGATACGTTCGCCCAATGCGCGCCGTCATCAGTCGTTAGGTGAACCAGGCCATCGTCGGTGCCCGCCCAGATCGTTCCCTGTTTTTTCGGCGACTCGGCCAGCGCGAAAACCGTGTCGTAATATTCGACTGACGTGATGTCGAGGGTGAGGGGACCGCCGCTCGGCTGTTGTTTGCTTTTATCGTTCCGAGTCAGATCGCCGCTGATTTGTTTCCACGTCTTCCCCTGGTCGGTCGTTTTGAAAACGCTCTCGGCGCCGGTGTAAATCACGTCCGGATTATGCGGCGAGATTAGGAGCGGCGAGATCCATTGAAAACGATGCACGAGATCGACCGCGCCGTGGCCGGAATTATCGAGCGGGACAACGCTGGCGTCGTGGGAGTGCTCCTTGTTCTTGTCGTAATAGGTGAGGTAACCCTCGTTGTTGGAATAAATGATGTGCCAATCCCGCGGATCGGGAATGACGAAGCCGCATTCGCCGCCGCCGGCCTGGAACCAATCCTGGGCCGTAATCACGCCGGAATCTGTCCGGCTTGCGATGCCGACGTTCGAGTTGTCCTGCTGTGCGCCGTAGATGTGATACGGAAACGCATTATCGACCGCGACGTGATAAAATTGCGCAGTCGGCTGGTTGTTTTGGGTTGTCCAGGTTTTGCCGCCATCGGTTGAGATGGCCGCGCCGCCATCGTTAACGTTCGCGATTCGCTGCGGATTCGTCGGATCGATCCAGAGTCCGTGGTGATCGCCGTGGCGTGCTGGAAGCAGCGTAAACGATTTGCCGCCGTCGACGGAACGAAACAACCCGGTGTTTAAAGCGTAAACCGTGTCCGCTGCTTTCGGGTCCGCGTAGATCTTGGTGAAATACCACGCGCGCTGGCGGAATCGTCCATCTTCATTTACTCGCGACCATTTCTCCCCGCCATCATCGGAGCGAAACAGTCCGCCTTCCTTCGCTTCGATCATGGCGTAAACGCGATTTGAATCCGCGCCCGAGACGCTCACGCCGATCCGGCCGAGGATTCCGTCCGGAAGTCCATTCCCCTCCAGTCGCTTCCAAGTCGCGCCGCCATCCTCTGACCGATAAAGGCCACTGCCGGGACCGCCGCTCGAGAAGTACCACGGCTGGCGCCGCGCCTGCCAGAGCGCCGCATAAACAACGTTGGAGTTTTGCGGATCGAACACAACGTCGATGCCGCCGGTGTCCTGGTCTTTGCTCAGAACTTTCGTCCACGTCTTCCCGCCGTCGGTCGTTCGAAAAATTCCGCGTTCCAAGTTGGGGCCGAAGATGTGACCGAGCGCCGCGACCAACACGATGTCGGGATTTTTCGGATCGACAATCAACGCGCCGATATGCCGCGTATCTTTTAGTCCGATGTTCTTCCAGGTCTTGCCGGCATCGACCGATTTATGAACGCCCGTGCCGTAGGAGATGTTGCCGCGAACCGCCGCTTCGCCGGTGCCGACGTAAACAATGTTGTGGTCCGACGGCGCTACTGCGATCGCGCCGATGGAGGAAATCGTTTCCTTGTCGAAAAGGGGCGCCCAATTTGCGCCGCCATCAGTTGTTTTCCAAACGCCACCGGCGACTGCGCCAAAATAATAGGTGTTCGGTTCGTTCGGGATTCCTTCGATGGCCAGCGCACGGCCGCCGCGGAATGGCCCGACCTGGCGCCATTGCATCGCGCGGAAAAGTTTTTCGTCAATCGTTCCAGGAGGTGCCGGAGTGGGCGACGGATCAGCCGCGACGGCTGAGAGGGCGCACGGGAAGAGGAAAAGAAATCGGAAGAATAACGAGCGAAACGACATTCCGTAGATTGGGCGAGGCGAAGCCTGCGCTCAATCGGAATGTTTGGCCGGGACCGGCGGGGGCTCTTGGATGATCCGAATGGGTTCGGGGATGTGCAGCTTCAAGCCGGAAGGCGCGTGCTCGGCCGCCGCTCCGCGTTGTTTCTGGAGCAGGTCCAATTCGCGACGAACCTTTCCTTTGTTCGAACATGACACCACCGCGGTTTCCTCCGTGATGAGACCTGCCTTGTAGGCCTCAAGAATCGACTGGTCGAAGGTATGCCAGCCCAGGCTTGAACCGGCTTCGATGATCTCGTGGAACGATTTGTTTTCCGATTCGCCGTAAACAATCGTCTCGCGCGTCCGCAGGCTGCTCCCCATGATCTCGGTGACGAGCAAGCGGCTGCCATCGATTTTGTTCACGAGTCGTTGGCTCACCACATAGCGTAAGGCCGCGGCCAAACGCTGGCGGATCTGTTGTTCTTCTTCTCGGGAAAACATGCCCAGGATTCGATTGATCGTCTGCCCGGCATTGATCGTATGCAGAGTGCTGAAGACAACGTGGCCGGTCTCCGATGCGGTCATCGCGATCTCGAGCGTCTCGCGATCGCGGATCTCACCCACCAGAATCGCTTTCGGCGCCTGGCGCAACGCGGCGCGAAGGCCATCGGCGAAGTTCGGAAAGTCTTTTCCGAGCTCGCGCTGGCTGATTGCCGCTTTCCGATGCGTGTGAAAAAATTCGATCGGATCTTCCAGCGTCACGATGTGAATTTCCTGGGTCTCGTTCAGCTCGTTGATCATGGCCGCGAGCGTGGTCGTCTTGCCTGTGCCCGTGCCGCCCGTCAAAAGGACGATGCCGTCCTTTTCCTTAACGATTTCGCGGAAGATGGGAGGCAAACCGATCTTCGCGAGGGTAGGGATATCGGATTGCAGTTTCCGCATCACGATGGCATGGCGCCCATTCTGTTTGAAAATGTTCACCCGGAACCGCGCGAGGTTGTCGATGGCGTAACTGCAGTCGCACGAGCCGGTCGAGGAAAATTCGAGGCGCAAGCGCTCACTCCCGTTCATGATTTGGCCGGCGAGTTCTTCGATGAGGACGGGCGTCAAGACAGACTCCGGCGTATCAATCGGGAAATCGGTCAAACGACCGTGGACTTCGACCAGAGGCGGTTTGCCCGCGATAAAAAGCAGGTCGGAAACGCCATCTGTGCTTTCGAGCATTCCCGTCAACAAGGCATCAACAGTTTGGCGGTCCATGCGTGCCGCCAAGGTAGCTAGGAGCGTGCCGGTGAAGCTATTGCGACCGAACCGTCAGCAGATATTTGGTCAGCGCTTCCTTTTGCTCAGGGTTAAGATGGGCGCGGCCTGACATCCACCCTACGATGCCCGGCAGACGCGCCGCATTATACAGCCCGATATCCGGCAGGGCGTGGCAAACAATGCAGCGACTAACGAAAACCTTGCGGCCTTCGGCCAAAGTCGGGCCGTCAGCTTTTTCGCGGACGCCCGCGCGGATCAAGGATTGTGTAACCGGTGGCGCCGACGGGGGAGTCGATTGGCAACCGACAACCACAAAGCCACTGAGAATAAGAACGATGGCGGGAAGCTTCATGTCAGAAAGAAAATCCGAAAACGGATCGGAGTTGGAAATCGGGTTCGTCGCCGGCCCGCGTGATCTGGGCGAGGGCGGTCAGCGTCACCCAAGACTCGCGATGCCGAATGGAAAAGTTTGGGCCGGCGAAAAATTTGCCAGGTTCGGCCTCCGCCCAATCGGGGAAAGCGATTTCGTGGACAAACTCGGCGCCGAGAAGCAGGTGCGGACTGATTTCATAGCTCAGGCCTAACGACTGCTGAAATTCGCCTTGCCGTTCCGAGAGCCCTTCGCCTTCCCATTCCGCTTCGAGCGTGGCGTTGTAGGCGGTCACGAATTTACCGAAATTTTTTTGCGCCAATAGTTTCGATTCGGATTCAAATCGCCGGTAGCCGCCTTGAAACTCCTGATAAACGGAGAAGCCGATCGGATCGTCGACCGGATTGGTGAAATTGTAGATCAGCTCGAGAGCCGAACCACTGAGAGTAAACCCGCGTTCGCCGGCGGACACGCCCCGGTGATAATTCCAGTCAACGAGATAGACCGCGGCCTGAAATTTTTCCGTGATGCCGAATTCCAGTTCATGGCGGAACTCGACTTGATTGAAACCGTGATCGTTTGGCCGCCGCGTCTTCCACGTCACCCAATTCTCGATTTCCACATCTCCGGGCGGCGAAGTCGTGACTTCATAAACATAGGTGAACCGGCGGGCGCCGGCGAACGCGGGAATCGCGAGAAAAAGCGATAGAACGAGTGCGAGGGCTTTCCTCAACATAGACGATGAGTCCCCGATTACGGGACTGTCTCCAACCGGCGAACAACGGCGGCATCCGGTTCCGGCGCGATCTCATGATCGCCGACACTACCGAAATGCCGCGCGGCGTAGTACGAGCCGACCACCAGAATGGCCGCCAGGCCTTGCGCGATCAGCGTTTCGTAAGTCGGGAAAACGGCAAACCACATTCCCACCCAGGCCGGCATCGAATTGACGAGCCATGGGATTTCGGTGCGCGAAATCCAGTGAGCCAGCTGCATCTCCTGCGCTTGCTCGCCCACCATGACGAGTAGAACCACGCCGAGCAGAACCCCGGTTGTGATCAACATTTTGCGATAGGGCAGCCGCCGTTGGAGCACGAAAGTAAGCACCGCCACCATTCCCGAGAGAAGGAGCCCGAGCAGGGCGCCTTTGAAGACCACGCCGCCGCCGAGCCGCAGATTATAACTCTGGAGGAACAGCACGACTTCAAACCCTTCGCGATAAAGCGAGGTGAATCCCAAAAGGATCAATCCCCACCAAAGCCGCGAGTATCCGTTCCTTTTCGCCGGCCCACCGGCCAGAAGCGATTTCCGGCGGCGATTGTGGGCGCGGATCCAGCCGCCCCAATAGATTTTGTGAAAAAACCAGTTCATGATCACGAGCAACACGACGACGGCGAGCAATCCAGTCGCCGCCTGAAGATCGAGGGCCGGGACGTTGTCCATGAGAGAGCCAACGATGCCCACCGCGATGAACCAGGTGATCAGCGTGGCGCCGAACCCAACCGCCGCTCCGAGGGCCACGGGTCGCCGATGCGCCTGTTTCGTTCCGGTCATGCTGGCGGTGATCGCGGCCAGGACGAGGATGCATTCCAGTCCTTCGCGAAAAACCAGGACGCCGATATCGAGGAAGGCGACCGTCGGGCTGGTGTTCGGCCGCAAGGGATCCGGCGCTCCCTGCTCGGTTAGGCCTTGCCAAATGAGAACGCCCACGACCGCCGCGGCGGCCAGCGCCAGGATGGCCGCGATCGTTCCCGACCGGCGTTGAGCCGTGGCCCGGGCGTTTCGACAGTGCGGAGAACAGGGATCGAGCGGCGTTTCAGCCGGAAGCTTCACAGGCGCCGCGATTTCCTTCACCCCGCAAAATTACCACATCGCTTCAGGCGCCGCTGCTGCTCTCTTGCGATTTTTTAGCGGTTTCTTGCGGGGCTACCTTTGGCCTTCCTTGTGATTTGCCGTCGCTCGCGTAACTTTTCCCGATGCGTTTTCACCTCCGCCGACGCCCCGCGTTTACTCTCCTCGAGTTAGCGATCGCCGTCGTCATCCTGGTCGTTTTGATGATGTTGGCGGTCCCAAGTATGAACGGCGTGCTGGCGGATCGCCGCCTGCGGAAATCGCTCGATGGCTTCAACGCCGTCGTTCGCGAAGCCCAGGAACGAAGCGTGACGGAGCGGCGGGCTTATTTGATTGTATGGGCGGAGGGAAAAGTGGGGTTGCGGCCCGAAGGATTGTTGAAAGGCGAAAGGCCTGATCCAGAGGTCAAGTTGACGCTGGCGAAAAATGAATCGTTCAAGGTTGCGTTTCCCGCCGCGCTGGTGGATGACGCGCCGGCTGAGTGGATCTTCTGGCCGTCAGGAAACTGTGAACCTGCGGTCGTGACATACCAGGGGAAAGATGGTAAGTGGACGGCGCGTTACTCCGCGCTCACGGCTCGCTCGGAAACGGTTGCTTATGTGGCGAAATAAACGAGCCGCCTTCGCGCTTTACGAAGTGCTCATCGGCCTTGCCATCTTTTCGATCGGCGTTCTTGCGCTCGGTCGATCGGTGCAAAATTGTCTGAACGCGAGCGGGCTCAACGCTGAGGAAGACCGCGTTCGACAGATCCTGGCGGATCGGATGGCGGAAGTACAGGCAACCCCCGGCCTGCCCGATTCGAAAAAGGAAACAAAAATCGCGACGGGTTATGGCGACATCCTTCTTGTGCAAAAATCGGTGCCCACATCGCTGAAGGTAGATGCGAATACCGAGATCAACGGCATGAACCTTGTGACGTTAGCGGCGGAATGGAAACGGGGTGGCGTCGAGCAATCGCGCAAGATTCAGTTCTATGTTTACCGCCAGGGATAAGCGCAAACGTTGCCGCGGCTTCACGCTGTTAGAGATTTTCCTGGCCGCGGCGATCCTGGGGCTCATGGCGGTGGCGATCTTTCGCTTCGTCCAAAGCAACATCATCGCACTCCGGCTTTCGGCGACACAGAATATGGAGGAAGCGCGCTACAACGGCTTACTCGAGTTGCTGACTTCGCAATGGCAGAACCTGCCCATTGGCGTGGGCGCGCTCGGCGGGGATAGCTACAAGTTCAATGATCGACCACGGGATGAAATTGTCTGGACGTGTGGTGCGGGGCCGGGACTGCTGACCCGCTACGCGCCAGGCGAGTTCATGGTGCGAATGCGTTTACGGCCTGAGAAAGAGGGGAGCGATCGGATGCAGCTGGGTTGTTACCGCAAACCGAAGACCGACGCCGAAGGGGAGAACGAACACGAAACCTGGGTTCCGTTGATCGATGATGTGGGCGGATTGCGAATCCGCTACTTCGACACGCGGCTCAACGCCTGGGTCGAGCGCTGGACCGATACCGGTACCTTGCCGCGTTTGATTGAAGTGGTGATCGAGCGACCGAACCGTCTCGCCTGGCGGGCGATCGTCGCCTTAGGCCGGACTCCTTTGTGATGCGTCTCGCTCGCCTAACGAACGCTAAGCGGAGCCGCGCCGCGGCGATCCTGCTCGCGCTTTGGGCACTCTTCCTGTTGAGCGCGATGGTGATTTCCTGGGCGCTCGACATCAACACCCAGATGACCCTTTCGAGCACTGCGAACCGCGCTCTGGAAGCGGAAGCGATGGCCTGCTCGGGCGCCGAGATCGCGCTGCATCCTTCGGTGAAACCGGGGTCGTCCGTATTACGCGGCGGGTTTCCGCCGAACCAAAGTTATCAGGCAAAGATCACCGGTGAAGCGGGCCGCTTGAATTTGAATCTGCTTCTGGGGACCGACAACCCGGTGAACATGGAGGTAGTCCGGAAATTTTTGGAAGTAAAAGGAGTCGATCTCAACGACCGCGATCGGATGATCGATTGCCTGATGGATTGGATCGATCCTGATAATCTGGTGCGGCTCAATGGCGCGGAGGAGGACGGCGACTACAAACCCTCGAACCAGAAACTCCGGACGCTCGATGAGCTGAAACGCGTCCGCGGCTGGGAGGAATTCACGAGCCGGCCCGATTGGGACGCGGATTTAACCTTGAACACGCCCGATGGCAGAATCGATATCAACTGGGCGTCGCGAGATGTGCTTTTGTCGCTGCCGGGATTTACCGAACCAGTGGCGGACCGTTTTATCCAAATGCGGCGGGGACCGGACAACATTGAAGGGACGGAGGACGACGTCCTGTTCACCAACCCGCAGGAGGTTCAGATTGCACTTGGCTTTAGGCAGGATCAGTTTAATCAGCTTGCCAGTCTGATCACCGTGAACGGACCTGTGGTGCGAGTGGAAAGTGTCGGCAAGTCCGGTAACGCCACGCGAACGGTGCGGATGGTGATCTTTAAACAGGGCAATTCGATCCGATTACTTTCGTGGAAGGAGCTTTGATATCGAGCCGGCAACGAAACGCGTTTACGTAGTCCCCTCGGCGAACGGCTGGGACCTGGTCCGGTTCGGCCAAGAGAACGGCGCTTGGGAAGTGCGCGCCTTCGGCAGTGTCGCGGAAGCGGCCGAGTTGCTGCAGCCGGAGGACGACATTGTGCTGGCTTTACCCGTCGACCTGGTCCTCGCGCAGCGGATGCGTTTGCCGACGACCGACCGATCGGAGTTCGTCGAAATGGTGCGCATTCAGATCGAGAAAGCGATGCCCTATCCACCGGAAGAGATGACGACCGATTCAGAAGTCATTTCGCAAACCGAGGAAGGCAGCGTGATTTCAGCGGTGGCCGTGCACAACGAAAAGCTGAACGAGCTCGCCGCGCCGCTGATCACTCGTGGCCTGATTCCGAGCCAGGTCACGGTTTACGCCGGCCATCGCGCGGCGACCCACAGCCCGGAAGGCACGTCGCTCCTGATTTATCCCGAGAACGAATCGATCGTCTGCGCGATCGCCGAAGAGGGGAAGGTGAGTTTCACCCACAGCCTCGACAGCGCGGATGCCTTGCAGCTTCAGCGCGATTTGCCGCAACTAACCTTGAGCGCGGAGTTACAAGGCATCAACACTTCCGCGCCGCGCGTTCTCCTGGCGGAAAGTCTCTACGAATTTCGCGATACCGTGGAAGGCATCTTCGCGACGAACGCGGAGCTGATCGCGGTGGAAGTTCCGCCCGCGGAATCGCACCTCAATCTCTTGCCCGAAAGTTGGCGACAACGCCGGGCGCAATTGATTCGGCAAAAGGAATGGCGGAAGCGAATTCTGATCGGCGCAGCCGCCTACGCCGGACTATTTCTCCTTTTCCTCTTCTATCTGTTCGGTCTGAAATTCTCCATCAGCCGGCTCGATAAACGGATCTCGCGCGACGCGCCGCGGACGGATTTCGTTCGCGCCACTGAGGCAAAATGGAGGGCTCTCTCGCCGGCGATCGATCCGCATTATTATCCGATCGAAGTGATCCTTCATTTGTTCGATAGCCTTCCATCGGCGGACGTGCGGATCACGCAGTTCAATCAATCGGCCCGCCAGATTTCCGTGGACGGCGAAGCGAACACCGCCGCGCTCGCGTATCAGTTCGCGGAGAAAGTGAAAAAGAATCCCGACCTGCAGACTTTTCAATTCGAGCTCGGAGCGCCGCGGTTGTTGCCGAACGATCACGCCCAATTTCGCCTGGAAGGAAAACCGAAATGACGATCGCCGGCTGGTATCAACGTCTGAATCCGCGCGAGCGCCGGTTGAGCGCGATCGTGGCGGGAATCATTTTCGTTCTCCTGAACTGGTACGCCTGGAGCGCACTTTTCGGCGCGGTCGATCACGCTCGGGCCGATCTCGTGCAGCGCCAGAACACGCGCAAAGTTCAGGAAGTCTTCATTCGCGAGCGAGATCTGTGGGAGAAGCGGGCCGCCTGGTTGAAGGAGCATCAGCCGACGTTGAAAGGTCCGGGGGAAGCTTCGACCCTGCTCGACCAGATCAAACAGGTCGGCGGCAAGCACAATGTCTTGATCGAGAACCCGGCGATCGGCACGAGTGACGCCACCCCGGAGCACCAGGCCGTTTTCGCTTCATTCGATGTAAAGAGTCCGTGGCCGCCGCTGGTTCATTTTCTCTATGACGTCCAGCAGCCGGAATCGTTTGTCGTCTTTGAGAGCATCACTCTCAACATCGATGCGGCCGATCCGACCATGATGCGCGGCAAGATGAAACTGGCTCGCTGGTTCGCGCCGGTGGGCGGAAAATAATGATGTTCGAACGACAGCCAATCCTGTATTGTCGTTACTGAAAAACGCCGAAATGAAGACGAAAGAAATTGCGTTTGCCCTCCTCGCTACCGCGCCTTTGACCCTGCTTTTCGGGGATGACGTTCCCAAGCCGTACGTGTTTGCGCGCTATCAGGCGATGCTCGACCGCTCGCCCTTTGCCGTCGCCACTGCCGTGGCCGCGCCAGCAGCGACACCAAATTTTGCGAAAGACCTCTACGTTGCGAATGCGGCCCATTCGAAGGACGGCGATTTCGTAACCATCGCCTCGAGCGCGGATAAGAACTTCAAGAAGTATCTAACGACGAGTGGGACCGAAGATGGTTACTCCATCACCAACATCGAGTGGTCGGAAAAAGTCGGCGCGACTAAAGTCACGATTGCGAAGGACGGCCAGACGGCGACGCTGACTTTCAACGAAGCTCTCCTAAAGCAGTCGGTCGCGACCGGCCAGCCGCCGCAAGTGCAAATGCCGCAGCAGCCCAACGTCCAGGCACAGCCGATTGTTCCGCCGGCGATCAACGTCCAGCCGCAACAGCCTATCCAGCAGCAACGTCCGGCGCCGATTCCGCAATTGCCCACGCCGCCGCCGCGCGTCCGCGGCGTCATTCCGAAGAATCCGAACGCAGCTGCTGCGCCCCTGCAGGGACCGGTCGCGGCGGCGACTCCGGAAGTGGAGTTGTAACTGTAGCGGCGATCTATTGACCGCCGACTCTTCGAACTCGACTGCCGGCGGTCATAGACCGCCGCTACAGCAGACCTACTGTCCCCAATCGTCGTCCGCGGTGTCGGCTCTGCGATCGGGACCGGCGGAATAAAGATCGTAACCGTTAGGATTTTTCCGGCCCGGATTAAGATAGATGTAGTTGTTTCCCCAAGGATCTTTCGGGACTTCCTTGAAGAGCTGGTACCAATGGCTTGGTCGCGGTTCGCTGGAAGGTTGCGTTACCAAAGCCTGCAATCCTTGCTCAGTCGTCGGATAAAAGCCGTTGACGCTTTCATAAAGTTTGAGCTGCGTTCCAATCGCGTTGACATCGGCTCGCACGGCGACGCCTTTGGCGAAGCCAACTTGGTTTCCAAGTTTGTTAATAGCCACGCCGAGCAGGACGACGATGATGCTGATGACCAGCATGATTTCCAGGAGGGTAAAAGCGTGTTCTCGTTTTTTCATTGTCGTTTAACGGTCTGTCTGCAGCTCATAATCTGACTTATCCCAGAGATACTTCAATTGAATCTGGGTGGCGCGAATAGCCGAGGTAGCATTGCCGTCCCCGCTGGTGATGAGCACGTCGTTGGTTCCGCCTTTTAAGTTGCCGGCAGGAATCAATTTCTGAGCCCGGAGCCAGCCGGTGTATTGGAACCGCATTCCGCGGAGGAGTGATGCCGTCTGTCCGCGATACGCGGGATCAGCCAGATCGGGAAGGGTGACGGAGGCCGGCCCGAGGTTTTCGCCATTCACGTAAACTTCGGGCGGCGAAGCGATGTTCGGGCTGGCTACTTCGAAGGTGATGAGCGCTACGAGTGGCTGCGATTCCAAGCCGAATTGAAACGCTGCGCCCTGCGACACGCTTGCTCCAATTCGAATTGTTTCTTCGGCCAGCGCCGCTGTCACAGTTCCGAATCGTTCCGTGTCCTGAGTGACGGGATGGAGTGGCGCCATGGCGGCGAATGGTTCCGGAATAAGGTCCCGATGTTCCGCGCTGGAAGGATGGAGCACTTCTGCGTTCCGCATCCAATCGAGATAAGCGCCGCGCACGTTTTTTCCGTCGCCGGCTACTTCGATGTCGATGGAGGAGACGCCGACCATCGGCACCATCACGCTTTCGGAAGTAGGCAACCCGATTCCGGCGCCAAGCGGGCCGGATTGCATGACAACTGTTCCGGATTCATCCCAGGCGATGAGCTGCGGTTTCTGTTCCGCGTTATCCTCGAAAAACAGGCGGACAAAAAGAACCTGCGCGTCCGCGTTGGGATGAGAGAGGCGAATTCGGAAAACGGTTTTCTCGGGAAGGCCGGCCGTTTTTTGTCCCGGCACAATGGTGATCGCTTCCACCCAGTCCGGACTTGATTGCGGTTTGGAATTGGCCGCCGGGATTTGCCGAAGATCCAGCCACGCGCTCTCGAGCTTGCTTTCGGGAGGCTTGGGCGACGGTTTGGTTAACGTGTCGACGAAGACTTCCTGCCCGCGAGTCGAGGCGACCGCGAAGAGGAGAAGGAGGAAAAGCGCGGCAACCCGTGGAAGCATTTGCGGCGCGAGATTAACTCAATTGGGTCGAACCTGCAAACTATGCGTCATCTCGAAGACCGCGGAGAGAATGCTGTAGACCACGAAGCCGACTACGATCGCGATCAGCACGATGATTACCGGCGGAATGAGAGCCGAAATTGTTTTCACGGTGCGATCCAGCTCTCGCTCGTAAACATCGGCAATGGTTTGCATGGTCTGCGCGAAATGTCCGGTCTGTTCGCCGACGGCCATCATGTCGGTAAACAGCTCCGGAAAAAGTTGCTGGCCCGTCAGTGCGGTTGAGAGGGTCGCGCCATCGATGACCGCCCGGCGCACTTCCGCCATTTTCACTTCGAGATAACGATTGCCCGCGATTTCGGTCACGAGATCGATTGCGCGCAGAAGCGGCACGCCATTCTCCATGAGGGTGCCGAGCGTGCGCGAAAATTGAGCGTAATAACGATGGCGAATGACGCGGCCGTAGCCGGGAATCATGAGACGAAAACGATCCCACGCGATCCGGCCTTCGTCGCTGCGGACAAAAGCGCGGAAGGCGATAAAAGCGCCAACCGCAATTGCGAAAGCAAGCCACCAGTAGCCGGTGATGAGATGATTTACGCCGAGAAGAATGCGCGTGGGCAACGGTAGGGCCGCGCCGTTACCTTGTTGCGACATGAATCCCACCAGTTGCGGCACCATGAAAGTGATGAAGAGCGTGATGAGTCCCGCACCGGCCAGGGCCAGGAACGCCGGATAGATCAGCGCCTGCTGGACGCGGTCCCGCAGATTTTTCGCCTGCATCAAATGCTCGACGAGGCGCGCGAGAATATCGGGAAGGGCGCCGCTGGCTTCACCCGCGGCGACGAGGTTCACGTAAATCGGCGGAAAGATCCGCGGGAAATCGCGCAGGGCCTGCGAGAAACTGCGGCCGTCGACCAGCGCCTGATGGAGCGCGTGGGTCATTTGTTGCACGCGCGGTTGCTTGAGGCGTTTCTCGAGGACGGACAAACCTTCGTCGAGCGTCATGCCGGCCTTAAGGAGGTGGCCGAGCTGTTCCGTGAAAACGAGCAACTGGCCGTGGGGAATTTTTAGCTTTTGGGTCGGAGCCGGCGGCGGCGCCTTCGTCACGGAAGCGACGGTCTTAACCGCAGCCGCGCCGTTTTTCGCTGTCTTAGCGACGGGCGCTGGCGTGCTCGCGACGAGATCGATTCGCACCGGCATGTAATGCAATTGCTCGATCTGCCGAATCGCGACGGCGCGATCCGGACATTCCAGGACGCCTTCAACCAGGCCGCCCTGAGCGTTCCGCGCGCGATAAGAAAACTGTGGCATGTGACGAGATTACTGCGCGAAGTTATCGCGCAGTTCGAATCTCGTCTAGCGAAGCCCCACCAAGATTATCGATTACGGTAGCGGGCCGCGGTCATAGATTTCGACCAGACCGTTGCCGCTCGTGTTGCCAAGACCAGCGAGGATCGCCGTATAGAATCCGGGCGGCAGAGTAACCGAGATCGCGGCTTCCCTGCTGTCGCTCGGCGCGAATCCGGCCGCGGCGATTTCGGCCGCTTGCGATGGATTGTCCATCCAATCGTTGTCCGTGAAGAGAAGCGTGCCGTCGCCATTGTGAAGCTCCAGAGTCGGATTCTGCAATGTATTGGGAACGCCTTGAGCGGTCAGACTCGGTCCGAGGCCGCGAATAATAACTCGGTCGGGGACGCTGCCATTGCCGAGGACGAATCCGGCAATGACGCTGTCGCCGGGTGTGCCGCCAACAAAGCCTCGCGTAGCCAGGTTGCTCAACTTCGAGGTCGCCGCCGTGTCGAGATCGTAGACTTCGACTAATCCGATGCCGGTCCCCCCATTATTACCTCTGATGATGGCGGTGTAAGTGCCGGGATCAAGGGTCACGTCAATGGCCGATTCCAAATCGTTGGTCGGCGCCAGGCCGGTGGCTTTGATTTGCGCTTCCTGAGTGTCGCGCCAATTGTCGTTCGTGATCGTCGCGAACGACGCTGGTCCATGTAATTCGAGGACGGGATCCTCAAGCGGATTCGGGATGCCGAAGCGCCGCAGATCGGGTCCGATGGCGCGCACGATTACATGTTTCGGGCCGCTGCCTGTGATGATGAAACCGCCGATGCCGACCTGATCGCCAGTAAGAACGTGCAGACGCGTCGAAAGATTCACCGTTTGCGAGATGGGGCTCGCGGTCGGGGTCGCCGTGGCAGTTGGGGTTGGAGTTGGCGAAGGCTCGGGGAAGCTCGCGACAAAGTCGGCTCGTTCGTTCTTATTCGTGATGATCACGTCCCGGCTTGGCGGCGTGTAGTCGTATCCGAGGCCGGATGGTGTGACGGTGTAAGGATCTTCCGGAACAGCTGGCAGGTTAGTGAATTGGTAAGTTCCATTCGCGTCCGTTGTGGTAGTGACGGTCGTATTCCCCGCGTCAGGCTTGGTCAGGGTAATGGTGACTCCTTCCACCGGACTGCCATCATCTGCGAGGGTGACTTGTCCCGAAATCGTGAAGCCTTGGTTTTGACCGATGACCGTCGACGATCCGCCAACAAACGCGACGACCCAGCCGTCGTCCGCCATGCTGGGTTCTTCCTGGAACGCACCAGCTGTGGTCGGAAAATCATTCGACGCGATAGCTTGCGAAGGACCGCTCACGATCGAGCAACCGCAGCAGTCGCCGCAATCATCCGACCTCGTCCAACCCGCGACAAACAGATTGCCGCCCGGATCAACGGCAATCGCGTCCCCTTCGTCCTGACGGCTGCCGCCGAGGAACGAGGAATAGACTAGCGAATCGCTGGAGGAGACTCCGGCGTTCGTATTGAACATCGCGACATACGCGTCCCGTGACTGCGGCGGTGTGCTGCCCGGGCTGCTGCCTGGGTCAGGCTGAAACGCATCTTTGGTTGGGAAGTTTAGCGGCGTTGGCGAGGCGGCACCGCTCGGCGCGTTGGGCCCAGCCCCAGCCGTGGAGGTAGCGGTCGCCGTAGCAGTCGCGGTGGCCGTCGGAGCTGGAACGAAAGTCGATTCCGTCCAACCCGTGATGTAGGCGTTGCCCAGGATATCGACTGCGACGGCGGCTCCATCGTAACGGCTGATGCAACCCAGACAATCATTGTTCGAGTTGTTATCTCCTTCGTTGCCGGCGCCGCCGATGTAAGTGGAATAAATAAGACTCGATCCGTCCGGAGACAGCCGGGTCAGAAAAGCGTCTGAGCCGCCATTGTTTTGTGACTGGAAGGCGTTGGCGGTTGTTGGAAACGCGGTCTGAATAGCCAGCGCCGGTGCTTGCGCCTGACTACGTGCAATACCTGAATCGGTATAGCCGGTGATGTACGCACTCCTGTCGGGCCCGAGCGCAATGCTCCAACCCGTATCTGATCCCGAACCCCCGAGGAAAGTGGAGTAGAGGAATTCGGTGCCGGCAGCGTTCACCTTGACGACAAACGCGTCCCTGGTAAATCCTGCGCCGCCCGGATCTTTCTGAAACGCTAAATCGGTGGTCGGGAATCGGGAGGAGGCGGGAGCAGCGGTAGGAGTTGGCGTCGGTGTCGCGCTCGGGTCTGGTGTAGCGGTCCCACTGGCGGATGGACTCGGAGTCGCTTCCGTAGATTCCGTCCACCCCGTGAGATAAGCGCTGCCATCGTTGTCGACTTTGACTCCCAACGCGACGTCGTTGGCGTAGCCGCCTATGTAGGTAGAGTAAACGCGGAATTGTCCCGACGCATCGATCTTGGCCAGGTATCCGTCGTAGTTCTCTTCGAAGTTATGGACGTGACTTGTTCGGCGATCGATTTCGCCTTGGATCGGATTCGTCGTCGGGAATGCAAACGAGTTCGTGTAGCCGACAACGTAAATGTTGTTGTTCTTGTCGAGCGCAATCCCGCGGCCCACGTCATCTCCGTCGGCGCCGCCAAAATACGTCGAGAAAACAAGCTGATCTCCAGCGGCGTTTAGTTTTGTGATGAAGCTATCGAATCCGCCGGAGGAGTCCGACAGATGTGGCTGCATGGCAAGGTAAGTCGGAAAATCCTTCGAAGACGTGAATCCGGTGACGTAAACGTTGCGGGCGCTGTCGAGCGCGACTCCATACGCGCCCTCATTCGCCGGCGGCGGACCGCAATCACCGCCGCACTCATCAAAGGCGTCTCCGCCCCCGAGATAGGTGGACCAGATCAATTGAGTTCCGTCGGGGTTGAGCTTCGTGATAAACGCTTCTTCGCTGTCATTATTCTGGCCCGGCTGATACGCGTCCTTCGTCGGGAACAGTTCGGAACTAGTCCATCCGACCGCGTAAGCATTGCTATCGGCATCGGCGACAATGTCGTGGACGCGATCGTCCGATTCGCCGGCGAGGTAAGTCGAGTAAGTGATGATCGCGGGATCGATCAACAACGGCTTCGAACGATCATAATCGCCCACGGTGAATCCAGCGCGGCTGCCCATGGTCGTGAAACCGCCGGAGACGGCGCGTTTAACGCCGTCCACTTGCTGATAAATGAGCGGCTTGGCCTGGCTCATTCTCGCTCCGCCGTTTGCCGTTACGACCAGCGCACCGGTAGCCGCGTCGACATCCAACCGCTGCACGCCCTCAAATTGAAATGCGATTTGGCTCGGATCCGCCCCCGGCGCTACCACCAGATCATATTCGAGCCGGTTGCCCCGGCCGTAATACACAAGGTCGATTCCAGGATAGACCGCGGAATAAGATACCTTCTTGAAGGTCGGCACACCCGTGACCCATTTCCGGGGATCGTTCCCTCGAAAATAATTGATCTTGCCCACCAAGGGTTCGAGCCCACTAACGGTTGGCGCGGCATTCGCGTCCGCGAGACTCATCCGCACGACCGCCTTTCCCGCATCGGGTCGCCGCAAAACGAACACCGCCTGGGTTTGCGTGAAAAACGTTTTGGAGCTGCCGCCGCGCGCTGCGAATTGCACCTGGGCTGGGAACTGGCCGCGGTTCATCTCGAAGGAAAGCGGCAATTGGCCAAGGGCCATCCTCATTTGTTTCTGGTCCGCCCGGGCCGAAGCACTGAGCGCCTTGACGGATATGCCTTGAGGCATTTGCGGCGCTGCCCCAACGGAATCTCCATTAGGCAACAGGAGGTATGTGGAACCAATGATTGTGAGGGTGAACAGAAGGCTTGCGCCGATTTTCTTACCCGAATTCTTCTTGCTCATACGAATTCTCCTTTGATTGCACGCTTGTAATAATGCCGTGCGGGAAAATTCTGAAGAGAGGCGCTGGGGGGTGACAAGCCTTTTCTTCCCGCGCCAGACACGCATCTTTCCGGTTTCAGCCGAATGAAGAGTGAGGTGTCTTATTTCCTCTACTGCGGCTGCTCTGCCGCGAGCGTATGAAGGTCACCGGTTTCAACAATTGCAGTCGGATGATTTGCGTGGGCTGCCTGGCCTTCGCCAACATCGTTCTGGCCGAATCGCCCGAAACTGGTCCCCACAAAAGCGCGGGTCCGCGAACGAGGCCGCAGGTTATTTACCATTTACCTTCCGCCTCAAAGTACGCGGCGACTTTGCATTCCCAGGCGAAAGGTCAGAATCGTGAAACGCCTGTCCAAACCTCGATACCCGCACCCATCGCTCAACCACCCGAGGCCGCAATCCCGCCACCTCAGGAGCGCCAGGTTAAGGTGCGCTCTAGTCGCTCGTCGAGCCGGCAGCGATCTTTCATCAACTCATCCGCACGGGGCGACGGGCGCGGACACAAGTCGCACAAAAAATAAGCGGCGTGGGATCGGTGGTCTTGACTCCCGCCAGAGAATTGGCCTTGCGAAAGCGCGAGCACCGAGTTGCGTAGGCACGCTATGATCAGATTTTGGTCAATTCTCGCTGCGGGCTTTATCGCGCTCGGAACTCTTTTGGCCGCGGAAGTAGAAGTCAAACCGAAGAGCACCGCCACGCCGCCGAAGCCGGCAAGCTCGCCCGCAGTGCCGGCGGTGGGTGCTGGTTCGCCCACGCCTGCCTCAGCCTTCGCGGGATTACCCCAGTTCCGCCCGGTCCTTCTCGGTCTCGGTCCGAACGCAGTCATCAATCGCATGGATGGGGCCGGCCTGATTCGCGACGGACAATACGATGCGTCGCTTTATTTTCGCTGCGCGGTCGGACCGACCGGCAACGTCTTGAACACGGCGGTTTACCACGAATCGCCGGACTCGACTCTGCTTGAAAGAGAACTCATGCGATGTCTCGCGGATGCGGTTTTTGTTCCCGCCGTTTACGAACACCAGCCGGTCGCCGCTTTCTTTTTTGGCGCGGTTGACTTCAAGGTCATCAATCGAAAGCCGCGCCTGCGCATTTTCGCCAATCAGGAACCTGAGGAAATAAAGAAGGAAAGTGACTTCATCGGCCCGCAAATGTTCATCGGACCTAACTCGCAGTTTCACGGACTGCATTATCCTCCAGAATCGATGACGGCGGCGCTGACCGGACTCGTGGAGTTGGGGCTGAAGATCGACGCGACCGGAAACGTAAAGGAACTCAAGGTAGTTTCGGAATATCCGCCGCTGCTGGGATTTCAGCGTTCGGCCGAGGCAGATTTTAGGGGGGTGAAAACGTTCATACCCGCGTTTCGCGATGGGAAGCCGGTGGAGTGCAACGTCACTCTGCCCATTTTTTACGAGCCGTAATCAGCGGTTGCACGCCGATTAATTGCTGTGGCGAAGACCGCGTTTCTGCCCTGCTCCTTTTTCGAACGCGATCCACTGGTGTGCGCTCGTGAACTCGTCGGGACCGAGCTGGTCTGGGGAAAATGCTCCGGGGTCATTGTTGAAACCGAGGCCTACCTCACCTTGAACGACGAAGCCTGCCATACGTTTACTCGCCCGAGCACTCGCGCTTTTGTCGAGCGCAACGAGCCGGGCGCAATTTACATCTACTTCAATTACGGCGTGCATTGGATGTTGAATCTCCTCGTGAAAGGCGGCGACCGCAGCGGTCTTATTTTGATTCGCGCGCTCCAGCCGAGGCGCGGGCTCGCCCTCATGCGGGCGCGGCGCGGCATCGAAGAGATTCGCCGGCTTTGTTCCGGCCCAGGGAAACTCACCCAGGCCCTCGACATCACGAAGCGCCATCATGAGATGAGTATTTGCGCCGAGCGGCGCCACTGTCTTTTGCCGCGCGCGGAAACTGAAGTGCACGTAGCAGAGGATCCGCGTGTCGGCATCAGCCGGTCGAAAGATTTTCCGTGGCGTTTTACTCTGGCCGGGAGCCCATTCATTAGCCGGCCCGTTCGCGAATAGGTCCCATATGACCTATAGGTCCTATGCTATGAAAAAACGCGTCCTGCTCGGGATGAGCGGCGGGGTCGATTCGAGCGTCGCCGGCTATCTCTTGCGCGAGCAAGGCTACGACGTCGTGGGAGTCACCATGAAAGTCTGGCCGCAAGATTGTATCTCGCGCGCGGAAGATAAATGCTGCGGCCCGCAGGCCGTCGCCGACGCTCGCGGCGTGGCCCATTCGTTGGGCTTTCCCCATTACGTGGTCGACGAAGCCGATCAATTCGAGCGCCTGGTCATTGATTATTTTTCGAGTGAATACCAGGCGGGCCGAACGCCGAATCCGTGCGTGATGTGCAACGAGAAACTGAAGTTTGGCAATCTTTGGAACAAGGCTGAAGCGCTGGGTTGCGACTACATCGCCACCGGCCATTACGCGATCATCGAACATCATTCCGATCGCGCTGTTTTGCGGAAAGGGATCGATCCGCGGAAGGATCAATCCTATTTCATGTTCAGCTTGCGCCAGCCGCAGTTGCGCCGCGCCCTGACGCCGCTCGGGGGAATGTCGAAGCCTGCCATCCGCGACATCGCGCGTTCGTTAGGCCTGAAGGTTGCCGATAAAGCGGACAGCCAGGAGATTTGTTTTGTGCCGGGGAACGATTACAAAGCGTTTCTTCGCTCGCATCTTGGCCAGGAAGATTTCCATCCTGGCGGCATCTACGATCTCGAAGGAAATTTTCTCGGCGAACATGAGGGCATCGAGATGTTCACGATCGGTCAGCGCAAAGGTTTACCCGGTGGTTCGGCCCAGCCGCGTTATGTTGTCGATCTCGATCCGGAAACGAACCGCGTCCTCGTCGGCTCGGCGGACGACCTGGTTTCCGACGATTTCGAGATCGATCGCGTGAATTGGATCGCCGATCGGCGAGAGAACTTCGAAGCGACGGTGAAGATTCGTTACAGCCATCCCGGAACGCGTGCGTCCGTCTCCATTCTCGAAAACGGCCGCGCGCGCGTTCGACTGCATGAGCCACAAAAAGCAGTGACGCCGGGACAAGCGGCCGTGATCTATGATGGTGACATCGTTGTCGGCGGGGGATGGATTTGCCGAGCCGCGGCGTTGCAGCCTGTCTGAAGATGGCAGACGAAATCGTTCTCGCGTTCTGCACGTTTCCCGATGACGAAACCGCGCGGAACATCGCGCGCGAGCTGGTCGAGCTTCGACTCGCGGCGTGCGGAAACGTCGTCCCGCAGATTCATTCCGTTTATCGCTGGCAGGGAAAAATCGAATCGGAGGACGAAGCCCTCGCGATCTTCAAACTACCGGCGGATCGTTACGCCGAGTTCGAAACCAAACTTCGCTCGCTTCACCCGTACGACGTGCCCGAAATCGTTTCCTGCGGGATCGATCACGGTCTTCCTGAATATCTGCGCTGGGTCAGCGAGGCCTGCGACCAACAAGAAAAACGGTAACACCGATCGCGTTCGCGATGGCGGTGACGGAGATGACCTTCAACGCGAAGAGGAGAGGGCTCGGCACGTCGATGATCGGGAACACGGTAAAAAAGATCGCGAGCAGACAGGTAACCATTCCCGCAATGGCGGCGATTTTTAGCCAGAGCGGCGCTCCATTTCGCAGCGCGGCGGCGCCGAACAGCGGGATGGCGAACATGGCGAAATAGGCGAGGCCGTAGAAGACGTTCGCGGCGTTGTCGACCAGTTGAAACGCTTCCTGCACTCCGGCGCCGATCTGGCTGGCCAGGCCGGTCACGAGCCAGAGGGCAGCGACGAAGAGGAGGGAATTGATCGGCGTCTTGTAGCGTGAATGCAGCCGGGAAAACCAGCGCGGCAGCAGATTGTCCCAACCCGCCACCATGGGGAGGCGCGAGCTGCCGGTGAAATGAATGCTCATCGACGAAATGGTGCGCACCGTCATGAACAGGATCGCGACGGACGCGATGATGCCGGCGATTTGAAACGAGTGAAGCCCGAGCCGAAGCGTTTGCGGGACCGGTCCGATCAGATCGATCGGATTGTCGCCGATGAACGCGAGGACTGAGCTGGTCCCGAGAATAAACATCAGCGCGATGATCGGCGCCGCGATCAAAACGCTGCGGCCAATGTTGCGTGCGGGCGCGTGGCATTCCCCGGCGAGAATTGCGACATACTCGAACCCGCTCAATCCGCCGACCGCAAGTTTGCTGGTGATGTTAAGGCAATAGAAGAGCGACACGGTCGGCGCCGCCAATGCGAGCGGATGATATTCTTTCAGCTCGCCCCGAGCGAGACTCACAAACGGCAGCACGATGAGCGCGCCATAAGCGGCGAACATGACGATGCCACCAAGATTGTGAAGCCATTTCCCCAATCCCAAACCACGCACACCGGTCGCGCAAAGTCCGGCGACGAGCAGGCAACTGACCGCCGCGATGCACCATTTGCTCTCGCGCATCCAGGCGCCGGATTCGCCCAGCGCATACGAGATGTTGGTGGTGACCAGCATTCCGCTCATCGCGAGCACGGTGATCGAGAGCAACCATTGGTTCCACGCGACGATGAACCCGATAAACTCGTTGAAACCGAATTTGGCCCATTGATACAAACCGCCTTCCAGCGGTAGCCGGCGATTTAAGTAAATAACGACCGCGCCCTGTGGGATGTAGAAAAGCGCGATCGCCAACAGCCAGAAAAACAAATGCGCCTGGCCAAGTTTCGCGGCCGTTCCGACCCACATCGAGCCGACGACGAAAACAATCTGAGTGAGAACAAGGTCCCAGAGCCCGAGCGGTTTTTTTAGAGAAGCGCTCTGAGCCTCGACATTCTGCTCCGCGCGCTCCAGCTCGGTGCTCACAAAGTTCTAACGCGGCTCCGGCCTTGTCGTTTGAGGGTGCAGCGCGTGCAGATACTCCGGCTGCTTCAGCTCGGGCAGAACTGCGTTGCTCATTGAGCCCCAAACTTCAGTTCGGGCACGGGATCGAATCGCTTCCAATCCGGCGCGCAGAAATGCCACCATTCGGTGCGCAGACCGTAGAAGCCGCCGTGGGCCATCGCTTTTTGAAGCAGTTTCAAATTCGCGCGCACGGTTGGATTTTTGCCTGGATATTCGAGACGAGCACCGGGGGTGAAGCTGTCGAAATCGGTCGGCATTGGGACATCGTTTCCAGCGGCGTCCACGAGAGTGGCGTCGACCGCGGCCCCGCGAATATGCATTGAGCCGCGGCCTTCCTTGGGATCCGCGACGAAAGAATGGTTATGCGTGGTCTGCCAAAGTTTTTCCTGGGTCGATCGCGTCCGATACGCGTCCCAGATTTTCAAGCCATAGCCTTTCTTCCGCAGATAGTCCTGAACCGTTTTGAGGCGTTCCGCGACGCTCGCCCGGACCAGCGCCGGAGTCCCCGGCAGTAGAAGCGGCCGGCGCGCGACGTTGTTCGATCCCGCGTAGCGCAGATCGATCACGATGCTTGGCTCGACTTTCTTGATGTCGACGAACTCACTGTCATCCGCCGTTTTCGCGAATGAGACGCTGCCAAAAACAAATATTGGCAGCAGGCCGGCGTAGAAAAATGGGCGGCGATTCACGGGGACGAGGTCAATCCGCAGCCACCGTCGGAGTGGCGCTGATTTTCGCGAGTCGTTGCAGGACGAGGCGCGCGCTGTTTTCGGGAACATCGAAACGCAGCTGCACATTCGCGCCCTGCACTTCCACTTCCGGCGGCTGCGTGTAGAAGAGCAGTTCGGAATCCGCCATTTTCAGCAGGAGTTGCGGTTCGTTCCTGATGCGTGCCGCCAGATCGCCCGCGGCTTGCGCTGATTTGGTTCTGAGAATCATTCTCGCTTTTACCGGATTCTGAAGCGCGAGCGAAATTCCAAAGAGATCGCAGTTCTGGAGCAGCTCGTTGTTGAAGAGCGGCGTAAACATTCGGCCGAGATTGGCCGGCTCACGGGAGACCAGGCGCAGGCTGCTTGCTTCTTTCAACGACTGCAGCCCGTCGAAGAGCGGACCCGTGATCTTGAGATCGGGGTCGATCCCGAGCCGGACCCGCGCGAGTGACGCGACTTCCTCTTCGCCGCCGACGGCCAGCGTTTTCGGTCCCACGCGGGCGAGTGCAAACTCCGGCCGCAGCCACATCGGCAAACCCGTGATCGTCCGTCGCTCGAACGCCTTGTCGCGTTCGACCGAATTCATTACGGGCGATACATCAGTCCGCGCTTCGACCAGGACGTATTCGTGGGTCGCGCCGGAATCATTCGTGGTTAGAGCGCGGGTGACGCGGACCGCGTCTCTCGTCAAATTCAGGACCGGAGTCCGTTGGGCGCTGGCGATGAGCCCGGCCCACACATTCTGCCATTCAGCGGCCTGGTCTTTCTTCCAGCGCTTCGGCAAGTCCTCGCGCTCCAGTTGTTCCAGATTCACGGAAAGGATCGTGTCGGTGGACTGCGGCAGCCACTCGCGTTTTTGGGGTGATTGAAAAACGAGCGCGACGATGATCAACGTGACAACAACGACCGAGAAGACGGCGAAATAAAATTTTCGCAGCTCCTGCTTGTCGATCTGACTTGAAAGAACGGCCAGCTCCGCGGTGTGTTGTGAGTGGCGCTCGACGCCGGCGCGGTGCTTCTGCACTTCGGCCAGCAAATGCGGTGCGTTCGGTGGCGCGATTCCTTGCGAGGCGAGATGGCGGCCGATGTTCAGGTAGGCCGGGTTCTTTTTCTCTTCGACGGTTTGGTGACGGCTGCGCTCTTCCTTCAGCGCTTCTTGTTGGGCGCGGCTCTGCTCGTTCAACGCGCGGTCTTTGCCTTCGTACTCTTCCCGCACTTTTGCGATTTGTTTATCGATCGCGGCGATCGCGGATTCCTCTGTCTCCAATTTTTCCCGGGCCGCGCGGCACGCCTCAGCCGCGCCCATTCGAGCGCGCGTCACTTCCGCTTTTTCTTCCGGCAACCGAACGCGCCGGGCGCTGATCCCAGACATTTGCGCGTCGAGATCGTCCGGCGGCGGGATCTGCGCCTGCAATTCAGAGAGCTTCTTCAGCAGATCGCGATCGGCTGCATCGTTATCCTGCAGCCGCCGCTCCACGCTCGCCAGTTCGCGATCGCAAAGATCGGCTGCGGCTTTCGCTTCATTTTGCCGCTGAAGGATCGGCTTCTTTTGGTCCTCGAGTTTTCCCAGGGCCGCGTTTTGTTCCTTCGCGTTTTGGTCGCGTTGCAGCTCGATCTTGCGAATTCCTTCCTCAATCGTCGAAATTCGGAGCGCGACTTCCTTCTGTTCCTGCTCGAGTTTTTTGAGCGCCACGATCTCGTTGCGCACTTCCGGAAAATTGACGGCCTGCGAGCAACCTTCACGGCCGAGGTTGATCTCGCTCTTTTGCAGGACGCGCTTTTCATGGCGCAACGCCATGCGCGTTTTCTGCCGGCGAATCTTCAGCCCGATCTCGCGCAGCCCTGTCCGGATGAAACTCACGAGGTAAGGCTAATCGAACTCAGGTTTTGACAAAGACCTTTTCGACTACTCCTCGCCGCTCAACTTCGCCAGCACGCTCAAATCCTCGAGCGTCGTCGTGTCGCCGGTGACGGCTTTGCCGCTCGCGACTTCCTTCAGCAAACGCCGCATGATTTTTCCGCTCCGCGTTTTGGGCAGCGCTTCGGCGAACCGGATCTCATCGGGCTTCGCGATGGCGCCAATGTGAATGCCAACGTGTTCGCGCAGCTCCGCCTTAAGCGAATTACTCACGGTCACTCCGCCTTTCACGGTGACGAACGCCACCACGCTCTGGCCCTTCAGCTCGTCCGGTCGACCGACCACAGCGGCTTCCGCCACCTTCGCGTGACTGACGAGCGCGCTCTCGATCTCCGACGTCCCCAGTCGGTGCCCGGCCACGTTCAGCACATCGTCGATTCGTCCGACAATCCAGAAATAACCGTCCTTGTCGCGTCGCGCTCCGTCCCCGGTCAGATAGCGCCCCTCAAATTCGCTCCAGTACTGTTTCTGGTAGCGTTCCCTGTCGCCGTAAATCGTGCGCAGCATCGACGGCCACGGTTTGCGCACGATCAATTTTCCGCCCACGTTCGCGCCCACTTCGTTTCCTTTTTCATCCACGATCGCAGCATCGACGCCGAAGAAGGGCAGGGTCGCGCTGCCTGGCTTGGTCGGAATCGCGCCGGGAAGGGGAGTGATCATGATCGCGCCCGTCTCGGTCTGCCACCACGTATCGACGATCGGACAACGACCGCCACCGATCTTATCGCGATACCACATCCAAGCCTCGGGATTGATCGGCTCACCGACCGAACCGAGCAATCGCAGCGACGATAGATCGTGTTTCTTCACCCATTGATCGCCCCAGCGGATGAAAGCGCGGATCGCGGTCGGCGCCGTGTAGAGAATCGTGACCGCATACTCTTCGATGATCCGCCAAAACCGGTCCGGCTCCGGCCAGTTCGGCGCGCCTTCGTACATCACCGTCGTGGTGCCGTTCGCGAGCGGTCCGTAAACAACATAGCTATGGCCCGTCACCCAGCCGACGTCCGCCGTGCACCAGTAAACGTCGTCGTCGCGTAGATCGAAGACGTATTTCATCGTGGAATAAATTCCGACGAGATATCCGCCGGTCGTATGGAGGATTCCCTTCGGTTTCCCGGTCGAGCCACTCGTGTAAAGAATGTAAAGCGGATGCTCGCTGTCGACTGGGACTGGCGGGCAATGCGCGTCCACATATTCCAGCTCGCGATGCCACCAGACGTCGCGTCCTTCCTCGATGTGGATGTCGTTTCCGGCGCGGCGGAAGACGATAACGCGTCTTATGGTTGTCCCGCCGCGCAAGGCGTCGTCGACATTTTTCTTTAACGGCACGATCGAACCCCGCCGGTAGCTTCCGTCCGCCGTAATCACAGCGATCGCCCCGCTGTCCGCGATCCGGTCGCGAATGCTGTCGGCGCTGAATCCGCCGAACACAACCGAATGCACAGCCCCGATTCGGGTGCACGCCAGCATTGCGATCGCTGCCTCCGGGATTGTCGGCAGATAAATGATCACGCGATCGCCTTTTCGAATCTTGTTTCGCTTGAGCACGTTCGCGAAACGGCAGACGTCCCGGTGCAATTGCTGGAAAGTCAGCGCCCGTTTGTCTCCCGGCTCGCCTTCCCAAAGAATCGCGACTTTGTTTTTCGTGGGGCCCTTGAGATGCCGATCGAGGCAATTCTCGGACAAGTTTAGTTTTCCGCCGTCAAACCAGCGGGCGAATGGCGCTTTCCATTTCAGCACGCCCTTCCAACGTTTCGTCCAGACCAGCTCGCTCGCTTCGCGCGCCCAGAATTTTGCCGGCCGCTGGATCGATTCGCGATACATCCGCCGATATTGCTCAAGGCTTTTGATGCGCGCCCCTTTCGCGAAATCCTTCGAAGGTTTAAAGACCCGGTTCTCGATCAGGTGCGACTCGATGTTTTCCGCCATGGCTAGAAAGACGCTAGCGATTCAGGCGGTTCACTCAAACCAAAGTTCTCAGTCAATTCTTCTGTAGCCGCTTCGCTGTGCGAAGCGCCGACAATCGACGATCACCGCGCTTTCACGTCGCCCACAGGGCGACGGCCACAGAAATTAGTTTGTCTTCGCTTCTGGCTGGCCCAAGAGTGTTTCCCATGAGCGATCACGTTTACAAAAAGATCGAGCTGGTCGGCTCGTCGGCTACCAGCATCGAAGAAGCGGTGATGAACGCCCTGAGCCGGGCCCAGAAAACCATTCGCAACATGCGGTGGTTCGAGGTCCTCGAAACCCGCGGTCAGATCGTAGACGGCAAAGTCAACGAGTGGCAGGTGACCCTGAAGGTCGGGTTCACGTTGGATAAGTGAGTTGTAGCGGCGCTTACTCGCTGTCGCCCTGTGCAGCCTGATAGAGCTTCGTCGCGCCGTAGGCGAGAATCGCCGGCTTGAACGCAATAAAGGCCAGGCGCATGACGGCGCTCAGAATCCGTCCGATAGGCAGGCGATTCAGAATAAAACCGGCCACCAGCGCGTAAACCATCGAGCGCCCCGGATTTTCCCGCACGTATTCTTCGGTTTGTTCGAACAACTGCTCGAATTGGTCCTTGGTATAGCGCAATCCGCGCTCGGCCACATCACCGGAGGTTCCAGAAAACTCTTCGTCCATGCTAATTAACTATCGAATTCCGAACGTTTGTCGCGTGCTTAAAAAAGGATTTCTTCATGCTCCTGCTCATGATCTTTCCTGCGACAGTCGCAGCAACGGAGGGATGAGGATCAGGATCATGCTCAAGAGCAGGATTAGTTAACGCAACGCCATCCAAACTGTCGCTGCGCCGACCCCCGGCGGAAAATCCGGCAGGGATGGTTCGCGATGAAAATCGCCGGCGCGCCGCGTGGCTTTCAAACAAAAGCGCCCCATCACTTCGAGAACGCGTTGGCCGAGCGTCGAACAATTCGTCGAGAGCAAAATGTGCGCGTTCCGTTCCGCTACCTCCAGCGCGGCGAGCAACAATCCTTCGAAATCGTCTTCCACTTGGAACGTTTTGCCGCGATGCGTCCGGGAGAACGTGGGCGGATCGAGAATGATCACGTCGAACTTTTCGCCTTTCCGGGCGAGACGCGGCAACACGGCCAGGACGTCGTCCGCGATGAAGCGATGGTCCGTGGTCGGCACCGAGTTCAACGCGAAATTTTCCCGGCCACGGGCGAGCGATTTCTTGGAGAGATCAACGCTGACCGTGTTCGCGCCGACTGTTGCCGCGGCAACCGAAAACGAGCAGGTGTAGGCGAAACAATTGAGGACAGTCTTTGGTCCGAGCTCGCGAACGAACCGCCGATTTTCTCGCTGATCGATAAACAGCCCCACCGAATAACCCGCGCTGAAATCAATCGCGTAACACAAATTGCGCTCCAACGCGGTGCTTTGCAGATTCGTGTCCGGATCGCCCAGGATGAGCGTGGGCGCTTCGCGTTCCGCATTTTGTTTTGGAAGAAACCGGGCAAAGACGCGCCGGAAGCTGAAACCAACGTTTAACGCCCACAGGCAAAGCTCTGTCTTGAGCCGCTCGAGCGCGGCATTGGTCTTGTGAGAGATGAGCACGTCGACGCCGTAGCGCTCGACCCAGCCATCCGGCGCCGTGCACAAGCGCAACGCATCGGTTTGTTGTGCGATGAATTCCCGGTGCAATTCCGGGTCGATCCATTCGGACATTCTCATGGCACGGGGCGGCCGCTCACCGCGGTCACTACCTCATTCGGTTTTCGTTGCCCGGCTGTCCGTCTCTTGCCGGTTGAGGCCCGCCGGTTACAATGGCGCGGCTGCGGCTGGACACAGTCACGCCTTATCAACCATGCAACAGGTCACCGTCCGAGTTCCGGCGAGCACGTCCAATCTCGGTCCGGGCTTTGATTGCCTTGGCGTCGCCCTCCGCCTCTACAACGAGATCACGATCTCGCGCGGGCGAGGGGAGCCGCTCGGGAAGATGGTTAATTCGGCAGCCGATTCTTTTTTCAAGCGCGCCGCGGCGAAGCGTTTCCCATTCTTCTGCAAGATCACCGGCGAAATTCCGGCGGCGCGTGGTCTCGGGAGCAGCGCGGCGATTCGTCTCGGCGTTCTCCACGGGTTGAACGACCTGGCAGGCCGGCCGCTTCAGCGTCGCGAGGTTTTCGAATTGTGCGCGCGATTGGAAGGCCATCCCGACAACGCCGCTCCCGCTTGCTTCGGCGGCTTCAATGTCGTGCGCGGCCTCGAACACCAGATGTTTACCGTCTCCGCTCAGCTGCACTTCGTCCTCCTCGTTCCCGGCTTCGAAATCGCCACCGCCAAAGCCCGGGCGCTGCTGCCATCGCGAATCGATCGACAGCAGGCCGTGGAAAATTCGCGAAACGCCTGCGCCATTACCGCTGCCTTCGCTTCCCGCGAATACCAGTCGTTAGGCGGCGCCTTCGCCGATCATCTCCATCAACCTTTCCGGAAAAAACTGATTCCGTTTCTCGACGACGTTATCGCCGCTGCCCAATCCGCCGGCGCGCTCGGCGCCTTCCTCAGCGGCTCCGGTTCCACCATCTGCGCCGTCACCCTTCGTTCTCCCGAAAAAATCGCTCGCACCATGCTTGCCGCCGCGGATTCTCCCCGCGCCCGCACCATCGTCAGCACCGCCGATAACCGCGGCGCGCGCATTCTCCCAAATCGAGATTCGAAATTCGAAATTCGAAAATTCCCATGAGCCAGCGCACCGAGAGCCTCGAGCAGTTCGCGATCGACGTAATCCTGGAGCGTCGTCATGGCGTCCGCGCCGCCCTTCTCCGCGCCTTGCTCTATGCGCTCTCGTTCATCTACGAACGGCTCGTCCAGTTTCGGCTCTTCCTTTACCGGCACCGGATTTTTCGCGAACACACGCTGGGGTGTCTCGTCATCAGCATCGGCAACCTGACGGTTGGCGGGACAGGAAAGACTCCGATCGTGGAGAAGTTCGCGCGCGCCTTGCGAGCGGGCGGACGGCGGGTCGCCATTCTCAGCCGCGGTTACAAAAGTGTCCCGCGCCGCTCGAAGAAAAAATGGTGGAATCCTTTTGCGAAGAAGGAACCCGAGCCGCCCCGAATCGTCTCGGACGGAAAAACGCTGCTGCTCGATTCCCTCACCGCTGGCGACGAGCCTTACATGCTGGCGAACAATCTGAAGGACGTCGTCGTTCTTGTGGACAAGGATCGGGTGAAGAGCGGCCTCTTCGCCATCAAAGAGTTAAGAGCCGACACACTCCTCCTGGACGACGGGCTCCAATATCTCCATCTCAAACATCGGCTCGACATTGTCCTCATCGACCGGCAGGCGCCTTTTGGGAACGAACATCTTCTTCCGCGCGGGACCCTGCGCGAACCGCCGCGCAATCTTCGCCGGGCCAGCTACGTCTTCATTACCAAGAGCACCGGCGAGCCTAACGACGAGTTAATCCGGCGTATCCGTCGCTACAATCGCACCGCGGAAATCATCGAGTGCGCGCATCGGCCATTGCATTTGCAAAACGTCCTCACCGGCGAACAGGTGCCGCTGGAGCGTTTGCGCGATACCTACATCGGATCCATTTGCGGCATCGCCGCCCCGGAGAGTTTCGAGGAAGGGCTGAAAAAACTCGGAGCGCGCCTGGAACTTTCGAAACGTTATACCGACCATCATCGTTACACCGAAGCCGAGCTGAACAGCTTCATCACCCGGTGCGTTCGCCGCGATCTGGAGATGATCGTAACAACCGAGAAAGACGCAGTCCGGTTTCCGCGTCTCACGAAAACCGACGCGCCGATTTTTTTCCTTCGGGTCGAAATCGAGATTCTGAGCGGCCACGAGAGCTGGGAACATTGCGTCGCGCGAATTTGCCAACCGCAACCCGTCTTGTCGCCGGAGCGTTTCTTCGCATAGGTCGTATAGGACCCATCTGACCTATGAGTGAAAAAGCGCAGCTAATCGTCGAAGGAAAAAAGCTCGCGGTCTCGAACCTGAACAAGGTGCTTTATCCGAAAGCCGGATTCACCAAAGGGCAGGTGATCGATTACTACATCCGCATCGCGCCCGTCTTGCTGCCCCATTTGCGAGATCGCCCGCTCACGATGAAGCGGTATCCCAATGGAGTGGATCAGCCGTTCTTTTATGAAAAGAATTGCCCGGTCCATCGGCCGAATTGGGTGAAGACGGCGAAAGTTTGGAGCGAAGGCAATCAGCGCGACATGCATTATTGTCTCGCCCAGGATTTACCGACGCTCGTCTGGGCGGCGAACCTGGCTGACATCGAGCTCCACACTTCGCTCGCCCGCAAGAAAGACGTCGCGCGACCGACGATGATGGTGTTCGATCTCGACCCCGGCGCGCCCGCGGACATCATCCAATGCTGTCAGGTCGGCATTTGGCTTCGCGATTTGCTCGCCGAAATGAAACTGAAGAGCTGGGCGAAAACGTCCGGCTCGAAGGGACTCCAGGTTTATGTCCCGCTCAATACCGCGGCGACGTTCGATGAGACGAAAGCCCTCTCCCGCGCTCTCGCTGAGCATTTGGAACGCGACCATCCGAAGCTCGTCATTTCGAAAATGGCGCGAGCGCTTCGGGAAGGGAAAATCTTCGTCGACTGGAGTCAGAACGACGAACACAAAACGACTGTGAACGTTTACTCCCTCCGCGCGAAGGACCAGCCGACGGTTTCGACGCCGGTGACGTGGGACGAAGTGCAAAATTGCCTCAAGAAGAAAAACGCGAAACTGCTCGTGTTCCCGTCGGATCGCGTTCTCCAGCGCGTGGAAAAAATGGGCGATCTCTTCGAGCCGGTGGAAACCGTGAAGCAGAAGTTGCCGAAGAAGTGGGATCTGTAACCAAGGAGGGGCGCTTTCCAAACCGCCCCCTTTGCGGCGCGATCACAGAGGGCGGTTTGGAAAGCGCCCCTCCTTGGAGGAAAAATTCCCCATGATCGAGCTCCTCGCACTGGCTTCCGCTGTTCTTTACGGCTCCGCCGATTTCTTCGGAGGATTGACGGCGCGCCGCGCGAACACGATCGCGACAGTGGTCTGGTCTCAGTTCGCAGGACTCGTCCTGCTCCTCCTGGCCATTCCTTTTTTGCCGGCCACGATTGTTTCATCGCGCGACTGGATTTGGGGATTCGTGGCCGGTCTTAGCGGTGGAATCGGCGTGGCATTTTTGTATCGCGCGCTCGCCGTTGGGACGATGGCTGTGGTCGCGCCCACAACGGCCGTGATCGCGGCGATGATTCCCGTGCTGTTCGCTTTTTTTATGGGCGAGCGACTGCGGTCGCTGACTTTTGCAGGCGTCGCCCTCGCGCTCATCGCGATCTTCCTCGTAAGCCGGCCGCCTCGTCTGGAACAGCCAGATCGAAAGAAAACGTCCGGACGATTTCCGCCCGGTTTTGGTTTGGCTGTGACCTCCGGGGTGTTAGTCGGTATTTTTTTCTTGTCGCTGGCTCGGACGACCATGGCGGCTGGAATGTGGCCGCTCGTCGCGGCGCGAATTTCCTCGATCGGATTGTTTGCGATCATCGCCCTCGTGGCGAAACGCACACTGCGCATGGATCGCACGGCTTCAGCGACGGCGACCCTGGGCGGCGCGCTCGATATGGCCGCGAATGCCGTTTTCATGACCGCGGCGCGGATCGGGCCCCTGAGCATCGTGGTCACGCTCGCCTCGTTGTATCCCGCGAGCACGGTGATCCTCGCGCGAATTATTCTAAAGGAACATCTCAGCCGTACGCAGATAGCGGGAATCGCGTGCGCCCTGCTGGCCGTCGTGCTGATTGTGAGCCAGGGAGCGGCGGGTTAAACCAATTCATGCTCTTGATCATGATCGTGCTCATGATCTTGGTCGGAGACCACGTTAGCTCACAAGATCAGGATCATGAGCATGAGCAGGATTAGGTTCCGCTGCGGAACTGGTCCTCTTTGCTCTTGAAAAGAATGTTGAACGTCGTCAGCGAGCCGTAGCACCGCGTAATGTATTGGTGCAGCTCGAACTTATCGGCATCGCTTAGCTTCTCGCTCGCGTTCACCTTTTGTTCGAGCACCCGCAGGTTGTTGCGGATCATCACGATCTTGTGAAAGAAAGTTTCGAGCGGTACTTCCTTCGGTTGCAGAGAACTGTCCGCCGCTTGCATTACTAGCGTGCCATTCTGCCAGCGGTTTGCGAGCCCTTCGACGACGACGTCTCTCTTTTCCAACCCAAGCGCCTCGACTGTCGCCGAAGCCGTGTCGCGAATGAGATTCACCAGCGGCACTTGCAGTTCGCTGACCGTAGCAGTCGCCTCCGCCGGTTGAAGATCGCTCGAAGCCGGCGCGATCGTCCGGGGCGCATCATCGAACGCGATCTCCGCGGTATGTTCGGTCAACGATCTGACGATTCCCACGCCATACTGCGGATGGCGCACCTTCATCCCGATGTGAAGCGATTCGATATTCATGGTCTGCAGTCACCGTGCGAGATTGAGAGCCGGTACGCAACTGCGCGCTCTTTTTCATTGTCTCGCCGCGAACGCAACCACATGCTCCGCCTCGCATGACCGGAACGACTGCCGTAACCCATCCGCCCGGGTTCCGCGCCCGACGTGGGCTCAACTGGTCGGTCGTCGGATTGATGTACACGAGTTTCTATCTCTGCCGATACAACTTTTCCTACGCCAACAAGTCCATCGCGGACGAGCTGCATTTTGATTACCAGGACATGAGCACGATCCTCTCCCTGAATTTCGTGGCTTACGGTTGCGGACAGATCATCAACGGACTGCTCACCGACCGTATTGGCGGCAAATACGCGATGCTCATCGGCGCCGCCGGCACGGTGACAATGAATTTGCTATTCGGGGCGGCTTCTTTTTGGGGCCTGCTCTGGCTTTTCACCCTGCTTTGGAGTCTGAACGGTTACGTGCAGTCGTTCGGTTCGCCAGGCTTCATCAAGATTAACAGCGCCTGGTTCAGCGAGAAAGAGCGCGGAACGTTCGCCGGCATTTTCGGTTTCATGATTAATCTCGGCCGTCTCGCGGCTAACAAGCTTTTGCCCGCACTTTTGGCCGGTTTTGTCCTTTTTGGAATGTGGCACGTGCCGCCGCAACATTGGCGCGTCCTATTTTGGATTCCCGCCGGCGTCGCCGCGATCGTCGCAGTCGTTCTAGCTTTTGTTGTAAAAGACACGCCCGAAGAAGTGGGTTACAAAGATGTTTTCAAAGGCGAGGCCGATCATGCCGACGCGGACGTGCATTGCAGTATTTGGTTCGTGTTTCGGCAGATTGTAACCAATCCTGTCGTCTGGATCATGGCTGTCGCTTACGGCTGCACCGGGGCGGTTAGGCAAAGCATCGACCAATGGTTCCCCCGTTTTTTCCAAGAGGTGCACCATCTCGATATGACAGCGGCGAAGTTTCAATGGTTGGGGTTCCTTATCCCGTTCGTTGCCTCCGCGGGTTCCCTGCTTTCGGGGTGGATTTCCGATCGTTTTTTTCATTCCCGCCGCGCGCCGGTGGCCTTGGGCATTTACGCGATCGAAGTCTGTGTCCTGTTGGTCGCGTCTCAGGTCCACAGCCTCAATTGGGCGCTGGTTTTCTTCGTCCTGGTTGCCTTCACCGTGAACTCGACCCATTCGCTGCTCGGCCCGGCCGCCGCGATGGATATCGGCGGGAGGAAGATGGCCGCGTTCGCCTCGGGCGTGATTGATTCCTTTCAATATTTCGGTGCAGCTGTCGCCATAGCCGGGCTCGGCTGGGTGCTGCAACACAAAGGTTGGAACTATTATTTCTATTACATGATTCCGTTCGGAATTCTGGGCGGCATTCTTATGTATTCTATTGCGGACCGGCGGAGTCTGAAGAAACAGCCCGCCCATTAGGTGCCCGGCGCGGCTTACCGAAACAGATTCATCTGTTCGCAAGGCCGTCGAAACGACGCCGTCGATAATTCCGGCCGATCGCCGATTCCTGCCCGTCGGCAAGCCACTTCAAACATGGACCGAATTTGCTCGGCGAAGATTCCTTCACCCTTCGTCCGGAATCCCCAGCGCGGATCGTTGATTTTTCCGTTCCGGATATGCCGGATGCGGCTCAGGACCTTTTCTTTTTTCTCGGGGAAATGCTCGTCGAGCCAATGCTCGAAGAGCGGCGCGATTGCCCAGGGCAAACGGACAATCGTATAGCCGGCGAACTGCGCGCCAGCCTCCCCGCAGGCTTCAACAATTTTCGGAATTTCGTGATCCGTTAATCCCGGAATAATCGGCGCAACCATCACGCCCACAGGAATTCCTGCGGAACGCAATGCTGCGACAGCTTCCAGTCGCGCCGAAGGCGACGAGGTTCTTGGTTCGAGCACTCGTTGCAGCGTCGGATCGAGCGACGTCACCGAAACGTTAACCGCCGACGCGTTGGCTTGGGCCAGTTCTCCGAGCAAATCGATGTCGCGCGTTACGAGCCGGTTCTTTGTGATGATCGCGACCGGGTTCCGGAATCTCGCCAGCACTTCCAGACAGCTCCGCGTGATCCGGAGCTTGCGTTCCACCGGCTGATAAGGGTCGGTAACGCCGCTCATTACCACGACCTTCGGCTCCCATTTCGGCGAGGAGAGTTCCTCCTCCAGCAGCCTGGCGGCATCCTGTTTCACCATGATCCGGCTTTCGAAATCGAGGCCGGCTGACATGCCGAGGTATTCGTGGGTCGGTCGCGCAAAGCAGTAGATGCATCCGTGTTCGCAACCGCGATAGGGATTCACGCTCGTTTCAAATCCAACATCGGGACTGTCATTCCGCGCGATGATGGTCTTTGTCAGGTCGCGAAAGAACTGCGTCTCGCGTCGCGGCTTTTCCTCTTCATCGCTCGTCGGATCGATTTGAACGACGTCTTCATCGCCGAGATCGACATGCAACTTCTCAAATCGATTCGCCGGATTCCAGGAAGCGCTTCGACCGTGGATCGCCGGCAAAGGCGGAGGTGCCTCCTCTACGATTGGGACGAACTTACTTCTCTTGCGCTTCTGCACGGCGCAAGTTCACATGAACATATTAAGCTGTCCAGCCATCTTCTGTAGCCGCTTCGCTGTGCGAAGCGCAGGGACAAGCGTGCGTGATTCTCACGACGGTCGATTTCGTCGCCCACAGCGCGACGGCTACAGGAGATTGGTTCCGGCGCGGGACTCGATCCACCTTGCTCCGTCCGAAGGCGATGGCACAATTCCCGCGCACGCGAATGCCGGGAGGGGTGGTCGAGTGGTTGATGGCTCCGGTCTTGAAAACCGGCAGGGCGCAAGCCCTCGTGGGTTCGAATCCCACCCCCTCCGCCAACTAAGTTTCGATTTTCGATTCTCGATTTTCGATCGGGAACCGGGCCCGTTGCGCCACGAAGTAGGCTACGCCGACTCCGATCAGCGCCGCGCCCACCACGTCCGACAAATGATGGGCGGCGACGTACATCCTCGAAAAGGCGATGAGCAACGGGATCGCGAGAAAGCCGAGTCCAATTCTCCAGCTCGCGAAGGCGAGCGTCGCGAAAAATGCCGTCGACGCCGCAGTGTGTCCGGAAGGAAAGGCGTTGTACCGGGCGCTGAGCCGCGGCCCGTTCCATCCGGCTTCGGTTTGAACATTTGGCCGGGCGCGTCCAGTCGCGACTTTGACCACCCGCGCGGAGATGCCCGCCAGCGCACACGCAATGAGCATTGCACCGAAAATTTGCGTCCATCGTTTGCTCCCGCGCCAATAGGCAAGGCCGGCAAGAATCAGTCCGGCAACGACGTGCTCGGGCCAATCGCCAAATCGGCTGACGGCCTGCATGAAAGTCCGCGCTCCGCTACTTTGGTGCTGGACCACCCACGCTTTCATCCCGAGGTCGAGGTAAAGGCTGGCCGGAATCAAGATCGCGGCCGCGACAAAAATTACATACCACCAGCGCAATCCGGCCTTCGTGCGAAATTCCCGTTTGTCTTTCACCCGGCCCTATCTTTGAATCTCCGCCTTGCCACCCGCAATCCGCAATTTCGTTTTGGTTTTCCTCGGCGCGCTCCTGCTCAACGTCGCCGGGACCTGGACAATCCCGCTGGTCGACCGCGATGAGCCGCGTTTCTCCGAAGCCTCACGCGAGATGCGGGAGCGCTCCGACTACGTCATCCCGTTCTTCAACGACAAGTACCGCTTTGACAAACCGGCATTCATTTATTGGACCCAGATCGCGAGCTACTCGGTCTTTGGAGAAAATGATTTCGCGGCCCGGTTTCCCTCGGCGGTTGCTGCGGCGCTGACAGCGCTGCTCCTTTTTGCTTGGGGCCGCCGGATTGGGAGCGAACGGACTGGCTGGTGGGCGGCGATCATCTTCAGTCTCTGTCTCCAGGTTTTTGTCCACGGGAAAGCAGCGGTCGCTGATATGTGGCTCGTCTTTTTCGTGGCCGCCGCGCATTGGGCCGGCTACGAGTTGCTGGCTGACTCGTTAGGCCAGGAAACGTCAGCGACGGGAAGTCGGCGCTTCGGGTTCTGGCGAATGGTTTTCTACGTTGCGCTCGGCTTCGGATTCCTGGCCAAAGGTCCTCTGGGTTGGCTTCCGCTCCTCACCGTCATCAGCACAAAATTCTTCCTGCGCGGCAATTCGCTCTCCCGCCGGTTCTGGTTCGTGACCGGGATGCTGGGCGCGTTCGCCCTCGTTTGCACGTGGGGAATTCCGGCGCTGATCCGAACGAACGGCGAATTTTTTAGAGTCGGAATCGGCCGCCACGTCGTCGAGCGGAGCTTCAACGTGATGGAAGGTCACGGCGCGAATTCCTGGAACACTTATCTCGCCGCGCTGCCGTTTTATTTCGTCACGGTTTTCGTCAGCTTCTTTCCGTGGTCGATCAAATTGCCCGGCCTAACGAAACATCTTTGGCGCAAACGCGACGCGACCGACAATTACCTCATCTCGGGAATCCTGATCGTATTCGTGATCATGAGTCTCGTGAAAACGAAGTTGCCGCATTACACGCTCCCTGCGTTTCCGTTGCTTGCGCTTCTCCTGGCGCGCCATCTTTTTGTGGTCGGCACGGAACGGTTCGCGAAACGGGTAGCCATCGGCGCCGCGGCCGCGGTCCTCGCCGTCGCGTTCATCGTTTTTCCGCTTCTCGCCCCGACTTTTCCTTCCGCGCAGCTGTTCAAACTTTCCCGCAACGATCTCCGGCCGGAAATGGAATTCGCCAACATCGATTACGCCGAGCCGAGTGTGGTCTGGTATTTCCGGAGCCGTTGTCACGGATTTTTCCGCGGCTTGAACCCAGATCAGCTCGAACAATTCATGAATTTTCCCGGGCCCCGCTTCGCCATTGTGCCGACTCCGGTGGCGCAGGCTTTCTCTGCGAAAATCCATCCGGATTGGAAAACGTATCGCGCCCAGGGATTCACCATCGTTCACGGCCGTCCGACGGATCTAACGATGATCTTGAAAGAATGAACCGCGGCTGGAAGCCAGCCGCGGAAATCCCAAATCCCAAGCTCCAAATCCCAGGGAAATTTCAATTCTGAAGAGCCACAAGAGATGACGCCTGCCTTACGAGTTGTTCGTTTTCGTAATTTGATTCTTGAAAATTGTTTGGGATTTGGAGTTTGGGATTTGGAGCTTGCCCGCGCTCGTTGCAGTTTAGAGTCAGCAGCTTAGGGATACGCGATGATCACATTCCTCAACGGCACTCTCACCTCCGCGTTGCCCACTCAGGCAATCGTCGATGTCCGCGGCGTCGGCTACGAAGTGTTCATTCCGCTCTCGAGCTACGATAAACTTCCGGTCGCGGGACAACCGGTCCAGATCCTGACCCATCTCCACGTTCGCGAAGACGCGCACATTCTCTACGGCTTCATGACCGCGCCCGAGCGCGACTTGTTTCGGCTGCTAGTCAACAATGTCAGCGGGATTGGGCCGAAGCTCGCGCTCGCCGTTTTGAGTGGAATGAGCGTCGAGCGTTTCAAAGCCGCCGTGGTCAACGCCGACACCGCGACACTTTCCAAGATCAGCGGGCTCGGGAAAAAAACCGCGGAGCGAATCGTGCTCGAGTTGAAAGACAAGCTCGGCGTAGTGGCCGCGTGGGAAGCTGCCAGTGCCGAACACGCGCCGACCGCCGAGCAAAGCCAGGCGAACGAAGCGGTCCTCGCGTTGATCGCCCTCGGCTACAAGCAGGTCGACGCGCACAAGACTGTGCGCGATTTGCAGGAACGCGAACCCGAACTCAAGACCGCGGAGGAATTGGTGAAGAACGCGCTCAAGAAAATGGCGGCGGGACGGTGATGAAGAAAACGCCGAACGCCCAACGCCGAACGCTCAATTTCGAATGGCGAACAGTTCATTCGACGCACGTTTCGAATTGGCGGCGCCTCTGATTTCGATATTGGACGTTGGGCGTTGGGCGTTCGACGTTTTCTTCCTTCTCTGATGGTCGACCTCGCCTCAATCCGTTCCTCTTTCCCCCAAGAGGGTCTTTTCGCCGAAAAAGATTTTCTTCTTTCGCCCGATCCGTTCCCGATCGACGACAAGTTCGCGAAGGAACTAGAGCAGCTCGGCCATCGTCTTTACATCTTTCAGCGCGCCTGCAACGAGCTGTATCAGCGGAGCGCGAAAGGCAAACAGCCCGCCTGGATCGCTCAATACCTCGATGCGGGAAAACCGCCGGAGCTAATCGAGTTCTCGCGCCAGAAGCGATTTCGCGAAGACGTGCCGCAGGTGATCCGGCCGGACCTGATCCTTACCGACGGCGGCTACACTCTGGCAGAAATCGATTCCGTTCCCGGCGGGATCGGGCTCACCGGTTGGTTGAATCAAACCTACGCAAATCTCGGCCGCGACGTAATCGGCGGGAGCGACGGAATGCTGGATGGGTTTCGAAGTCTCCTGCCCGATGGCGGCGACATCGCGATTTCCGAGGAGGCTTCGACCTACCGTCCGGAGATGAAGTGGATCGCCGCGCGGTTGAACGAAAAACATTCCGGCACCGAGTGGCGAGTGGTCGAGGCCGAAACCTATCAGCCCACCCCGGGTCGTAACGTTTACCGCTTTTTCGAATTGTTCGATCTGACAAACCTCCCGCGCATCTCTGGGTTGCTCGAAGCTGTTCGCGACGGCGCGGTGAAAATCACGCCGCCGATCAAGCCATTCCTGGAAGAGAAAATGTGGTTCGCGCTCTTCTGGATGCAGCCGCTGCGGGAATTCTGGCGACGCGAGCTAGGAGAAAAGTATTTTCTGAAATTGCAGGAGGTCATTCCCTACAGTTGGCCACTCGATCCGATGCCGCTGCCCCAACATGCTGTCATTCCGCGTCTCGAAATCCACGATTGGCGCGAAGCCGGCAAGCTGAGCCAGAGAGAGCGCGACCTCCTGATTAAGGTCAGCGGATTCTCGCCACTGGGCTGGGGAAGTCGCGGAATCATCGTTGGGTCCGATGTGCCGCAAACCGAATGGCAAGCCGCCATCGAACAAGCGCTCTCGGAGTTCTCTACTACGCCGCGACTGATGCAGCGTTTTCATAAAGCGCGCCTGATTGATCACAATTACTGGGACAACGAGACTGGCGAATTGAAGACGATGCGCGGCCGGGTCCGCCTCTGCCCTTATTACTTCGTCAGCGAGGGTAAGGCGAAGCTCAGCGGCGCGCTCGCCACAATCGTTCCGGCCGATAAGAAGTTGTTGCACGGAATGCGCGATGCCATTCTGGCGCCTACCGGTCTGACGCCGGCCTAACGAATGAACAAATCGCTGATTCTTGTCACGCTTCTCCTGGCGCGAGCCGTTTTTGCGGAGGAGGAAAACCAGACTGGCTTCCGCGTTATCCAGGAACGCAGCGACGATGGCGTGACCTTGATCATGAAAAGCGATTACTGCGTCGAGTTCACGGTGACGCTCGAAGCGACTTTGGAGAACATGACTTCGTCGAAGCCCGTGCCGTTCACGGTCGACGCCGCCGGGCGGAGTTCGTTCGTGTTGGCGCGTTTCAAGCGCACGAACAAATCACAGGCCTGGCACTACAACTACTATTACCACTGGGAATACGGCGGTCGCCGTGACTCGACCGAGAACGATGCCGATTATGCGATCCCATTTAAGCCGGGCCGTTACGTCGTGATGCAGGGCCCTCGCGGCACCTTCAGCCATTTTGCAGGATCCGGGAGCGAGAATGCAGTCGACTGGGATGTGCCGGAGGGGACCACCATTTGCGCGGCGCGCGAAGGGCGCGTCGTCGGCGTGCGCGACGATTCCACGGTGAGCGGAACCGATCCGAAGTTTAAGCCTCTCGGCAATTACGTGATCATCAAGCACGCGGACGGAACCTTCGCTGATTATCATCACCTGAAAACGGACGGCGCATTGGTAAAAATCGGCGATCAAGTGACGACCGGGCAGCCGATCGGACTCTCAGGCGCTACCGGTTTCGCGAGCAAACCGCACCTGCATTTCATGGTCTTCCAGGCGATTGACGGGAAGAAAGTATTGAGTTTGCCGTTCCGCCTGAAGACGGATCACGGCACCTTCACGGAATTCGTCCGCGGGAAATCGTACTAGATAGGTCCCATAGGTCGAATAGGACCTATTTTTTCGTGCGGACCACCACGGCCGAAACATCGCCCGCGTCCACCGCCGCATCGAAAAACTCAGCGCCGGTGAGTGCCGAGAGGTGCACGAGTTTGTCCCCTACCTTTTCCAACTTTCCGCCAATCTTTTCGCCTGATTTCATCCGCAGCTCGACGATCTGCCCGATGTTCTTTTGGAGGATGCCGAGGATCGTGTCACTGGTTTGCAGGTCGATCTTGCCTTGAGCAAAGAGGTTGCCGGAAGCGAAGACAAAGAGAACAGCGAGAAGAAGCGAGAAGCGTTTCATATCGATCCGTTCTGCCGCAGAATCCGGTTGGTTGCGAGCGAATAAATCGCATACAATTCGTTGTGGAAAACGTCACCGAAAATCTGGAGCTGGTGCGAGCTCAGATCGCTGACGCGGCGAAAAAGGCAGGTCGTCGGGAAGGGGACGTCCAGCTCGTCGCGATTTCGAAGACGCACGAAGCGGAAAAGGTGCGACTCGCTTTCGATGCGGGCCAGCAACTCTTCGGCGAAAGCCGCGTCCAGGAAGCGCGCGCGAAGATTCCATTGTTGCCGTCCGCGGCGCGCTGGCATTTCGTCGGTCGATTGCAGCGGAACAAGGTCCGGCACGCGTTGCCGCTGTTCGAACTTTTCCACAGCATCGATTCCCTGGAGTTGGCCCGCGACCTGAACCGCATCGCTGACGAAGAAGGATTGCGGACCCGGGTTCTGCTCGAAGTCAATGTGGCAGGCGAGGGGAGCAAGATCGGATTCGCGCCGGAAACTTTGCGCGAGCAAATGGAAACGCTGCTCGAGTTACCACGACTGACCATCGAAGGACTGATGACGATTCCGCCGCTCGCTCCCGAGGCAGAGGCATCGCGCCGATATTTCGTGGCGCTGCGCGAACTGCGGGATCAGTTCGCCACTCAATTCCGGATCGAACTGCCGCAGCTTTCCATGGGCATGACCGGCGATTTCATCGTCGCGATCGAGGAAGGCGCGACGCTGGTCCGGGTCGGCACCGCGATCTTTGGCAAGCGAACGCCAATACGCCAACGGCAGAAGGACGCGCCGATCGATTAGTCTAGTCCATGCCAATCGAGCTGAGGAACGTGCAGTTGATCGGGAACGAGCTTGCGATCGTTTGGAGCGATCGCGCGGAATCCTATTTGCCGCTCGAACGTTTTCGGCGTGCTTGCCCGTGTGCGATGTGCGGCGGCGAACCGGACGTGCTCGGAAATATTTCGCGGCCAGATGTCAGCTACACGCCCGCGAGCTTTGAGTTGGTCGGCTGGCAACTCGTCGGTGGATACGCGCTTCAGCCTCGTTGGGCCGATGGTCACAATACTGGACTTTATTCGTTCCAGTATCTTAGGCGGCTGACTGAGCCGTCGAAGGCATCTTGACTGCTCTGCTAAGGTTTCTTTTCCCGCATGAGACAAAGGACCAAAGCGTCGCTTCTGTTTTGCGCATTATTGCTTTGCGCCCTCGGCGCGGCTTTCTCGCCAAAGGAGCCGGCAAGAGATCGCGAACCGAAGACGCAGGTTATGCCCGTGCACAATCAAAGACCGCATCGCGGTATTTGGCTGCGGGTTTAGGATTGCGGCAGCGTTATCTTTAGCAGCGCTGTTTCGGCTGAGCCCGGGCGGACTACGCGTTCTTGCTGTTGCGCCGTCACCAGAAAGAAATCGCCCGGCGTAAATTCTCTCCCGGCGCATTCGACCGTCCCGCTCACGCACACCACGATCGCAAATTGTCCGCTCGCGGCGATTTCGCGCTCACGCGACAAAATCCATTTCTCGATCATGAAGAGTTCGTTGCTGACCAGCGATTCGCCCTTCGACGGCAGCAACCCCGGTTCGACATCCTCGAAATCGACGCACTGCATCGCTTCGGTGATGTGCATCTGCCGCGCGGCCCGTCCTTTCTTCGTCCGGTCCCAGTCGTAGATCCGATAAGTCGTGTCGCTGTTCTCCTGAATC
>DATBCW010000116.1:0-13510 GCA_036270255.1 Chthoniobacterales bacterium
AATGGGGACGTCGTCTCGCTATTGGCGTCCTAACCGTGAACGTGGTCAGCGATTTGTTTAATGCGGTGTTTCGCCACGACGTGCGCACGCTCATCGGTTTGCCGATCGGCGGCCTGATGATCTGGTATTTGATTTCAAGGAAGGGCGCTTTCCAAACCGCCCACCGCAAGGGTGGTCCCGCTACTGTGGGATAAACCGCCGCTCGTTGTTTACCCGCGCACGGTCTTCATTCCGATCCCGATGATCCGATTGATGAGTTCGGCATAGGGCAATCCCGCTTTCGCGGCCGCCTGGGCGAAGTCTTCGTCCTCGGCTAGGATCGGGTTCGGGTTCGCTTCGATGAAATAGACTCTGTTGTCGGCCGTGAGCCGCAAATCGATCCGGGCGTAACCTTCGATCGTGAGCAGGCGATAGATGCGCTTGCAGATGTCCTCGATCTCCGCCACCAGAGCCGGCGCGAGATCCTCCGGGAACTGATTGTTCAATCCCCAGCGTTTCCGGTATTCCTCGTCCCACTTCGCGCGGTAAGTCGCGATCTTTGGCTCGTTAGGCGGCACTTCGCGGAAGATCAGCTCGCGGATCGGGAATACCGTGAGCTTCGCGTTGCCCATCACGCTGCAATAAAGTTCGCGGCCCTCGATGTATTCCTCCGCGATCACGTCGCAATCGTGGCTCTCGTGCAGAAACGCGACTCGTTCCTTGAACTGCTCATCGCTCGTCACGAACGACGCCTGCGAAATTCCGTAGGACGCTTCTTCCTTCACCGGTTTTACGAGCAGCGGAAATTTCGGCCGCTTCAATCGCGCGATCCGTTGCCCGCGAGGGATGACGACGAAATTCGGAACGTGAATGTGGTGGTAACCGAGGATTTTTTTCGACGTCCCTTTGTGTTTGCAAAGCACCAGCCCGGTCGCACCGCAGCCGGTGAACGGCACGCCCTGCATTTCCAGGAGCGACGCAATGTGCTGGTCGAATCCGCGGTTGTTTTTGAACTGGTCCGCGAGATTGAAGATCACGTCCGGTCCGAAGCTCTCCATTTTCTGGCGGAGAAGATCGAGGTTATCGAAGATGGCCAGGTGCTCGGTCGCATGCCCGAGGGCGTTCAACGCGGCGAGGACGTTGGCTTCGGTCTTCCAGTCCTCGGTCTTCATCTCCTTGCTCAGGTCCTGGTCGATCGTGGTCGGCCGGATCGCGTCGAACAGGGCGAGGACTTTCAATTTTTTCTTCACGCTATTTGGTGCGCTTGAATTTGCCGGTGAAAAGGTAATTCATCACCAGCGTCGTGATGAAAGAGGTGACCCGAAAATCCTGCTGCGGATCGTCGTTGAGCACGAGGAGATCGAGTTGATCGCAGCGGTCGATGAGCCGGGAAAGCAGCTTGTTCACCCGGAATTTTTTCTCGTTCGTCCACTGGCAGACGGAATTTAATAACCGGCGTCGGCGCCTTCGCAAATAAACCGCGGCCGTGATCCTTCCCGGGCCGGGTGTGGTTGAAAACAGATCGCGCAGATCGGCATCGTAGAAATTTGGATACGTGTCTTCATAGAGTTTGCGTTTCCGAGTGTAATAGGTCTTGAGCTTCTGGTTCAGGCAATCGTATTCGGCGGGCCGATAGTCCGGCATGTGGATCGCGGGTTTGCCGGCGAGCGAGCGCATCAGCTCATCGACGTATTCCAATTTCTGGAGCGCCTTCCAACCGGTGTAACGCTTCCGCCAATCCGCTTCCGGCGTCAGCCAAACCGCGAAAGTCTCGGCGAAATCTTCATCGGGGTGGCTCTGCGCGTACCAGTCATCGAGATTGACGACGTAGCTGCGGCTGAACGGTTGGGGATGGTAGACGTCCGGCGTTTGGTCGCGCGAAGTTTTCCCGAACATCTCCTGCCATTTTTTCTTTCGCGGCAAATAATAGGCGTAGCTGTAGGCGTGCGCCGCTTCGTGCCGGATCAGTTTCATGAACGACTCCGGCGTTCCGCCCTCGACTTCGAGCATCTCGGTTTTCTCGAGGGCGCGGAGCCGATCGTGGACCAGAAAAAACGGAATGAAGATCGCCGGAATCCCTACCGGCACGAACCATTCGTCGCCGATGTGACATGGCGGATGAAACGCGAGCCCCTTTGACGACAGTTCGTCGTAAAGCTGTTTGATGAGCGATTCGAGACCCGAGCCTTCGAGTTTCAGCCCGAGCTTGGAAATACGCCGCTCGAGCAGTTGCTCATCGCTCAGCGTTGTCCAGTCGGCGCCTTCCATTGTTGAGATTGTAGGGCAAGCGCTCCGCTTGCCGAATGGAAAAACACGGCAGCGTGAATCACGGTCGAGCCGTCGTTAGCGCGCCATCAGAAAATGCGCCCACGGGATCGGTGGCATGGCAGGATGCGGTTCTTGACTCATTTGCCCTAACGAGTCAATACTCGCCGCCCAACGGAAGGAACAACATGTTACATCTCGATACGGGCAATACCGCCTTCATGCTCCTGTGCGCCAGCCTGGTCATGTTGATGACGCCGGGGCTGGCCTTTTTCTACGGCGGACTCGTGGGCCGAAAGAACGTGCTCGCCATTATGATGCAGAGCTTCGTCTCGATGGGCTGGACTACCGTCCTGTGGTGGGCCTTCGGCTTCTCCCTCTGTTTCTCCGGCGACCAGAAGAGCGGCACCGATTTCTACGGCCTCGTCGGCAATCTGCATTGGGCCGGCCTGCGCGGTATCACTCTGACGACGCCTTCGCCTAACGACACCATTCCGATGCTCGTCTTCTGCGCTTACCAAATGATGTTTGCCATCATTACGCCCGCCCTCATTACTGGGGCGTTCACGAACCGGATTACTTTCAAAGCTTACATGCTCTTTCTCACGGCCTGGCTGGTCCTGGTTTATTTTCCCTTCGTTCACATGGTCTGGGGCGGCGGCGTGCTCGCGGAATGGGGTGTGAAAGATTTTGCCGGCGGAATTGTGGTGCACAACATCGCCGGGATCGCTGCGCTCGCCTCCATTCTCTATGTCGGCAAACGCAAGGTCGTCGACCGCGGGCCGCATAGCATCCCGCTTGTCGCTCTCGGCACGGGGTTGCTTTGGTTTGGTTGGTATGGGTTCAACGCCGGATCGGAATTCCGCGTCGATGGGATAACGGCGGTCGCCTTTATCAATACCGACCTTGCCGCATCGTTCGCGGCGATCTCGTGGCTGTGCGTGGACTGGATGGTCGGGAAGAAACCGAAGTTTCTCGGACTACTGACTGGCGCCGTTGCGGGTCTCGCCACCATCACGCCGGCGGCTGGCTACGTCTCGCCCGCTACCGCGGCGATCATCGGGCTCACGGCAGGTATCGTTTGTTATTATGCTTGTGCCTTGAAGAACAAACTCGGGTGGGATGACGCGCTCGATGTTTGGGGCGTGCACGGGGTTGGCGGCTTTCTCGGTATCGTGTTGCTTGGGGTGTTCGCCTCGACAGCGTGGAATCCCGCGGAGAACGGCGGAGTTAACGGTTTGATTGCCGGCAATCCAAGCTTCTTTCTGAAGCAACTTGCCGCAGGATTGTTTTCATCTGTGTGGGCCTTCGTCTTTACCTACGGCATGCTGTGGATCATCGATCGCATCACCGTCGTCCGGGTTGAGGATGCGCATGAAGAGCTTGGACTCGATGAAGCGATCCATGGCGAGACGGCCTACGTGGAAGTGGATGTGGCGGTGATTCAGCCCGGCCAACCTCTTTGATCGTGACACGAAAGCGCGCAACGCTTCTGTGGTTCGTTGTCGCTTTCTTTATCTCGGTCGCGGCAAGCCAGGCCGTCGCCCAAACCCTCACTCCGGATGAAGAAGCCGCCCGGGACAAGTTCGTCCAAAAAGAAGAGGCTAAGTCGCGTCTGGCCATTTCCGGCTGGATCGAGAGCGGCATCACGGTCAATCCCGACAGCCCGAAGGATAACCAGAACTTCGGCCGATTTTTCGACGATCGCGCGAACGAGCCGTTGCTAAATCAACTCGTGCTTAACTTCGAGCGCGCCCTTGTGCCAAAGCCCGGCGAATTCGATTGGGGTTTCAAGGTCCAGCTGATGTATGGCAGCGACGCGCGCTTCATCCATTCGTTAGGTCTACTCGATCACACCGCGACTAATTTGATCCTCCAGCCAGATCTCGTCGAGGCGTATCTCAATCTGCATTTCCCCATCTTCTCCGAGGGCGGGGTCGACGTGAAGCTCGGCAAGTTCGTTACATTGGAAGGAGCGGAAACGATCGATCCGCGGACGAACTTCTTCTATTCGCACACCTACATTTTCAACTTTGGCATTCCGTTGAATCACACTGGGGCGCTCGCCACCTGGCACGCCACCCCGCATGTTAATCTGGTGGCCGGCCTAACGAGAGGCGTGAACACGAGCGTCGACGACAACAACGATTCGGTTGCCTTTCACGGCGGCATTGGCCTCGACCTGAATGAAAGCAAGCTGGTCATTTCGGCCGCCACCCACATCGGCCCGGAGACGCCGAACAACGATCACGATCTGCGCTATTTGAACACCGTCACCACCACCTGGAAAATCACCGACAAGCTGACCTCCATCACCGACCTCAACTACGCGCGCGATGCCGGTGCCGGCGCGGATGCCTACGGCATCGCTCAGTATTTTACTTACGCCATCAACGGCTGGCTTACGGCCGGCATTCGCGGGGAGGTCTTCCGCGACGACAAAGGATTTTATGTCGTGTCGTTTGCCGATTACCACGATCCGATGCGTCTTCTGGCGGGCGAACCAACCATCGATCCTCGTACCGTCGGCGGCGAAAGAACAACTTACGGGGCGCTCACCATTGGTCTCAATATTAAGCCGCCGATGCCGAAGCCCATCACAAGCCTGACGATTCGACCAGAGGTGCGTTTCGATCGCGCCTTTACAAACACGCGTCCTTTCAACGACTCCGCTGAGCGCGACCAATTCACGGCCGCGCTCGACGTGATTGTTGTCTTTTAATTCTACGGCGCGCTAAGTTTTTCGGTCCGCATCGGACTAGAATTTGGCGGGACCGATCGGCGGTTTCGTTTTCGGCGACCGCGCAGGATCGGAGCCAAGCATTCTATCGTTTCGCCATCCACGTCGCAGCCAGGGCGCCCAGACCAGCATTACGTACCAAGCACTTAAAAACGTATCCATCGCGTTCTCGTTGAACCGCAGATAAAGCGACGAGGTTGCGCAGAAAGAATTGCGGAAACGATTTTGAAGCGCGGGGGTTCATTCTTCCAGGAAGGTGCCGGAGAACTTACACAACGCGCCGGCAAAAGTGATATGCATGAACTCGTTCTTCAATCGCGGCCGCGTCCCTTCAGAAAGAGCCAACTGGGCCTGCTTCTTCTCGGGTGCGCTTTGTTCAACTACGGCTGCGCCAGCGACGACGACACACCTCGTCAACATCGGCACCGGCATCGACACGGCGATGAACAAAGCGATACCCTGGATCGTTCAAGTAGTGCGAATCCGACGCCGACCCCGTAGAGCGCGCTCGGCCGCGGCACGATCGCCTGACTAAAAGCTTGCCTTTGGTGGCGCAGCTAATCAAAGGATCGTCGTATGTTTGGTCCTACTGGACAAACGGCGTTGCGTTTGGGAGCCGCGTTGCTTTTGGGCTCGATCTTGGGTTTGAACCGTGAGTTGCACGGCAAACCTGCCGGACTGCGGACGCACGCATTGGTCTGTCTCGGTGCCGCGGTCGCTACCCTCCTCGCCCTTGGACCGCCGAGTAGCTGGGCAACGGCTGATCCAAATGCGATAACGCGCGTTGTCCAAGGTATCCTGACTGGTGTTGGTTTTCTCGGAGCGGGAGTCATTCTCCGCGACCCGATGGGTCACGTCACCGGCCTAACGACAGCCGCGACGATCTGGATTTGTGCCGTGCTAGGGATTGTTTGCGGACTTGGTCAATGGGGCCTGCTCGGGATTGGAGCGGTGCTCACCGTGTTGCTTCTGCTTTTCGGCCGGCCGGTGGAACGCTTGGCAGAGCGAATATTCAAAAAGCATATCGACACGCCGCCCGACCACAGCGTGTAGATCACTGAGACTCCACCGATGTACTCGATGGGGGTCCGACTCTCCGGACGTCTCTCTTACTTCACTCGACGGTGACGCTCTTCGCGAGATTGCGCGGTTTATCGACGTCGCGGCCGAGCTCGACGGCGAGGTGGTAAGCGAGGAGCTGGAGCGGAATGACGGATAGGATGGGGCTAACGAAGTCGGGCACCTTGGGCAGGGTCACGACGTCGTCCGCGATGTTCTCGAGGTGTTTCGCGCACGCGCCCGAAGTGATGGCAATGACTGGGCCTTTCCGCGCCCGCACCTGTTCGATATTGTTGAGGTTCTTCGAAAAGACGGCGTCGTCGGGCGTGATAAAAACCGAAGGCAGATCCGGCCTAACGAGCGCGATAATGCCGTGCTTCAATTCCGCGCTAGGATGTCCCTCAGCGAAAAGGTAGGTGATCTCCTTCATCTTCAAGGCCGCTTCGACCGCGACGGGAAAATTGAATTGGCGTCCGAAGAACAGCATCCCGTTCACGTGGGAATATTTCTTCGCGATGGCTTTCATCTGATCGCTCAGTTTCAGGACCTCTTCGATTTGTTCCGGTAATTCCTCGAGGGCCTCGATAATTCTCGTCCCCTCCGAGGTTGAAAGGTGCCGCATCCGTCCGAGGAGCAATCCAATCGCCGTCAGGATCGCGACCTGGGAGGTAAACGATTTGGTGGCGGCGACGCCGATCTCGGGACCCGCATGCATATAAACGCCGCCATCGCTCTCGCGCGCGATCGTGCTGGCGACGTTGTTGCAAATCCCAAGGGTGCGATAGCCTTTTCGCCGGCTTTCCCGAAGAGCGCCGAGTGTGTCCGCAGTCTCACCGCTCTGACTGATCGCAAACACGATCGTGTCGCGCGTCATCGGCGTATTGCGATGGCGAAATTCACTGGCGAACTCCACCTCGGTCGGAATCTGGGCGAGTTGCTCGATCAAATATTCGCCGATCATTCCGGCGTGAAGCGCCGTTCCGCATCCAGTCAACACGACGCGTCCGACGTCGCGCAATTGTGCCGGCGTCATGTTTAGTCCACCTAGCTTTGCGGTGCACTCCTCATGGCTGAGCCGGCCGCGCATGGCGTCGCGGATCGAGCCGGGCTGCTCAAAGATTTCCTTGAGCATGTAGTGCGGGTAATCGCCCTTCTTTACGTCGGCATCCGTGAACTCGACTTTGCTTAGCTGGTAATTGCCGGCCTCACCCGCGAGTGAGCTGATCTCGAATTTGTCGCGCTCGACCGCGACGACGTCAAAGTCGTTGAGGTAAACCGCGTCGCGGGTGTAAGCGACGATCGCGCTGACATCGCTCGCCAGAAAATTTTCGTCCTTGCCGACGCCGAGAACGAGCGGGCTGCCCCGCCGCGCGCCGACGATGAAATCGGGAATGTCGCGATGGACCAGAGCGATTCCGTAAGTGCCGATAACCTGGCGAAGCGCGGCGCGCACCGCTTCGACCAGCTTCCCTTTTTTGTTCGGCAAAGTCGCTTTGTCGCCATTGGAACCGGCCTCGGCTGCCAGCGAAGCGTCGTAAAGTTTGCCAATCAAATGCGCGAGCACTTCCGTGTCGGTATCGGAACTGAACTTGGTGTCGCCATCACGGATGAGCTGATCTTTGAGCGCCTGATAATTTTCGATGACGCCATTGTGGACAAGAGCAAGGCGGCCGCTGGCGTCGAAATGGGGGTGAGCGTTTTGGTCGGTTGGTTTTCCATGCGTAGCCCACCGCGTGTGACTAATCCCGAAAGTCCCGGTCGGCGGCCGCTCCGCCATGAGCTTGCCCAGTGAGGCGATCCGCCCAGCGCATTTCCGCGTCTCGACTTTGTCGCCGTCAACAATCGCGACTCCGGCCGAGTCGTAGCCGCGATATTCAAGCCGGCGCAACCCATCGAGAAGGATGGGCGCCGCTTCCGATCGACCGACGTAACCGACAATGCCGCACATAAAGGAAAGCGTGACATCAACGAGCGGCGGGTGCAACACGACTGCGCTTGGCACAAGCGCTTCAACAACGTTAATTGGAAGCCGTGGATACGAAAAGCCGCCCAGCTCCAACACCGGCCTACACACCGGCGCTGCCTCCCGGCACGATGGAGCGGACCCTCGCCGTCATCATGGGCGGGGGAGCGGGCACACGTTTGTTTCCGCTCACGAAAGATCGCGCCAAGCCAGCGGTCCCGCTCGGTGGAAAATATCGGCTGGTGGATATTCCGATCAGCAATTGTCTCAACTCAGGCCTGCGCTCGATTTACGTCCTGACCCAGTTCAACAGCATGTCGCTCCATCGCCACATCCAGGCGAGCTACAAGTTCGATAATTTCTCACGCAGCTTCGTGGACATTCTCGCGGCCCAACAAACGCCCGAAGGCTCGGAATGGTATCAAGGCACGGCAGACGCCGTCCGCCAGAACATGCGCTACTTCCTGGAGCGGCCGTTTGATTATTACCTCATCCTCAGCGGCGATCAGCTTTACCGGATGGATTTCCGCGCGCTCATCCATCAGCACATTCGCTCGGGTGCAGACATTACCCTCGCAACGAAAGCGATCGAGCGCAGCCAGGTCTCCGAGTTCGGCATCATGCAGAGCGATGCGCACCGGCGCGTCACCAAGTTCGTCGAGAAACCAAAGGACGAAGCGGTCCTCAATGAATTCAAGATGGGGCCGGAGCTACTGGCGTCGATCGAGGCGGCGGCAGACGCGGAATTATTCCAGGCCTCGATGGGTATCTACGTTTTCAATCGTGATGTGCTGGTGGATTGCCTGAACAACAACCTGGCGGATTTCGGGAAGCACGTCATCCCGGAGTCGATCGAGCACCGCCAAGTGAGCGGTTACATCTTCAACGGCTACTGGGAAGACATCGGAACGATCCGGGCTTTTTACGAGGCGAATCTGGATCTCACGGAGCTGTTGCCGCAATACAGTTTCTTCGAAGCTTCATCGCCGATCTTCACCCACCCGCGTTTTCTCCCAGGCAGCAAAATTAACGGCGCGACCTTGCGCCAGGCGATTATCGCGGACGGCTGCATCATTTCGGACGCGCACATCGAGCGCTCGGTCATTGGGGTGCGCAGCATCATCGAGAGCGGCGCGACGATCCGGAACAGCATCGTGATGGGGGCTGACTATTATGAAACGGATCCACCGGCGGACCGGCACCGGCAACCGAAGATTGGGATTGGGCGTAATTGCGTGATCGATCGCGCAATCATCGACAAGAACGCGCGGATCGCGGACGGCGTGGTGATCACCCCCGAAGGAAAGCCGGCCGACTTCGATGGCGGAAATTACTTTATCCGGGACGGGATCGTCGTCGTGCCGAAGAACGCGGTGATCCCGGCCGGATTCTGGATTTAGCCGAGAGCGAATTTCGCGCGCCAGCTTCGGTTCGCTTATCGGTGCTGCTGGCTGAGGGCGCGGGCTTCCCCTTGGCGCTCCCAATCCTGCTGCTCGTTCCAGGGAAGAACCGTTTCCTTTTTCTTGTCGTTCGGGTCGTTATTGAGGAACGCGGTCTCTTTGGTCGCGCATGAGGTGAACGCACCGAGAACCGCGAGCAGAGCGAGTTTCAAAGAAATCCCATCACGAATTATTGCCAGCATAGACGACAGTATCTCCGGGTTGCACCTGGACCCCACGGGCCAAAGTGCTGGTGATGATATCGCCGATGGCCGTGGCCGGTTCAACCGAGGAAATGCGGATCCTCCCGATGAACGAGCCCGCGCGCAAAACCAGCATCTCGGTATTCGCCTCGACTCCCTGGCGGGCGCCGAGACTCAGGACAACGAAATTGTAAGCCTGGTTTACGGCGAGGACTGTGCCGCGAATCCCGGGGCCGTTCGCGCCCGGCGCCGCCCGAGGTTTGCGCTCGGCTTCTACTTGGACCGGTTTCTCCTGCGTTAGTTTGATCTTGTCGGAGAGAAGAATCTTTTCGCGCTCAGCCGCGTCGAGCTGCTTTTTCGCGTCATCCAGTTGTGCTTGGAGCTCGGCCAATGAGGAAGCTGGTGAATTGCTGGCTGCCGGTTCCGTCTTCGTGGCGTCGATCCGCTTTCGCAATTCGGCGATCTCGTTTTCGTTGGCACGGACTTTCGCCTGCAACTCGTTTTTCTCGCCCTGCACTTTCGCCAATTCTGCTTCGTTGCTCGCGATCTTGGCCTGGTTGTCGCCGAACCTGGCGTTGGCCGCAGCGACTGCGGCTTCGCGATCCTTCAGCTGTTTCTCCCGCGATGAGCTCTGTTGCGCGGCGCTAGCCCGAAAGCTTTCGCTCTGCGCAACTGCGGTCCGCAATCGCCGCGTCTTTTGCAAGTTAAGCAGCGCGACCACCAGGGAAAGGGACAAGACGGCCACCGAAGCGAAGATCAGTTGCCGGGACGTGATCGCGAAACGTAGGGGGAACGTTCTGATGAAGCGGGACTCTATCAGAGGCGCCGCGAGCGTGGCAATGCGATTCAGGCGAGACGCGCCGATTTCGCGTTGCGCCCTACCGGCATACGCCCTATAGAACGCGATTATGGGTCAGCAACATCGGGTACGAACAAAGCGGCGCCGTCGCGCGGCTTATCTGGAACGAAAAAAAACCGCCACGAAAACTGCGCCAGTGCGGAGAGAAATTCCAAAGCCGACAAAAGCGAAGCCCAAGAAGCAGGCGACCTCGTCAGCCAAGGAGGACTGACGTTTCGCAGGCACGGCTGGTTTTGCGAGCGGAGTATCTCATCGTCGACGGCCACAGTGTGATTTTTGCCTGGCCGGAATTGCGCCAGCTCCATGCCCGACGGACCTCGCTCGCGCGTGAAGCCTTAACAAAAAAACTGCGTGACTACCAAGATTGGACTGGAACGCGGGTCGCGGTTGTCTTTGACGGCAAAGGAAAATCGATCAGCGTGAATTGCGATCCCGGCGAGATCCAGGTGTTTTATTCGCGGGAGGGTCAAACGGCCGACTCGATCATCGAACGGTTGGCCAGCAAATACGGCGAGCGATTTCGATTACTGGTAGCGACCAGTGACGTGTTAGAGCAGGAAACGGCGAGTGCGTGTGGCGCCGAATGCATTTCCGCTGAAGCGCTCCGATGGCTTCTCGAAGAAGGGACACCGAAATAGCGGGTCGAAGCTTTCTGCTTACGCGGCGCCGGCGAGGACGGTTTGGGGCCGCGCGAGCGATTCGCGTCGCGCCCGCTGCTGGCAGGTCGCAAGGACTCGGGACAACACGCAATAAAGCTGTTCGATCGGGAGGTTCTTGCTGACGTAACCGTTGGCGCCGGCTCGCAGGGCGGCATGCATCCGCTCTTCGTCGTAGCCGACGCCAGTGAAGACGATGATTGGGAGGGTCTGGCTCATTTCGCGAATGAACGAGATCAAAGAGATGCCGTCCACCTTGGGCATGTTCAGGTCGACGACGACGACGTCGCAACGGTGGAATTCGAGCCACTGGGCCGTTTTGAATCCCTCGGTGAGGAACTCGCAGGTATGTCCTTTTTGCTTGAGATAAGTGACCAGGAACTTGGTGATAGCAGGGTCGTCATCGATGAGAAGGAACTCGACGGCATCGCGGGAAAGGATTTTCATATTGGAACCTCGTTTATAATTACTATAACGAGTATAAGCACTATCCTTGCCAAGCGGTTGTCGTGGCAGTTTCAGCGGCCTTTCCCAAACGCGAAGGCGCAGCGCCATAGGTCGCATACGACCTATAGGACCTATGTCGCAACTACGATTTCACACTCGCGCGAACCGCGTCGAGCTGGCCAGCCGAACCGAGTTTCTCGTTCTTGCGCGCGATGAAATCGGCATAGGCCTGCATGAAAATCTTCCCCGGCGGGCGAAAGTCGAATTCGGCGGGCTTGTCGCGGAAAAATTCGCGATGAACCCTGGTCCAAACGAGCCGGCCGTCGGTGTCGATGTTGACTTTGGTTACGCCAAGCTTCGCGGCGGGGAGGTATTCATTCTCATCCACGCCGCGCGCGCTCGGGTCGAGTTTACCGCCAGCGGCATTGATGCGTTCGACCTCTTCCTGCGGAACACTGGAGCTGCCGTGCATGACGATCGGCAACCCTGGGATCTTGTCGCTGATGTCTTTGATGACATCGAAGTGCAGACCCTGCTTCCCTCTGAACTTGTAAGCGCCGTGACTCGTGCCGATGGCCGCGGCCAAGGCGTCGCAGCCTGTGTCCTTCACGAATTCGACCGCCTCGTCGGGGTTCGTCAGGCAGGCATGGCCTTCATCGACTTTGATGTCTTCCTCGACACCGCCGAGCATTCCCAATTCAGCTTCGACGCTGATCCCTTGGGCGTGGGCGCGATCGACCACTCGTTTCGTGATCGCCACGTTCTCGGCAAACGGCTCGTGGCTGGCGTCGATCATCACCGAGCTATAGAAGCCTGAATTAATGCAATCGTAGCAGGTCTGCTCATCGCCGTGATCGAGATGGACCGCGAAAATCGCGTCCGGAAAAATCTGCTCCGCCGTCCGAATGATGGCCTCGAGCATCCGTTTGTCGGTGTAACCCCGCGCGCCTTTCGAGAGCTGGATAATGAAAGGGGCTTTGCTCTGCATGTTGCCGCGGAAGAGCCCCATGGTTTGTTCGAGGTTATTGATGTTGTAAGCGCCAACGGCAAATTTTTTGTAGGCGACCTTATAGAGCTGTGCAGTGGTAACGATCATTCGAGATATGGGTTGGTTGCGTCTGGAAGGGGACGCACCTTAAATCCAAAATCGGAATTCGAAAATCGAAAAAGCCTACTCGGCCGAAGTCGTCGCAGGGAGCATGATGCTCACCGAAGTCCCGTGTGGATTGGAATCGATATCGACGCGGCCGTTGTGATCGAACACGGTCCGTTTCACGATCGGCAAACCGAGGCCCATCCCGCGGGCTTTCGTGGTGCAGAAGGGCGAGAAGATTTTTTCTCGGAGATCGGCTGAAATCCCGCGGCCGTTGTCCTGAATTGTGATGACGACGCCACTGGCCCGGCCGCCTTCTCGGATCGGCTTGGCCGCCAGCGTAATTCGCGGCTTCGTTTGCCCCGACGTCGCCTCAGCCGCGTTCGCAACGAGGTGGGCGAAAGCTTCCGCCAGCGCATCTTCGTCGCCGAGCACGCGGGGCAGGTCGTTAGGCAGCGTCGTGTCGATCGCGACCCCGTTCTTGGTCACGCGCGCTTTGGCCAGCTCGATCGCTTTCTTCACCGAGGTGCGCACGTCGACTGGTTTCATGACCAATTCGGAGGGGTGCGCAAAGTTGTTGATCTGAGTAATAATCTTATCCAGCCGATCGATTTCCTGGACGACGATCTCGTTGAAATCCTTGCGGAAATCGGCGTCGTCGAAACGCTCGGGCAGTAATTGGGCAAAAGTTTTAATGGCGACGAGCGGATTCCGAATTTCGTGCGACATGCTCGCGGCGAGATCGGTCCAGAACGCCGCGCGATCGACCAGTTCCTGTTTTTGCCGCAGCGTATCTTCCGCCGTCAG
>DATBCW010000117.1:0-16267 GCA_036270255.1 Chthoniobacterales bacterium
TCTTAATTTTTCATCCGCGCCATTTGCGCCATCATTCGTTTCATTTTCCCGGCGTTCTTCATCATCTTTCGCATCTGATTGAAACGCTGGAGCAGGTCGTTCACTTCCGTGACGGTGCTGCCGCTGCCGCGGGCGATTCGTCGACGGCGGCGCGCGTTTAGAATGTCGGGCCGCGATCTCTCCTCGTGCGTCATGGAAAGCACAATGGCTTCCGTCCGCTTGAGCTGCTTCTCGTCCACGGAGAGGCCCTGCACGTTACTCATCCCGGGGATCATGCCAAGGATATTCTCCAGCGGCCCCATTTTCTTCATCATTTTGAACTGGGCCAGGAAATCGTTGAAGTCGAACGACGCCGTCCGCATCTTGCGCTCCATCCGCGCCGCTTCTTCCTCATCGAAGGCTTCGGCCGCTTTTTCGACGAGGCCAACGATGTCGCCCATGCCGAGAATCCGGCCTGCGAGCCGGTCGGGCACGAACGCTTCGAATTGATCGAGCTTCTCGCCGACGCCGGCGAACTTGATTGGGCGCTGGGTGACTTCGCGCATGGAAAGCGCGGCACCGCCGCGCGCGTCGCCATCGAGTTTCGTCAGCACGATTCCGGTAATGCCAAGCGCTTCGTGGAAATGGGTTGCAACGCTCACCGCCTGCTGGCCGGTGGCGGCGTCCGCTACGAGCAGAATCTCCTGCGGCTTCAGGAATTCCTTGAGCTCTTTGATTTCTTCGATGAGCGCGGCGTCGATTTCCTGGCGCCCGGCGGTGTCGAAAATCTGGACGTTGCCGCTTTGTTGGGCCGCCCAGTCAAGCGCCGCCGCCGCCGAGCGGCGCACATTTTTCTCCTGCGGATCGGGAGTGTAAACCGGGACATCAACTTGCCGGGCGAGCGTCGCAAGCTGTTCGATCGCCGCCGGCCGCGCCAGGTCCGACGCGATCAGCAACGGCGCGCGTCCTTGCTTCTTCAGGTAACCAGCCAGCTTCGCCGACGAAGTCGTCTTGCCGGCGCCATTCAATCCGACCATCAAAATTCGCGCCGGCTTTTCCAGATTCAACGGCGCGGCATTGCCGCCAAGCAGCGTGGTCAGCTCATCGTGAAAAATCTTAACGATCTGTTGTCCGGGCGTGACGCTGCGCAGGACTTCTTCACCCAGCGCCTTTTCCTTGATCCGCGCGATGAACTGCTTGGCGACCTGAAAATCGACATCGGCTTCGAGCAACGCGAGGCGCACCTGACGGAGCGCGTCGTTGATGTTCGTTTCGCTGATCGTCCCGTGCCCGCGGAGATCCTTGAAGATGTCCTGAAGCTTGTCGCCGAGCTGCGAAAACATAACGAACTGGAGCGGAACTGAAGCGCCGCTATTTCTTTTTCTTCTTCGGCTTCACCGCGGGCGGCGCGGCGGGCGGAGGTGTGGACGGAGCGACGGATGGAATCGGAGCCGGCGGGGCGGCGTTCGTTCCGCCTTCGTCGATGTTGAACGTCCAATGCGTCTCCACTTTTTTCCCGCCAGATTTCGCGCTCACGATCACGGTGCAATTCTTGTCCTTGAGCCGCTGAGTGACCTGATAAGCGACCGTCGTGCTCTTGGGGTCGAAGCTCGCGTCGACTTTCCCGAGCCCGCTGACGCGCATTTCTACCGTGCCCTGATCGATCGCACCGAGCGACGCGATGTTCGCCTTAATCAAGGGCAACGCCGTCTTGATCGTTTCGCCGTCAGCCGGTTGCGTCTGCAAATTCGACGGCGCCACTTCCGCGACCGAAGGACCGACCGCCGTCGTCGCGATGGCTGCGATGGCATCGCTGAACACCTTCGGCTTGTTCGCCTCCATTAGATAACGACCCACGGAGCTTAGCGGCGTCTGCATCGTGATGGGCTGGCCATACACGGTAAAGAGCGCTTCGTACCCGGCTTTCATCGCCACGTCGCGAATGTGGTCGTTATGAAATCCGTACGGAACCGCGAAGCAGTTTACCTTCACGCCGAGCTTCTGCTCGATCATCTGCTTCGAGCCGGCGATTTCCTTCTGCAGCCACTCTTCGTATTCCTGCGGATTAAGATGTTTCTTGGCGACCTTGTCGTACGGCTTGCGCAAATCCGAATGGGTCGCGGTGTGCCCTTGAATGTCGACCCCGGCATCGCGCATTTCCGCCAGCTGCTCCCAACTCATCGATTCGCCGCCGCTGAAATGACCCGGTTTGATCCCCTCGGTGTAAACGAACAGCGTCACCGGGTAGTTGAACTTCTTTAGAATCGGCCACGCCACGTCGTACTGAGATTTCCAGCCGTCGTCGAAAGTGATGATCGCGCTTTTCGGCGGAATCGCTTTTTCGCCGCGTCGCCAGGCCAGGAAATCCTGCATCGGAATAACCGCGATCCCCTTGTTTTTCAGCTCCTGCATCTGCGCTTCGAACGCGGCCGGCGTGATCTCGGTGTCGGGCCGCTTCACGGTATTGACGAACCGGTGGTAGCCGAAAATGACGACTTCCGCGTTCTGATCGACCGCCGGCTTGGTGATGACGGGGGCGACCGATGCAACCGGAGTCCCGGAAGCCGTTGGCTTCGCCGTCGCGGAAGCGGTGGCTTGCGTCGAATCGGAAGTGCTCTTGGCCACAAGCGACGACTTTTTGCAGCCCATCAAACTGAGCGCGAAAACGAGCGAAAGAATTACGGATCGAATAAGCATAAGGACGGTAAAGCGCTTTAAGTTGAGGCGGCAAAATTACAAGCGGTTTTTGGTCGGCCAGCGCTTGATCGCGTCAAAAAAACCTCTGGCGAGCGTTGCCCGATGCGGTATGAAGAGGCCATGAATTGGCCTGTCCGGTTTTTGGTGGTTCTCGGCGGATGCGTTCTGCTCTCGAGCTGCGGAACGGTCTCGGAAATGCGCGTGAAAGATACCACCCGCACGTTCACAACTGTCGTCGTCGACGCTGGCCACGGCGGCAAAGACAACGGCGCCTTCCGGCGTTTCGGCGGAGCCGAAAAGAACGCGACCCTCGATGTGGCGACTCGATTGGCCGCCAAGCTGCGTGAGTCGCAGTTCCGCGTCGTCATGACTCGCTCCGACGACACTTTTGTTCCGCTCGACGAGCGTGCTGCCATTTCGAATCGGCAAAGCAACGCGATTTTCGTCAGTGTGCATTTCAATGATTCCGGCCGGCGCGGCATTCGCGGATTCGAAACCTATTATCGCTCGCCGGTGGCGCGTCCCCTCGCCTATCGAATCCAACAGCAGATCATGACGCTGCCGGGCGCGGTGAACCGCGGCGTGAAGACCGCGAATTTTCGTGTTCTCAGAAAAGCCGCGTATCCAGCGGTGCTCGTCGAGTGCGGATTCCTAAGTAATCGCAAAGAAGGCGCTGCCGCCCGCAGCGCGACCCGGCGCGACGATCTGGCGGATAAGATCGCGGAAGCCATCGTTGACGAGCGTTACGGCAAGGGAACCTATCGCGCGCCGCCCGCCGGATCAGACGCGGCCGCCACCAGCTCCGAGCACGGAAATTAAAACTCGATCCCTCGTTTCTCTCGTCCGATCGCGGCGAAAATAATCACCGCGAGAAAGACGACGCATTGGACCAGCGCCATCGTAAGCGCGTAATTCGGCTCGCCGTTCGGTAAGCGAAATCTTTCCGCGAGCCACGCCTGCTGCTGGGCCGCGTAAGCCGCCGCGAAATTTCCGAGTTGATAAGCGAGACCTGGAAACGTCCCGCGAAATTCCGGCGGCGACAATTCGTTGAGGTGGACCGGCACAACTCCCCACGCGCCCTGGACCATGAATTGAATCGCAAACCCGCCGACCATGAGCAGTGCGGTGTTCGGCGCGAAAATCCAAAGCGGAATCAGGAGCATCCCGCCAATCGCGCAAAGAATGATCACGCGCCGGCGTCCCCAGGTTTGGGAAAGAAATCCCATGATCGCGCCGCCACAGATGGCGCCGCTCGCGTAAACGACGCTGATAATTGACTTCGCGCTGACGCCGAACCCGCGCTGTTTTTCGAGATACGTCGGATAGAGGTCCTGGGTGCCGTGCGACATGTAGTTGAACGCCGTCATGAGCAGCGCTGCGTAAAGAAAGAGCGTGCCGTGTTGTTTGATGAACACCGACAGCCGCGGCTTGGGCGTGCGCGCCTCGCGATGCTTTTGCCAGACCGGCGACTCCGGCACGTGCATCCGAATGTAAATCACAAGCAACGCCGGGAGCGCGCCCGCGATGAAAAGTCCGCGCCAGCCGAAGTGCGGAAAGACCATCCAGTAAACGAGGGCCGCGAGCAGGTAACCGACAGCGTAACCTTGTTGCAGAATTCCGGAGAACAATCCTCGCGCCTGGGTTGGTAACGTTTCCATCGCGAGCGACGCGCCGAGACCCCATTCCCCGCCCATCCCGATTCCGAAGAGCGCCCGCAGAATCAGGAACGCAGTGAAATTCGGCGCGAACGCAGTGGCCAATTCCATGACCGAATAAAAAATGATGTCGACCATCAGCGGGATGCGCCGGCCAAATTTGTCGCCCAACAAACCGAAGATGAAGGCGCCGAGCGGGCGCATCATGAGGGTGAGCGTGATCGAAAACGCGACCTCCGAGATGCTGTGACCAAAATCCGTCGCGATCTGGCTCAGGACGAAAGTGACGAGAAAGAAATCGAGCGCATCGAGCGCCCAGCCGAGGAAACAGGCGATGAACGTGTTCCGCTGCTCACGAGTGAGCGATTTGAAAAGGCGGAGCGCTTCCATTAAGACCGGACTTTGGTGGATTCCCCATTCATGCTCTTGATCATGATCCTAATCCTTGGTGAGCGCTTCCGAAAAGGATCAGGAGCATGAGCATGAACGCACGCGAATGACAGCGCGTTCAGGCGGCGTTACGTTTTCGCGAATGCGCTACCTCGTTAAAGCTCAGGTAAAGCCCGGTCAGGAAAAAGCGCTAATCCAAGCGATCGATGACGACACCCTCGGCCGCGGTTCAATCGCGGGCGACGAATATCAGCATGACATGCGGCAGGCGCGGGTCGATTCGGCCGGCGTAGCCACCTGGGTGGAAACCTGTTTCTGCGACCCGCCGCTCGAGGAAGAACGGCCGTATTGGGAGAAATACTTCCAGTTGCTGAGCGTGAAGGATGCGCACTCGCGGCGGAATTGCCGACACGAGAACGGGACGGAGCCGTGGGCCTGCTGCGATTGCGATTGCACCGCGAAGCTGGAGGAGAAGCTCACGGCTCAGGGCAGAGCGTTCCTCAAGGAATTGCGCGAGACTGCCATCTAATTCCTGCTCCTGATCATGATCATGCTCCTGATCTTTCGGGAGCGCTCAGGAAAAGATCATGAGCAGGATCACGATCACGAGCAGGATGCTTCGCTAACACATCTACGCATCATGATGCGTCAATTTGTTCCTTGCTGTGCACGGGAACTGCGGTTTAGTTATCGCCGCCATGCCGGACAATGGACTCCACCCTCTCGAAGCGCTCCTCCGCCAGCGCATCGTCGTGCTCGACGGCGCGATGGGCACCATGGTCCAACAGCACAAGTTCTCCGAGAACGAGTATCGCGGCGAGCGTTTCAAGGATTGGAAAGGCAAAGACCTTAAAGGCTGCCTCGAAATCCTGTTGCTGACGAAGCCGGAGGTCATCGACGAAATCCATCGCGGCTACCTTGCGGCGGGCGCGGACATCATCGAGACAAACACCTTCAGCGGCACAACGATCGGACTCCACGATTTTCTCTTTCGAGGCGAGCCGAAGCACAGACGCAAAGACGCGGAATTTTTTCAGCGGGTCGTGGACGACGCCGAATTGGTTGAGCTCACGCGGGAAATCAATCTCGCGGCGGCGAAAGTCGCTCGCGCGGCGGCTGACAAGGTTTCCGAGGAATCCGGTAAACAACGATTCGTCGCGGGATCACTCGGTCCGCTCCCGGTGGCGGCGTCGCTCTCGCCGGATGTGAACGATCCGAGTTTTCGCGCCGCCACTTTCGATCAAATTTACAAGGCCTACCGCGAGCAAGCGGCGGCGTTGCTCGAAGGCGGCGTCGATTTGCTCGCAGTCGAAACGATTTTCGACACCCTGAATGCCAAGGCAGCGATCGCCGCGATCTCCGAGTTGTTCGAGAAAACGGGGCGACGCATTCCACTTCTCATTTCTGGCACGGTGACAGATCGGTCGGGGCGAATTCTCAGCGGCCAGACGGTGGAAGCGTTTCTGACCTCGATCGCTCATGCCGAGCCGCTCATCGTCGGATTGAACTGCGCGCTGGGGCCCGGCGAAATGGAACCGTACATCGAAGAGCTTGCGCACAGCACGAGCAATTACGTTAGCGCGTATCCGAACGCCGGACTGCCCGATCCGCTTTCCCCGACCGGATTTCCCGAGACGCCTGAGACGTTCGCACCGCAGCTCAACAAATGGGCGCGCAACGGCTGGCTGAACATTGTCGGCGGTTGCTGCGGCACGACCCCGGATCACATCCGTTTGATTGCCGAGAGCGTGCGCGATCTTCCGCCAAGAAAAATTCCTGGAGGGACGGGCGCTGTCCCGTCCCAAAATAATGGGACGCCACAGAGGGCGTCCCTCCAACTTTCCGGGCTCGAGCCGCTGAACATCACTGCGGAAACAGGACTCGTGGTCGTGGGCGAACGAACCAACATCACGGGTTCGCCGAAATTTTCGAAGCTCATTCTGGCGGGGGATTTCGAGGCTGCGCTGGTCGTGGCGCGCCACCAGGTGAATGGCGGCGCGAACATTCTCGACGTCAATATGGACGAAGGAATGATCGATTCCGAAGCGTCGATGACAAAGTTCCTGCAGCTCATCGGGAGCGAGCCGGAAATCGCGCGCGTCCCGATGATGATCGACAGCTCGAAATGGAGCGTGATCGAAGCCGGCCTGAAATGCGTCCAGGGCAAGGCGGTGGTCAATTCGATCAGCCTGAAAAACGGCGAGGAAGAATTTTTGCATCACGCCGCGCTGGTGAAACGATACGGAGCGGCCGTCATCGTCATGGCTTTCGATGAAACCGGACAGGCGGATTCCCTGCAGCGGCGGATCGAGGTCTGCGAACGCGCTTATCGGTTGCTCACCGAACGCGCTGGGCTCGCGCCTAACGACATCATTTTCGATCCGAACATTCTGACGGTTGCGACGGGACTGGAGGAACATCGCAATTACGCCGTCGATTTCATCGAGGCGGTACGCTGGATCAAGGCAAACCTGCCGGGGGCGCGGACCAGCGGCGGGGTCAGCAACATTTCGTTCTCGTTCCGCGGCAACAACACCGTCCGCGAAGCAATGCACGCCGCGTTTCTGTTTCACGCCATCCAGGCGGGCTTGGACATGGCGATCGTCAACGCGGGGCAACTGGCGGTTTACGAAGAGATCGAGCCGGAACTGAAAACGCGGGTGGAAGATGTTCTCCTCAACCGCCGCGAGGACGCGACGGAGCGCTTGGTAGAATTCGCCGAAGGGGTGAAGGCCGTTGGGAAAACCGCGGCCGAAAAAGAAGCGTGGCGCGATGCGCCCGTCGAGGAACGTCTCTCCCACGCTCTCGTGAAAGGCATCGTAGATTTTATCGAAGCCGATACGGAAGAAGCCCGAAAGAAATTCAACCGCCCGCTCGAAGTGATCGAGGGACCGCTGATGGCCGGAATGAGTGTGGTCGGCGATTTGTTCGGCGCGGTGAAAATGTTTTTGCCGCAGGTGGTTAAGAGCGCGCGGGTGATGAAGAAAGCCGTCGCGTATTTGCTGCCGTTCATGGAAGCGGAGAAACGGGCGGACGCGAAACCGCAGGCGCGGATCGTCATGGCCACGGTAAAAGGTGACGTGCACGACATCGGTAAGAACATCGTCGGCGTCGTGCTGCAGTGTAATAACTACGAGGTGATCGATCTCGGCGTGATGGTGCCGGCGCCGAAGATTTTGGAAACAGCGCGGGAACTAAAAGCTGACGTAATCGGATTAAGCGGACTGATCACGCCGTCGCTCGATGAGATGGTGCACGTCGCGCAGGAGATGGAGCGAGAAGGATTTTCGGTGCCTTTGTTAATCGGAGGCGCGACCACGAGCCGGGCACATACCGCGGTGAAAATCGCGCCGCATTATCAAGCGGGCGCCGTGCACGTCCTTGATGCGTCTCGCGCCGTGGGCGTCGTGAGCAATTTGTTGAACGAAGGATCGAAAGCAGCCTTCGATAAACAGACGCGCGAAGATTACGCGCGTCTCCGAGATGAGCACGCGGCCAAATCGCGCGAGAAAAAGTTAATCACGCTGGAAGAAGCGCGCGAGAACCGGACGTCGGTGAATTGGGCCGATTACACGCCGCCAAAACCTGAGTTTCTAGGAACGAGGGTCTACGATTCTGAGGCCGGGACAATCTCGCTCGACGATCTTATCCCGTTCATCGATTGGTCTCCGTTCTTTCACACCTGGGAATTGCGCGGCCGCTATCCGGCCATCTTTGACGACCCGATTGTAGGGAAACAGGCGCGCGAGCTCTTCGATGACGCGCAGCAATTACTGGAACGGATTCGCAAGGAGAAGCTCCTCACAGCTCGCGGTGTTTTCGCTTTCTGGCCAGCGAAAGCCGTCGGCGACGACGTTCAAATCTTCGCCGATCAAGGGCGGACCAAACCACTCGCGACTTTTCATTTCCTTCGTCAGCAAATGAAAAAGCCGGCAGACCAATTCAATCACAGCCTGGCTGATTACATCGCGCCCGATGCGCCCGATTATCTGGGCGGATTCGCGGTCACCGCCGGCCTCGGTGCGGACGAGCTCGCCGCAAAATTCGCCGCCGACCACGATGATTACAACGCGATCCTGACCAAAGCCCTGGCTGATCGGCTCGCCGAAGCGTTTGCGGAGTTTCTCCACCGCGAGGCGCGTCTCGCCTGGGGATTTGGACAAACCGAAGATTTGTCGCAGGAACAATTGATCCGCGAAAAATACCGTGGTATCCGGCCCGCCGCGGGTTATCCCGCCTCACCCGATCATACCGAGAAGCGCACGCTCTTCGATTTGCTCGACGCCGAAAAGCAGACAGGCATCACGCTCACGGAATCGTTCGCGATGCATCCGGGCGCCAGCGTCAGCGGCCTCTATTTTTCTCACCCCGATTCCAAATATTTCGGGGTCGGAAAAATCGGCGAAGACCAGGCGCGCGATTACGCGGAGCGAAAAGGCGTGAGCGTCGATTACGTCCAGAAATGGCTCGCGCCAAACCTAGATGGCTGAGCGGGCTCATTTCCGCATGCGCGTTCCAGCGGAGCGTGCTAAATGACGCCAAGCATCCGGGGTGTAGCTTAGCTTGGTAGAGCGCCTGGTTTGGGACCAGGAGGTCGCAGGTTCAAATCCTGTCACCCCGATTTCCGACGCGCCTCCGTTTCAATGAAATCAGCAATTGTTGGCTTAGTGATGGCGCTCGGGCTGCGATTCGCCGAGGCGCAAGAACCGCCCCTGCCCGAATTATCGGGAACCCCTGCTCCCACACCGAGTGCGCGCCCCGAGCTCAATATTCCCGACATTCCGATCGAGGTTGAGCCGTCGCCCCTGGTCCCGAACACTTCCCCCAAGCCGAAGAAAACGTTACCGTCGATCCAGGAACTGGATACTGCGTTCCAGCACTCCTCGTTAGGCGCGGCCGTCGAAGAACAGCGCTTGCACTTGGAATGGCGCAAACTCCAGAACCGCGTGATCGACGATCCGGAAGTGATCGCGGCCAAGAAGGTGATCGCTCGAGCTCGAACCGATCTCGAGAAGCGCGAATTGAGACGCGCCTACTACAAAATTCTCTACGCTCATATGCAGGCGCTGGCCGAAACACCGGAGGTGAAAGCCTATCTTGAGCAGAAAAAGAATGATTCGCTCGGCGCCCTTGCCCAACCGAGTCTTCGACCAAACCCAACCCCGCGTCCGAGTCCAAAGCCCTGATCCGGCCTAACGAGTCGTTCGGACAATGAACAGCGGCTTGCCCTACGCCAATTTGCCGCTAGGATTGCCGCCGCTAAACGGCGCGTTCGTCTATCGGTTAGGACATGGCCCTCTCAAGGCCGAAAGACGGGTTCGATTCCCGTACGCGCTGCCAGTTCGCGCGACTAGTTGTGGCCGCCCTGGCTCTTGGACGGATTGGACGAACTCGTCGACGCGATCGATTTCACGATCCCGATAACGTCCTGCGTGTATTGCTTGTCGGCTTCCGGCGTTCCGGCTTGGAACAGTGCGAAGTAAGTTGATCGATCGACGGTGAAGGCCACGATGGCGAGCGCTCGCGGCGAGTCCTTGTCTTTCGCGGTCATGTCGCGCTCCTGAAATTTGATGCCGTTGTCGTTGCCGAAATCGACCGGATCACCGGGCTTGATGTTGGTGAAGCGCTTCTCGACTTCCTTCATCGTTTCCTCAATCGCCCCGCGCATCGTCGTCGCTACCACAGGAAAAATGCTGATCGCGTAAGCGGCGCCTTTCGGTTGCGCCGTGATGATTCCGGCATCGGTGATCTCAGCCTTCCAGTCGTTTGGGAAGGTGACACTGAACTCCGGATGCTTCTGCGGGAATTTCAGCGTCTTCGCGTCCGAACCCCACGGAAAAAGAACGGTTAGCGCCAGGAAAAGCGCAATCGCTTTAGATTTCATCGGCCCAGCCTAGCGACCACGCGTCAACTACGGAAGCAGATTCCCGCTCGGCTGGGCGTCCTTTCGCGCGCGAGACCGGATCAGGACCGCGCGCAGACCGAAATAGACCAGCAAGCCCGCCGGAACCGCAAAGAAAAGCGAGCCGATTAGAAGGGGCCGGCCGACCGTCAGAAACGTGGTCCATTCCATGAAATCGCCGAGCGAGACGCGGCGAAATCCGGGCCGTTGCGGGAGGCGATGATAGAGCGCCCACATGCCGAGTTTGTATTGCCAGAAGAACATGGCTGGAACGAGTGGCAGAAGGACATCGTGCAGCGTCACGGTGATCACGGCGGCTGTTTTGTTGGCCCGAAATAGCCACGTGATCAGAAACGCGAGCAGCGTTTTCATGGTGAAAAGGGGCGTGAATCCGAAGAACATGCCGATGGCGGCACCGAGGGCGATGTTGTGCGGCGTGTCGGGCAACGTCATCAAAGTCATGTGATGCGCGCGCATCCAGCGATGAAGCCGGCGCCACAGGCCAGCGGGAGGCTGCCCGTTCGTGGCGTCGCTCTGCTTTGGCTCCGCGCTCAGATCAGCCATGCCCTAGAATAGCTGGGATTGCCGCGGCGTGGGCGGAATCATTTGCCCGAGCGCCTTCCGCATCCGCGCGGCCGCGTGCGGCGCGTAATCGAGCGCGTTATTGTTGAAAACGACGTGCACCTCTTTCGCTTCCTTCGCCAAATCGTGCGCGCGTTCCACGACTTCGCTGATCTCTTCGTCCGTGTAGTCGTAATTGAATCGGGCCGCGACAGTTTTCCCAGTCGTGTAAGCGTGCGCGTCCCGGCCGTGCAATCGGAGATAAGCGAGCTGCGGATTCGTGATCGCATCGAGTGCCGGCGGCATGATCGTGAAATGCTTTTCCGAAGGCGCATCGACGGAGACCAGCGTTGCGGAATGTTTGCGGAAGAAATTCAGGGTCGCTTCCAGGTTCTCGCCTTCCGCCCAGTTCCGGTTCCGCAATTCGATCGCGATCCTGTATTCCGCCAGCAGGCCTAACAAGTCGTCGAGTTCATCCAGCTGATGTTTTCGCGGCGAAAATCCGGGCGACAGTTGAAGGAGCAATGCGCCGAGCTTCCCGTTTCGGCGCAGAATTTCGAGCGGCCGCCGGAATTCCTCGATCATCGCTGCCTCAATTTTCGGCGTCAGCGTTACCCGCCCCTTCGCGTCGGCTTCGGCTTTCTTCTGCAACGCCGGCGGCAACAACTTCAGGTTCGCCGAATGCCGCGAAAGCAACTGGTGGAGCTTCACGTCGAAGACGAATCCATCCGGCGTCGAATGACACCACCGATCCGCCAGTCGTGGATCGGGCACCGAGTAGAAACTCGAATTGACCTCGACCATCTCGAAATGCTGCGCGTACCACGCCAGCCGTTCGCCTGCCGGCATTTTTTTCGGATACCAATGCTCGACAAATCCGGGGTCGGACCAGCTCGCCGTCCCGACGAGAATTTTCGATTCCGCGTTCCCCTTTTTCCCCACACCGGTGATTCGATTCGTTTTTTGATCGGAACGACAGATAATTTGCGATGGACGGAAGAACTGACCCGAGGTATCGATAAGGCGTGAAACCGCTCTCCCCCCTCTGGGGTCTGTGCCTGGCGTTTGTGGTTACCCAAGCTGGCGCCGGCGTTCCCGGTGAATTCAGGGAGACTGGGAGCATGGGGATCGCGCGGGTCGATCACACCGCCACCCTTTTACCCGATGGCCGGGTGCTCGCGGCTGGAGGGGACACTGATCCGGCCGAATTGTATGACCCCGCAAGTGGCACCTGGGCCCCGACCGGGGCCCTTAATGAAGCCCGCCATGAACACACTGCTACCTTGTTGCCAAACGGGAAGGTGCTGGTGGCAGCGGGCGCCTTTGGGGCCTTTAACCTGCAAACTCGGTATAGCGCGGAACTCTATGATCCCTCGACCGGCGCTTGGACGTTTACCGGACAGTGTGTCGGAGGCGGCGGAGGCGCTGCAACGGCGACGTTGCTGCCCAATGGTAAAGTACTTAAGACGGGAGGTTACAATGCCCAGAGCCAGATTGCGCCTCCCACTTATTCGAATAGCGCCGAGTTGTACGATCCCGCGAGCGGAACTTGGAGTCTGACCGCTAGTCTCGGGGATAAGCGCGCTTACCATACGGCGACTTTATTGCTCGACGGAAAGGTGCTGGTCGCCGGAGGATTCGACGGCACCACTCTGGCCACCGCCGAGCTGTATGATCCGGCCACTGGAACGTGGACCGCGACGGGAAATCTAAACGAAGAGCGCTTCCAACACACGGCCACCTTACTCGCCAGCGGCAAGGTCCTGGTGGCTGGAGGCGGCGCTACGAACGCCGAATTGTACGATCCCGCGACGGGGATCTGGACGTTAACGGGCGCTTTGCGCGAGGCTCGCGCCAAACATAGTGCGGTGTTGCTATCCAACCATAAGGTACTTGTTACCGGTGGACGAAACAGTTCGGGATCTCTCGCAACTGCCGAACTGTACGACCCGACGGCAGGGACTTGGACTCCGACCGGCACCATGCATCAGTCTCACTGGCGACACACGGCAACCATTCTACCTGACAAACAAGTTTTGATTGCCGGCGGCGGCGGGACCGACGCTCGCGGCGCCGAGCTCTACACCGAACCGCCCACGCCTCCTTCCCTGCTCAACATTTCCACGCGCTTGCATATCCAGACCGGAGACAACGCGATGATCGGTGGATTCATCATTACCGGGACACAGACCAAGACTGTGCTCGTTCGTGGGATCGGACCATCGCTGAGTTTGCCCGGAGCGCTCACCGACCCGGTCATCGAAGTTCACGGGCCCTCGGGCGAGCTTCTGGGGACTAACGATAATTGGAAGGACGCCCTCACTCGACAGCAAATCGAGGACAGCGGATTGGCTCCGACGAATGATTTGGAATCGGCGCTCTGGGGAACAATCAATCCCGGGGCCTATACAGTTGTAGTGAGGGGTAAGGATAACTCTAACGGAATCGGCTTGTTCGAAGTCTACGACCTCGATCAGTCGGCCGATTCCACCTTGGCCAACGTTTCGACACGCGGCGTTACTCAGACCAACGACGACGTCATGATTGGCGGCATCACTGTTGGTGAGGGAACAGATGGCGCTACCGCCAAAGTAGTGGTACGCGCGATCGGCCCTTCTCTTCCGGTAGCAGGAGCGCTGGCCGATCCGACCGTGGAATTGCGCGATGGAAACGGAACGCTGGTGGCCTTCAACGATGACTGGAAGACGCGTCCCGACGGAAGCAGTCAACAAGCCGAGATCGAAGCGACGACTATTCCGCCGGCGAACGATTTGGAATCCGCGCTGGTCCAAATGCTCCCGCCTGACCGCTACACCGCCATTGTTCGCGGGAAGAACGACGCGAGCGGCGTTGGGTTAATCGAGTTTTTCAATCTGCGTTGATTGGCGAGCAATTTTGCGTTTGCGTTCGTCGCTCCATGCGACATACTGCACGCTTCAAGACGCGGGGTGGAGCAGCCTGGTAGCTCGTCAGGCTCATAACCTGAAGGCCGCGGGTTCAAATCCCGCCCCCGCAACCAAATTTCCGCTGTAGCGGCGGTCTATGACCGCCGAATCCTGCGAATTCGCCCTTGCCGATTGAAGGTCGGCAGGCAATTTACGAACCGCATTCCGATCCAGAGTAGCTCAGTGGTAGAGCGGTCGGCTGTTAACCGATTGGTCGTAGGTTCGAATCCTACCTCTGGAGCCAACTCAGTCTGCGGTTTCCTGCTCATGATCTTGATCCTGATCATGCTCTTTTGCCCAGACGTCGCGGCAAGCCAGGATCAGGAGCACGATCAAGAGCAGGAGCGGGAACCCTTTGGCACCGCCATTGACTGAATCGCACTCACCCTCTACATGAGTCGCCGAATGGCCGCTGTCGTGGAAGGCAAACACACTATTTCGCCGCTCACCGCGACTTGCATCGTCGTCGCCAACATGGTGGGCACCGGGATTTTCACGAGTCTCGGATTTCAGGTAACCGGTCTGCCGACGGGGTTTGCGATCCTCGCCTTGTGGATCGCGGGCGGAATTTGTGCGTTGTGCGGAGCGCTCTCGTATGCGGAACTCGGAGCCGCTCTGCCGCGCTCCGGTGGCGAATATAATTTTCTGAGCGCAATCTATCACCCGTCGCTCGGATTTTTGGCGGGATGGATCTCGGCCACAATTGGATTCGCGGCGCCGGTCGCGATCGCGGCCATCGCGTTCGGGACTTACTTTGCCGATGTTGTTCCGGGACTGAACCCGATCGTTTTGTCGCTCGCCATTGTTGTGATTTGCACGGCGGTTTTGTTGCGCGATTTGCAGCTCGGGAGCGCCTTTCAGAACGGCTCCACCATTTTGAAAATCGCGCTCATCCTCGTCATCGTCGTCGCCGGATTTTGCGTGAAGTCCTCTCAGCCGATTTCATTTTTGCCGGCGAAAGGCGACGGCACTTTGATTCTGAGCGCGCCGTTCGCCGTCAGTCTTTACTGGGTGATGTACGCTTACTCTGGCTGGAACGCGTCCACTTATATTGTGGGCGAGCTGCGGGATCCGGCCCGGACAGTCCCGTTGTCGGTCGGCCTCGGCACCGTCCTCGTTGTTCTTCTTTATGTCGCAACGAACGCCGCGTTCCTTCGGACTACTCCCGCCGCGGAGATCGCGGGTAAACAACAAGTCGCGATCATCGCCGGAGCGCACATTTTCGGCGGAGCCGGCGCGAAGATTACCGGGCTCTTCATTTGTCTCGGCCTGATTTCGAGCGTGAGCGGAATGATGTGGATCGGCCCGCGAATCACGGCGGCGATGGGCGAAGATTTGCGCGCGTTAAGCTGGCTCGGCCGGCGCAACCCGAACGGCGTACCGGTGAACGCCATTCTCACTCAATTCGCGATCGTGGTCGTGCTTCTGTTGACCGCGACCTTTGAAACGGCGGTGGGCTACGTCCAGTTCAGTCTCACCCTTTGTTCGACGCTCACCGTCCTCGGCGTGTTCGTCCTGCGATGGCGCCGGCCCGATCTGCCGCGCCCTTATCGCACCTGGGGATATCCGATCACGCCGCTCATCTTTCTCGGGATCAGCCTCTGGATGCTGGAGCACCTTTTGGCCGAGCCCTCTACCCGGACGCCGTCACTTTGGGGACTTGCGACAATGGCGCTTGGATTGATTGTCTATTTTCTTTCTCCGAAAACAAAAGTCGCACAGCCGTCTTAAACGCATTCATGAAACGACTTCTGCTTCTTCTCTTGCTCTGTTTGCCGGGTGCCGGCGTATTTGGCCAAAGCGCAAGCCTCGACGACACCGCCCGATTCCTGGCCGGCATTCCGGTAAGCGGACCGCTGGCCTCACTTATCCAGGATCCAGCCTGGCAGGATCACGCCCGCAATCTCGACAGCGCCTGGTTTAAAAAGGATTACTTCCAGGTCCGGCCGATCCGCGCCTGGATGCTCGCGAACGCGCCGGAGGCCTATGCCAGCACGAACACCTGCTACTACATGTTTGGCGGGCCGGATTTCCTCTACGCGAACCTGTTTTTCCCGCAGGCGAAAACATACATCCTCGCCGGACTCGAGCCGGTCGGTCAGGTGCCCGATATCACAAAGATGGACCGAGCGACGATG
>DATBCW010000118.1:0-10937 GCA_036270255.1 Chthoniobacterales bacterium
GACCGGACTGGCTGAAGGTCGTTCCGGGATGCGCGGACTGCTTGGCCGAATCGTCCGGGGGCGAATTGGTTGGTCGTCGTACGCGGTCGTCTTCGGTCTTCCGATTCTGCTTTGTGCGGTGGCGTTCGCCGTGATAGCGGCAATCGGCCAATCGATGTCATGGCCGCCGTCGACCGCGTGGCGCGAATTGCCGGAGCGGTTCATTTTTATTTTTCTCTTCATCGGGCTCGGCGAAGAACCAGGATGGCGCGGGTTCGCACTGCCGCGCTTGCAGGCACAACATTCGCCGCTCATCGCCAGTCTGATCCTCGCTCCGATCTGGGCGCTGTGGCATTTGCCGCTCATGGGCAACGAATTCCCGCCCTCGATCATCCCCGCTTTCCTGATTTCGTTGCTCGGCGGAACGCTGATCCAAACCTGGCTATTCAATCGCAGCAAAGGCAGCGTCTTCGCCCAGATGCTTTTTCACGCGACGGTAAACACCGTCGGTGCCGGGCTCGTGTTTCCGCTGATGAAAGGCCCGGCGTTCGTCCCGTTCTGGTACGTTTACGCGACGCTCTGGCTGGCGGTGGGGTTCATCGTTGTTCTTTTGAGCGGGGCTGAAGCTCCTTCAACATCGCATTGAAACGTCCGTCGCTCCGCACCGCATCCCACGCTGGCTCGTATTTCAGTGCGCCAAAATAAGGTCCGTTCGGGATCTTCGCGAGAGACTCGAGCTGGTCCATAGCGCTGCTAGCGTCGCCTACCCACGCGTAAATCATGGCAAGCTCGGAGAGCATTGCCGCGCCGTCGACCGCGTCCTCGGAAAGCGGCCGGAGCGCGACCGCTCGACGGCCTTCGCTGAGCGCCTCCTCCTTGTGTCCAAGTCCGGCATCAGCCAACCCGAGCGTGGCTAGCAGAAACGGATCGTCTGGTTGCTTCGCTAACTGCGATTCAATCGTGGCGCGGGCGCGAGTGAAGGCTTCCGTCGCCTTTGCGTTATCGCCAGTTGCCCGCGCGATTATGCCCTGCCAATAACTGACCGGAAGAACCTTGCCCGCGCCCGCGACCAGGTCTTCCTGTTTCCACGCCGCCAGAAATTTAGACGCGTCCTCAAAATTCCGTTCGTAAAGCGCCAGCGTAATCCGCGTCCAGGTGACCTGCCCGTTCGGATCATAGTCAGGCGGCAGCGACACCAAAAAAGAACGCGCCGCGCTTAGGTCGCCGCGTTGCAGCTCAATCTGGGCGTGGACCATCTGCGCATAATTGCGGGAGCTCGGATTGGCAGCCGCGGCGCGATCGAAAAGCGCCGTTTCATCATCGTAGCGGCGGAGCAGGTCGTAGACGACCGAGAGCCCACCCACGATGCGCTGGTTCAACGGATCCAGTTCGTAAGCCTTTTCGAGATTCCTCACGGAATCGTCCCAGCGACCTTGCCGGCGCGCGATTGTGCCGGCCAGGTAAGAAACTTCGGCGCTGTTCGGCAGGGTACGGCTGGCCAGGGCGAGTTCCTGGAAGGCCCGGGTGTAATCGCGTTTTCCATGGTAATAAACGAACGCTTGGGCCAGGTGCGCTTCGCCCAGGTCCGGGACGAGAGCGAGCGCTCGTTCCACGGAGGCTTGGGCCAGGTCGAGACGGGCCGGGGTGCGATCGAGGCCGTTCCAGTAGAGGTCGTCATGCGCGATGGCGCGCCAGCAAAATGCGAGAGCGAAATTCGGGTCGCGCGAGATCGATTCATCGAGGAGCCGAACCGCCTTTAGCAATGTCTCCTTCCAATTCTCGGTGTCGGGAAAAGTTTTGATCAATTCCTTAGCCTGGAGATAGAGATCGAAGGCGCCAATGTTTCGCGTCGAGGGTTCGATCGCGGCTTTCTCCCGCGCCGAAAGCCGGGCCTCGAGCTGACCCGTGATGGCCTGCGCGATTTCGGTCTGAATCGCGAAGATGTCCGCCAGATCGCGATCGTAATGTTCAGCCCATTGGTGTTCGTCCGTCCGTGCATCAATGAGTTGAGCGGTGACGCGGATACGAGTTTTCGTCCGCTGGACGCTGCCTTCAAGGAGATGGGCGACACCGAGCTGGCGCCCGATTTCGCGGGCGTTGCGCGGAGCGTCCGCCTTGTAGGCGCCGGCCGAAGTCCGGCTGATCACTTTCAAGTCCGCGACCTTCGCGAGGTCAGCCAGGATCTCGTCCTGAATGCCGTCGGTAAAAAAAGCATTCTCCTGTTCTGCGCTCAGATTGCTGAAGGGCAGGACGGCAATTGATTTCTCCGGGATGGTAAAACCTGGCCCCGCATCCGGCTTCGCGTCCGTCCAACTTCGCCGCGCGAATGGCACCAGATACAAACCGACCGCGATGGCTGCGCCCACTGCCGCGAGCGCCAGCAGCTTTCGCCCGGTGTGATGCCGGATCGATTCTTGCGGGGAAACTTCCTCGGTCCGCTTGATTCCTTCCGGCGTGAGCTCAAAAGCCCAGGCGAGAACGAGCGCGACCGGGAACCCGAGGACGAGGAGGAGGATCACAAGGCGCACCGCCCAGACCGGAATTTCGAAGAAGGGGAAAACCTGGGTCGCGATCTGGATCAGCACCCAGCTCACAACGGTATAGGTGACCGCGACACGGTAAACGTTCCGCCGCTGTAACTCCCCGAGGAACCTGCGCCAGTCCATTCCGCGAGTGTTGTAAGCGGGTTGGGGCTTTGAAGCGAGCTTAACGATCAAACGCCAAGGCAAAGCAGTATTGCAATGGATCCGGGCCTCTGCCACGCTTCCTCGTATGACAACTCAAAAGGACAGGGGCGAGCACACGTCAGTTCCGCAAGACGAACCGGACGAGTCAGAGGTTGGCGGTCGGGCACTAAAGTCTAATCCGGACACCAGCGTTCCGCAGGACCGACCCGATGCCAACACCAGCGTCCCGCAGGACGCCGGCTAAGAGTGCCGCGGCGCTCGGATTTAAGGGCTTGCAGTTTTGGTGAGGCGCGAAGAGGCTCGACGCCTGCACACCTTATTTATGAAAAAATTCGTTATCTCCGCTCTCGTTGTTTTGACTGGCAGTTGTTTGTTTACCTCCTGCACATCTGTGCCGCAGGACAGGCCGTCAGCGAGTACAACGAACACGTCCTCGACGCACACATACTCAAAGTAATTGACCCGGTCGCGTTGACGGGGCTGCGCCCATTGCCGATCTGATTTCATGGCTTTGCGGCGGCGCTACCTCTTTGTCTGCACGAATCGCCGCACGGACGACGACCCCAAAGGCTCGTGTGCCAAGCGCGGTTCCGAACAAGTCCGCGACGCGTTAAAGGAACAGTTAAAGGCGCGCGGCCTCGCGAAGCTTGGAGCGCGCGCCTGCAAATCGAGCTGTCTGGATCAATGCTCGAGCGGCGTCTGCATTCTCGTTGAGCCGGATCATTTTTTCTACGGCCGCGTAACGTTGGCCGACGTACCGGAAATCGTCGAAGCGTTGGCCGACGATGGGCGCGTCGAGAGATTGGTTCTCTCTGCGGAAGATTTGGCGCGGGGTTAGCGCCAGTCTGCGTTCTAAATCTTTTTCTCGAGCAGCGCCTTCAACAGGTGCCGGTGGCAATGTTGTTCGTCCTCGGCGCAGTGACAAAGCAGCGTGATCGTCTGTTTCCCGGCGAGATGCTGGAGCAATCGCAGGGTAAATTTTTGTCCGTGATTCTTGATCCGCTCGTTGCGGGAATCGACACCGCCAGGCTCGAGAAGCTCTTTCGCATAACGGCGGCTGTATTCGCTCCACGATATTTTACCGGCCAGGATGGCATCGCGCAGTTGTTCACTCGGCCCGAGATTCGCCATCCAGACGTCGAACCGGTCCGCGGGCAGTCCTCGGCCGCGCCCCCGCGCCACCAGGATCCGGAGGCCATCGTTAGGTTCGCTCGAAGTATGGACGGACTTGGTTCTAAACATGGCTTTCCTCCCCGCTCATGATCCTAATCATGCTCCTGATCTTGCGAAGCCGCGAAGTAACAAGATCAGGATTAGGATCAAGAGCAAGAGCAGGAACGCGGCACGCTCGAAGGAGGTATTTGGCCCCTTTTGGGCCGGCCAAACCGCCCCTTTTTCCGGTCCAACAGTTAGTCGAAATAATTGCTTGCAGTCCCTGCGGCGACCGCACATTCTCGGACCTCTGCTTAACCACAACCTATGAAATCACTCATCTATTCCATCACCTGTCTGTTAGTCGCGGGGCTCCTGGGCGCCTGCAATACTAATAAGACGGAAACAGCTACCACCACTGCGCCGGAGAAGGCCCCGGCCAAGACGTCGACGACCAAGAAATCAACGACTAAGAAGTCGTCGACCGACAATACTAAGAAAGAGACAACGAAGAAAGAGACGACCAAGAAGGAAAAGGCGTCGCCCTCTCCTTCGCCGACTCCTTAACCGACGATTTGCCGCAGCTTCGGCTGCGACAGTGATAACTTGGAGTTAGTCAGCCGTTCTATGCGGCTGACTAACTCTTTTTTTTGCCGTGACCCGATCGACCGCGGAACGGTTTCATTTACGCGTAACGATAACCGACGATATATTGCTGGAAGCATGTCACCGGTGACTTCGATTTACGGCGAGCGTTTCACCCATCGGCTCGAAGCTTTCAGCGATCTTGTCTTCGGTTTTAGCTTGTCGTTACTGGCCACCCGTCTCGATCTTCCCGCTAACGTTTCCGAGGTTTTCGCGGTAACGCGCTGGGGCACATTCATCGCTACGTTCGCGATTATCTGTGTGATCTGGCTCGCGCATTATGGCATTTTCCGCCACGAGTTCGTCGCGCAAACCCCGGACGTCATCATTAATTTCATTTTCCTTCTGGGGATCGCGGTTCTGCCTTACGCGGTCCAGACCTATTTGCGTTTCCCCGGCGGTCGCGATGCGATCGTTCTTTATTTCGGTGATTTCGCGCTCGTTTTCGCTGCGCTCGCAACGTTGCGCTGGAGGGCCCTTCGGCAGCGCCGCGGCGCCCCGGACGTGGAAGAACGGATGCGCGAATGGCGGCGCACGGTTCGCCAGTACCTGATCGTAGGAGATGTCGTCGTTTGTTTGATCGGCTTGGTCCAAAACGTGATTCCAGCCCAGAAGTTTTACGCCAGCCTGATTCCAGGCATTATCATCGCCTCGCTCCTTGCGCGATTCGCCGTGCAGCGGTTGCCACGATTCCTTCAATGACATGAGCAGAAAAATTCCATTCACAACCGGAGTCGTCGGCCATTTCGGATTAGCGGTGCGGAATCCGAAACGAAGCGCGAAATGGTTCGAGCGTGCGCTCGGGTTGAGGAAGGAATTCGAATTCGAGGGCGGGATCGCGATTGGGAACCGCAACGTTACGATCGCTCTGCACAAGGGCAGGCCCTCACCGGGCACGCTTGGCCACATGTCTTTTCATTTGCCCAGTATGGCGGCACTCCGAAAGGCGCTCGCGCATTTGCGGAAACACAAAGTGAACCTGGAAGATCCGGGGGACGAGATCGGGCCGGAAGCGCCCGGCTCGCCGCACATGGGGATTTGGTTCCGCGATCCGGACGGTTATCGGTGGGAGCTGAGCGTCCAGGGAAAGCGGTAGGACTCAGCTCAGCTCGAATCGGCTTCGTGGCGGAAGCGACGGCAATTGTTTCAGTTCAAGCGTCGCACCGGTGCACGTCACTTCGAAAGAGATTTCGCCATCTGGCGCGACGGCCCACAGGCAAGACGGTTGGTTTGCGACGCAGAATTCGTGGCGCGGATGGTTTTGCGGAAAACCGCACTCCTCGTGCGGGTGTGGCCCGCGGCGCGAGCACGCCCGCAAATCAGCGATCAGTTTTTCCAACTCTGCTCCGCTCCGGCGCGCTTCAATCCAAATAAAGATTCTTCCTTCCGGCGAGCGAACGAGGAGATCGAAACTGTCGGCGTTCGAATGATGCTCTGGACGGCCGGGATCGAGGAAGATGTGTCGCGGCAACCAGCCGCGCTCGAAAATCAGCCTGGCGGCCGCCGCGAGCTGGCAAACGTTTTCGCGGAGGAGCCTCGGCGGTTCCGCGGAGAAGAGCCGGTAAGATCGCCGATCGCTGCTCGAATCGTTCGCGGGCAACAAATCGCTCTCGACTTCGCCCAGTTCATCGACCCTAAACAAATTTTCAGACAGGCCGCGCGCGAAAAAGTTCGCTTCCCACTCCGCCAGCGGTGGCCCGATTCGCAAACTCGTCAGCGGCGTCGGGCGGCCGAGTGCGTGGCCCATTTGCGCGAACTTATTCTGCAACCACGTTTCGAGATCGGTGTTCACGTATGTAGGCAACCTTACTCGCAAGATATCGTGTTGCCGTCGCTGAATGGTTGGCGTTTACTTCCGGCTCAGAACCAAATTATGAAAACACTTCTCTCACTTATTGCCATTGCCTTTCTCGGCGTGCTCGCCGTCGACGCCAAGACCTACAAGCTCCCAAATGACGACTTCGCGATCGCCTCCATCGACATGCCGGACTCGTGGAAGCCGACGGTCGTGGACAACGGAATCTACGGCCAGAGCTCCGATGACGCGGTTTACATTTCCGTCGTTGCGGTCGGCAGCGAAAAGGGCATGAACGCCGAAATCGAAGACACGATCGAGATGCTGAAGGGCCACAACGTGACCCTCGATGACTCGACGAAGAAGGAAAACAAGTTCAAAGCCGGTTCGTTCGACGCGACCGAGATCCTCTTTCAAGGCAAGGACGAAGACGGTCCAGCCGCCGTCAGCATGTGCTTCGTCCCAGTTAAGGATAAGATGATCGTGTTCACTTACTGGGTGACAACGGCCAAGGAGAAGGAACATCAGCAGGAAGTCGGGACGATCGTAAACAGCCTGAAACCAGCGTCGTAATCCGCCGCAGATTTACTAAGAGCGCCAACCGCGGCCTGCGGTTGGCGCTTTTTTTTGGACAAGACCAATGACGGCAATTGACGTTGAGGCTGCGACAGTGACATGCTCGGCCTAACCAATGGCTGCCTCTTCGACACCGAATGTTTTCTCTCCCACCGGCGCGATCGATTTGCACGTTTCGCCCGAATTGCGCGCGTCGCTTCGCGCAATCATCGACGACGAAAAGCCGAAACGGCTAATAGTGGATTTGTCGCAGGTCCCTTACATCGACAGCTCCGGCATCGCCGTCCTGATCGGGGCCATGCAAAGCCTCGAGCTGGAAGGCGGCGTTTTCCTGATCGCCGGGGCGCGCGAAGGGGTCCGGATGATTTTCGAAAGCGCCAAGCTCGACCAATATTTCAAACTCTTTCCCGACGTCGCAGCAGCCACGGCTGCACCGTAGTCTGACTAAAACGAGCTTGTCAGCGACGCCGGACCGGTGACAACATCGGCCCTGAGGGCGAAATCATTGCCCGTCAACCATCCCAGGAAAGGAGTCCTCCATGAAAATTCCGAAAACCGCACCGGCATTGCTGGTGATTTTGGTGCCCGTCTTAATTGTCTGTGCGGCCACACCCACGCCGCAGAAAACGACACCGCCGTTTCAGACCACGCCTAGCGGAAAAAATGCAGCCGCCCCTCCGGCTGCGCCGCGTCCAACTCCCGTTCAACTGGCGAGCCCCAGCGATCAACACGTCGCGATTATCCAGAGCGGGCCATCAAACGGAGGGCCTCCGCCCAAGCCAATTCTTTATCTGATGGGGACCGAAGCGTATTCCACCGGCGGCAAGAATTACATTCGCCTTCGTTACGATGTCCTGAACAAGGCCGACTACCCGGCGGAAATGTTCGCGGCCGCTCCCGCGCTCCCGCCCTGCGGCTTGAATCACAATTCGTCTCGCACTTGGGTCGACTTTTTCGATGCGGCCGGGCACCGAATTTACGGCTTCTGTGCCTTGGGAACGCCGGACGACCTCGGCAAAATCTGGATTGCCTACGAAGAGGGCACGATCCCGCCCAGCTATGTTTACATCGAGCTGAACGACCGGCAGACGAACACCAAATACAAATCGAACCTGGCGGACACGGTCCTCTGAATTGGTTATCGCTTTAGGAGCGGCCTTAAATATTGGCCGGTGAAACTGCCCGGCAGCGCGACGATTTCTTCCGGCGACCCAGCGCCGACGATTTTTCCGCCGCGCTCGCCGCCTTCCGGCCCGAGATCGATGATCCAGTCCGCGCACTTGATCATCTCCAGGTTGTGTTCGATCACGACGAGGGTGTTGCCGGCATCGCGCAATTTCATCAGGACCTGAAGCAACTTCTCGATATCGGCGAAATGCAGACCCGTCGTGGGCTCATCGAGAATGTAAATCGTCCGGCCGGTCGCACGTTTAGCCAGTTCCGTCGCCAGCTTTACTCGTTGCGCCTCCCCGCCCGAAAGAGTCGTGCCCGCCTGGCCGAGGCGCAGATATCCGAGCCCCACATCGAGGAGCGCGACTAGTTTGTCGGAGACCGACGGGACGTTCCGGAAAAAGCGCGCCGCTTCATCGACAGTAAGGTCGAGGACATCCGCGATGTTTTTTCCTTTGAACGTGATCTCGAGGGTCTCGCGGTTGTAACGCTGGCCGTGGCAGACTTCGCATTGCACATAAACGTCCGGCAAAAAATGCATCTCGATCTTGATTAGCCCGCCGCCCTCGCAATTTTCGCAGCGGCCGCCTTTGACGTTGAAACTGAAACGGCCGGCATCGTAGCCGCGCACGCGCGCCGCCGGGAGTTGGCTGAACAATTCGCGGATCGGAGTGAACGCGCCGGTGTAAGTGATCGGATTCGATCGCGGGGTGCGGCCGATCGCGCTTTGATCGATTACGATCGCCTTGTCGAGCTGGTCGAGGCCGTGCAAGGCGCGATGCGCGCCCGGTTTGTCTTTCGAGTTGTAAAAATGCCGGAAGAGCGCGCGCCGCAGGATGTCGTCCACGAGCGTGGATTTGCCGCTGCCGGAGACGCCGGTCACACACGTTAGCAGTCCGATTGGGAACGACGCCGTCACGTTCTTGAGATTGTTCTCCGTCGCGCCGGTGACCGTGAGCCAGCCGTCGCCGATTTGAGTCGAGCGCGGTTTCGTGCGCTCTCGCGGGATCGCAATCCGGGCGCGCCCGGAAAGATAATCCGCCGTCGGCGAATTTTTTGCGGTCAGAACTTCGGCGAGTGTTCCTTGCGCCACGATCTCGCCGCCGCGCGGTCCGGCCCCCGGACCGAGATCGAGAATATGGTCCGCCGCGCGGATCGTTTCCTCGTCGTGTTCGACGACGATCACCGAATTTCCGAGGTCGCGAAGCCGATGCAGGGTCGTGAGCAGCCGGGCATTATCCCGCTGATGCAGGCCGATGCTCGGTTCGTCGAGGACGTAAAGCACGCCGGCGAGCCCCGATCCTATCTGCGTCGCCAGTCTGATTCGTTGCGCTTCACCGCCCGAAAGCGTCCCACTCTCCCGATTGAGGGAAAGATAATTGAGCCCGACCTCGACCAGGAATTGGAGCCGCGAATCGATCTCGCGCACGACATCAGCCACGATGTGCCGTTGCTGTTCCGTCAACGCGAGTCGTCGGACATATTCCGCCGCCGCATCGATTGTGAGTTCGCTGAATTGATGAATGTTCAATTCGCGCCCGGTCGAATCCTTGATTGTTACCGCTAAAATTTCGGGCTTGAGTCGCGCGCCGTGACAGATCTGGCAGGGGACTCGGGTCATGAAGGCGCGGATCCGGTTGCGCGTAAATTCGCTTTCCGTCTCCGCGTAGAGCCGTTCCATTTGCGGCACGAGCCCTTCGAAGGGCCGCGCCGTTTTCGGCGATTTTCCGTTGCCGCCAATGTTTATCTGGATCGGGTCGTCGCCCGTGCCGTAATAAAGCGCCTGCTTGAAATTCTCGGGCAGCTCCGCGAACGGCATCGCTTCGTCCACGCCGAAATGTTTCACCAAGGCTCGCTGCAAATTTCGATAGTACGCCAGCATCGGCTTCGTCCCGCGCCGCCACGGCGTGATCGCTCCTTCCTTCAGCGATTTTTCCGGGTCCGACATCAGCTCCGCGTCACACACCAATTGTGTCCCCAGACCATGGCAAGCCGGGCACGCCCCGAAATGGCTGTTGAACGAAAAATGTTTCGGCGTCAGCTCGCCTAACGAGTAGTTACTTTCGGCACTCCCGTAGTCGGTCGTGTAACGGACCGCATCCCACTCTTCCGATTCGTTATTGGGCGTTGGGTGTTGGGCGTTCGGCGTTTTCGGTTCCGTCTTCAGCACGACAATCCGGTTCCCGCCCCATCGCAACGCCGTCTCCACCGAATCCGCCAGCCGCGTCCGCACGCCTTCGCGGATGATCAGCCGATCGACCACCGCTTCTATCGTGTGCTTCTCGGTTTTCTTGAGGCGGATGGGCTCCGGCTTTCCGAGCTCCACGATCTCGCCATCAATCCGAATTCGAACGAAGCCTTCCCGCTTCGCCTTCTCGATCACGTCGCGGAATTCGCCTTTCTGGTTCTGAATCAGCGGCGCGAGCAGGATGATTTTCGTCTCCGCGGGGAACGCGAGAATCTGATCCACGATTTGCTGCGGCGTCTGGCGATGAATCGCCTGGCCGGTTACCGGATCGTGCGGCTGGCCAACCGCGGAAAAGAGAACGCGCAGGTAGTCGTAAATTTCCGTCGTCGTCGCGATCGTCGAACGCGGATTCGCCCCGGCGCTGCGTTGCTCAATCGCGATCGCCGGCGACAAGCCTTCGATGAAATCGACGTCCGGCTTTTCCATCTGATCGAGGAACTGCCGGGCGTAAGCGGAGAGGCTTTCCACGTAACGACGTTGCCCTTCCGCATAGAGCGTATCGAAGGCGAGCGACGACTTTCCTGAGCCGCTCAACCCTGTGATTACGACCAGTTTTTCCCTCGGAATTTCGACGTGGAGATTCTTGAGATTGTGCTGGCGTGCTCCGCTGATCTGGATAGTTTGCGCAGGCATACGGACGACAAATGTCGAACCTGTCAGTCAAGCATAACCGTTCCATTTCTCC
>DATBCW010000119.1:0-3165 GCA_036270255.1 Chthoniobacterales bacterium
CCGCCCAGTGAAAAAGGGCGTTGAAACGAGTGACGCGAACGCCAGCCGCCGACGGTTTGACGTGTTCGAGGAAAGTCGAGAAGCGGCCGATGACCTTTCGCGCGTTTAAAGCTTCCGCGACTTGGCAAAATTCATCGAGGCTGACGCCGGCTTCCGCGGCTCGTGGCCGCCACGGTGAGGACGCGATTTCGTGCGGCTCAAACTCGCGCTTCAACGCGACGAGAACCTTCCATTCCAAATCGTTGAGCTTTGCAACGTGAACCGGCGCCATCGTTGCCGGAACCTCTGCTTTACTTCCGGGCTCGATGGTTTTTCGCCGCACGTGGCCAACGCCGAGCGTAAATATTCCTTTCGCGGGCATGAGCCGGAAATGTTCCGCACCGAGTTTCCTGGCGAGCAGCTCGCCGTGATGTTGCAGCGAAAATCCGCGCGGGACTTTCAGCGTGGTCCAGAGCTTGTATTCCGATCCGGGCGTGACGGAGTCGGTGGAACGGAGAACAACGTGGCCGGAAAACGGATCGGATTGCGACATGTAATCGAAGGCAGCCTCGATTTTTTCCGGCGCGACTTTCCAGGCCACGAGCGCGCCATCGGCGAGATTCGTTGCGAGAAGGGTTTGTCGGACACGGCGAATCGTTCCGGCTTTCAGCATCGCGGCAATGCGCGCCATGACCGTTTCTACCGGCACGCCGGAACGAGCGGCAACCTCCTCGAACGGCTCGCGGACAAAGCCATCGATCTTATCCTCTGAGACGGCGAGGATCTGCGCGTTAACAGGATCGTTGTGTTCTACCGGCAACATGGTGCGGCAATGAATAGCCGACTCCGATTATGGCCGAACCCGTCAGGCCGCGCAGGAAAAAATCGCGCAGAAATGACAGGCCGTCCCAGTCAGCACGAACAGGTGCCAGATGAAATGGCTGTAACGAATCCGCTGGTTCGCGAAAAAAATGAGGCCGGACGTGTAGGCGACGCCGCCGGCGAGCAGCCAAATTACGGCGGCAGTCGGAACGACAAGGACTAGCTGGCGAAAGACGAGCAGAATCAGCCAGCCCATTCCGAGATACAGAACCAGCGACAGTTTTTTCCAGCGAATGCCGGTCCGGAATTTGAAGATCACTCCAGCGAGAGCGAGGAGCCACACCACCGAGAAAATCGTCCAGCCCCATGCGCCGCGCATCGGTCCGAGGGTGAACGGCGAATAGGTCCCGGCGATGAGAAGAAAAATCGCCGCGTGATCGACGATCTGGAACGCACATTTCAAACGGGTCCGCGGCCAGGCATGATAAATCGCCGAGCAAAGATAAAGCAGCCACATCGTCGCGACGAAAATGATCGTGCCGACGAAAAACGACTGGCTTGGTTGGCGCGCTGCGGCCACGCAAAGAAACGGCGTAGCGACGATCGCCGCCGCGAGGCCAAAGCCGTGGCTCACGCAATTGGCGATCTCTTCCCGCCGGGTCTGGTCCCAGTTCGGCTGCGCGAAAAGTTCGTCGATCGCTTTCATGCGTTGCGCGAGCGGTCATAATACGTTCGCGTCTCTGTGAAAAGCCCAAACAACATTAAGACAATCTTCTTCGACGCCGCCGGAACCCTCATCCATTTGCCGAAGAGCGTAGGCCATCACTACGCGTTCGTCGGCGAACGAATCGGTCTCCGCCTGGATCCGGCTGCGCTCGACGCAGCTTTCGCTGTCTGCTGGAAAGAAACCCCGTCACGGCCTGCGATCGAGGGCCCGCGCGATGATGATGATCGAGGCTGGTGGCGGGATCTGGTAAATCGCGTCGTGGATCGAGTCGCGCCGAGCGTCTCCGAGCTGGATCGCGACGCATTTTTCGAAGCGGTCTACTCTCACTTCGCCGAATCCGTCGTCTGGGATCTTTTCTCCGAGGTCATCGAAGTTCTCAACCCATTGCACCGCCAATTCCAGCTCGCCGTCGTTTCGAATTTTGACGGCCGGCTCCGGATGATCCTCGAACACCTCGGTCTCTCGAAATTTTTCGCGCATATTTTTCTTTCCAGCGAACTCGGGGCCGACAAACCCGATCCGGCAATTTTCCGGCGGGCATTGCGCCTGAGCGGAGCGCGGCCTAACGAGACCTTACACGTCGGCGACGATCCCGAGCGCGATTGGGAAGGCGCGACTGCCGCCGGTTTATCGATCTTCCGTCTTCAGCGGCCGCGAAATTCATTGCAAGATTTGAAAAATGCTTTGGAGGGACGGGCGCAGTTCCGTCCGTAATCGTTCGGGACGACACAGCGGTCGTCCCTCCATTCTTGCGGCATCGCGCGAACTGGATTAAAACGTTTCTCCCCTAGCGGGTTGGTAGCTCAATGGTAGAGCAGCGCCCTTTTAAGGCGTTGGTTGCGGGTTCGAGTCCCGCCCAACCCATTGCCTTGGACCGGCGCCCTAGCGTTGCCCCAGGGCGGTGAGTGGATCGAGCCTGGCAGCGCGACGCGCCGGCAACCAGCAAGCGATCAACGCCACTGCGGACAACAGAATCGCCACCGATGCGATAGTGAGCACATCGTTATCGGTGGTCCCATTCCCGATCCAATGAAATGATCGGGTGATAAAGACCGTGCAAATACCGCCGATAAACAACGCCCAGCCGAGTAATCGCATGCCCTGGCCAAGGATGAGTTGGAACACGGCGAGTTTTTGGGCGCCCAAGGCCAGGCGGATCCCGATCTCATGCCGGCGCTGCACGACGGTGTACGCCATGATTCCGTAGACCCCGATCGCGGTCAACGTTACCGCAACCGCCGCGAAGATGGTCATTAGGATGGAGTTGAGGCGAGCCTGGGCGATGGCCGCAGTGAGATAGTGTTCCATCGGGTAGCTTTGGGACAACGGCACGTTTTTCTCGATGCTCTGAAGAACACGCCCGACGGCCGCGAAAGCAGACTCCTCCGTCCCATTGCCGCGCAGGACTAGGGTCATTTCTTCGGCCGCGCACTGCGAATGCGGCACGTACATCTCCGGGGTTGAAGCGCTGGCGAGATCATTGCCTCGAACGTCGCCTACCACTCCGATGATCACCCTTTCCGGCGGTAACGCGGTGCCGTCCATCAGGCCGGGGCGAATGAGCTTGCCGAGCGGATCCTCATTCGGGAAAACAGTGCGGGCAAAAGTTTCACTAACGATCGTCACAGGCATCCCAT
>DATBCW010000120.1:0-3030 GCA_036270255.1 Chthoniobacterales bacterium
TAGGTAAGCCGCTTTTCATCGAAATCGATCAGGTCTGGAATGCAGGCGATATCGTCACGGTTCGCGATACCTATTTCCTTTTTCCGCCGCTCGAGTATCGGCGTCACTCGATCGCGCCAGCCGAGCTTAGTCGCGAATCCGTTCCAGACAAAAAGATCGCCTTCGTTCAGCCGCCGGCCCATCTCGAAACACCACTCGAGAATCTGGTCATCGCTGCCCCCTTCCAGGACGCGCTCGCGCAGCTCATCGTAGTTGACCCGCAGAAAATTGCGGCACACACCATCGGCCGCGTGCGGCCCCGAGATTCGGCAGGTAATCAGGCCCCAACTCGCCCCGTGCGTGCAGCCTGATCTTGTCGAGCATGCGCGGGAAATAAGCCATGCCGCGTGTCACTTCCCGTGGGCTTCTTGGAAAGGCATTCATGTTGGCGAATTCTGCAAACCTTCGCATGTAAAGCAAGCAGGCGGTCACGAGCTATAAGCCTTCTTCTTCGTTTCCGGTTTCCCGTTCCCGGTTTCTGGTTCGCTCCGCGGCTTGGTCTTAACTCTTACTTCTTAATTCTTAATTCTTAATTCTTAATTCTGCCTTTCCTTCCCCATTCCGCATTCCGAACTTCTTCCCGTTCCCCAATCTGAGATCTGCAATCTGCAATTTCCGCTCTTCCATTTTTCATCCGAGAAGCGCGAAAATTTCGGTCGCGACTTGTTTACCTTTCACTGCCACTTCGCCCAGGCGCCGGGTGCGGTACTTCTCTTTCGCCCTCGCCAGGGTAGCGCCGCTGACAATAATGCGCGTCTCATATTCCGGCGTTTTCGTTAGCCCTTCGAGCCGCGAGGCAAGGTTTACGCCGTCGCCGATGACGGTGTAGTTCAGCCGCTTTTCCGAGCCCATGTTCCCGGCCACGACCACAGCGGTGTTAATACCGATGCCAACACCGATCGTGGGCAGGCCGCGCCGTTGCCATTGCTGGTTCAGCTCGTCAAGGGCTGCGGTCATTTCCAAGGCTGCCCGCAACGCGTGGTCCGCATCGGCCGGCGATGTGACCGGCGCTCCGAACAACGCCATCAGCGCGTCGCCGACATATTTGTCCACCACACCGCCGTGCTTTTCCACGATGGCTGCCATGCGAGTGAAGTAATGGTTAAGAATCCCGAGCATCTCTTCGGGTCCGAGCGCTTCGCTCATGCCGGTGAAATTACGCAGATCGGAAAAGAGAACCGTCACTTCCCGTTGCTCACCGCCGAGCGTTACCTTTTTCCGCAGCAACTCCGACGCGATCGCCGGAGAAACGACCTTACCTAACAAGTCGCGAACGCGGTCGCGCTCCACCAAGCCGGCGCTCATTTGATTGAAGGAGGTAGCGAGCGATCCGATTTCGTCCTCCTGCTTCAGTTGGACATGATGGTTGTAATTTCCGGCCGCGATTTCGCGAGCGCCCCTGGCCAGTTCCATCACTGGCCCGGAAACGCCGCGCGCGATCCATAACCCCAATACCCCGGATACAGCCAGGCCAAGCAGCGCCAGAGTCAGGTAGGTTCGTTCCATTCGAAGATAAGGCGCGAGTTCCTGGTCGAGCGAACGCTGCAGAAGTGCGATCGGGCTTCCGTTCTCGGCCGGAAGCGGGACGACATAGCTGAGAAAAACTTCACCGCTAAGGCGCAGATCAATCGGCTGCTTCGGGGGAAGCGAGCGCTCGCGTAGCATCGCGCTCACGGCAGGCCGATTCGGCAGCGTCGTGCCGAAGACGTCGGCGCCATTGAGAAATGTAATCTCCAGTTTGGCGTAGCTTTTGATTTCGCGCGCGAAATCATCGTCGATGCGGAATATTGGGCAAAGCCAGGCAATCGGATCGGGCGCAAGCAATGGCGCGACCGCAATGGCGTAAAGTTCGCCGTCGAGCAGGACAAACGCGTAGGCGGAGTCGGTCGTCTCAGCCTTGTCGATTAATTTTGGAAAAGGAAACGGTACGCCCTGCAATTGTGGCCGGCGCGTGTCGAACAGAAGTTCCTTGTCGAGCGATGCTATCAGGACCGCATCAGCCCCGACCCGACCGCGCAGACTCGCCAAAGCGGATAGCGTCGTGTCGCGGTCCTGATCGGTGCCGGCAAACGCTTGCTGAAATGCATGATCGCGCGAAAGAATCGCAGCCGCGGCTGTAATTTGTTGATTACGCTGTTCGACGAGCTTTTCGAAAATGCGCGCACCAGCGCCGAGACTGGACTCAATCTGCGCAAGCGCGTGCCGGCGATTGGCGTGGCGAACGAGAAAGTAAGTTGCACTCTGTAACAGCGTTAGAAGAGCAACCAGAAAAAAGAGCAGCCGGCTGCGAAAAGTGCGGAATCGAAATTTCAGCGATAGCCTCCGGTCGTTAGGCCGGGTGCGCGTTTGGCGCGCACCTCGGGCTTGAGCGGCAGAGTAAACGACAAATCTTTTGCGCCTCCTCCCGCGACGTCGAGTGTTTGCGCCAGCGCCTCCGGCGCGCCTTTCAGTGCCGGGTGCCATGCCTGCAGGACGTAATGCCCCGGTGCCAGATCTTTCAACACGGCACGCCCTTCATTCCCGGTCACTTGAAAATAAGGTGTCGGCAACACTGCTACATACGCAATCATCCAATCATGAATGTTACAGCCGAGGGTGACAAAGCCGACCTTGTCGAACACTACCGGCTCGGCCGGAACGCCGCTGTAAAGCGGTAGCTCGAACTTTTTCGCCGGCGAAAACGAGTAAACGTGATGCCGAATATTATCGCTGTTCGGGAATAGGACCGCCGCGCCTACCTGCACCGCCGTCACGTAGGGAACGAATTGCTTGTCCCGTTGATCGATGATGACCCGCTTTTTTGGGGGCGCCACCGTCCCGCCGGCGACGGCATACACCACCGCATCAGAAACCGGGCTGCCTTTGTCGTCCATGAGCGTCACCTCAAGCGAACCGGCCGCGAGGTTGCCGGCGAAAATGATAACAGCAAGCAGAACCAACCCGCGCAACAGGTTCATCTCAATAAGCCACCGCGATTTTGGCTTCGACCAG
>DATBCW010000121.1:0-13218 GCA_036270255.1 Chthoniobacterales bacterium
GACCGAAGCCGCGGTCTCGGATCGCAGGACAAACCAATAATGCGAATGCGGCCCGAGGGTGATAACGTAAGGCCCCTTCCCAATCGCCGGAAAATAATTCTGGCTGAACATTTCCATCAGCGCGCAGCCGGCAAAGCGCGAGAGATCGAGCTCGGCTGCCTGCGAAAAGCGCGACAGATTCACCACCACGAGGATCGTTTCGTCTTCGTGTTTCCGGAGAAACGCCAGGACCTTGTTGTTTTCGGGGAGCAGAAACTCGAGCGAGCCGCGCGAGAAAGCGCGGAAATTTTTCCGCATCGCGATGACGCGGCGTGTCCACCAAAGAAGCGACGAGAGATTCTTCTGCTGGTTTTCGACGTTGATCGCTTCGTAGTGATACTCCGGATCGATCGTGATCGGCAGGTAGAGCTGTTGCGGATTTGCTTTCGAGAAACCCGCGTTGCGGTCGGGGCTCCACTGCATCGGGGTCCGGCAACCGTTGCGATCGCCGAGATAAAAATTGTCGCCCATCCCGATTTCGTCGCCGTAATAAAGGACCGGCGTTCCAGGCATCGAAAAGAGGAGAATGTTGAGCAGCTCGATTTTGCGGCGGCTGTTGGCGAGAAGCGGCGCGAGCCGGCGGCGGATGCCGAGATTGATCCGGGCCGTCGGATCGTTTGCGTAAACGCGCCACATGTAATCACGCTCTTCGTCGGTCACCATCTCGAGCGTGAGCTCGTCGTGGTTGCGCAGGAACATGGCCCACTGGCACGTCTCAGGAATTGGCGGCGTTTGCTCGAGAATGTCGATGATCGGAAACCGATCCTCCATCTGAAGCGCCATGAACATTCGCGGCATGAGCGGGAAATGGAAATTCATGTGGGACTCGTCGCCCTTGCCGAAATAAGCGACCGCGTCTTCCGGCCATTGGTTCGCTTCCGCCAGCAACATTCGTCCTTGGAATTTCCGGTCGACGTGAGCCCGCAGCTTCACGAGATACTCGTGGGTCTCGCGCAAGTTTTCGCAGATCGTCCCTTCGCGTTCGTAGAGGTACGGAACAGCGTCGAGCCGCAGGCCGTCAACGCCCATGCCAAGCCAGAAATCGAGTACCTTCTCGACCGCTTCATGCACGGCCGGGTTATCGAAATTCAAATCGGGCTGGTGCGAATAAAACCGATGCCAGTAATACGCCTTCGCGATCGGGTCCCAGGCCCAGTTCGAAGTTTCGAAGTCCTTAAAGATGATGCGTGTTTCCTTGTACTTCTCCGGTGTGTCGCTCCAGACATACATCTCCCGCTCCGGTGAGCCGGGCGCGGCCCGGCGCGATTTTTGGAACCACGGGTTTTGATCCGAAGTGTGGTTGATGACGAGCTCGGTGATGACTCGCAACCCACGCTGGTGCGCCGCATCGAGAAACGCCCGGAAATCTTCCAGCGTGCCGAAGTTCGGATTGACGTCGTAGTAGTCGGCAATGTCGTAGCCGTCATCGCGCATCGGCGACGGATAAAACGGCAGGAGCCAGAGCGCTGTAACGCCGAGTTCCTGGAGGTAATCGAGCTTCTCGATCAGCCCGCGGAAATCGCCAATGCCGTCGCCATCGCTGTCGTGAAACGTTTTGACGTGCAGCTCATAGATGACCGCGTCTTTGTACCAAAGCGCGTCGATCGATTGATCCTGCGTCTCGTTCGCCATGAGACTAGACAGGTGGCGCAAGAAGCAAGATGGCGCAATCGCGTTGATCTCTTCTGTAGCCGTCGCCCTGTGGGCGACGAAAAGATCCAGCGACGGTGTTCTCTCGCTTCGCACAGCGAAGCGGCTACAGAAGATTACTTCTTCGGCAGAGCCATGGCGTGGGCGGCGACGCATTGCCATTCGCCGTTTCGCTCCACCCACGTGTCGGTAAATCGATAGCTGTGGCTGAACGCTTTGCCCGCCTTCGTCTTCCCGGTCTCTTTCGCGATGCCGGTGACGACCGCGACGCCCGGTCCAAACATGCGCACGGTCATGTCGCTCGAAACTGCCGAGATATAAGTGTTCGTGTCGCGTTTCGCTTCGGCGAGCAATGTAGCCTTGTCGCCGGTCTTGCCGCTGGACGACGTGCCGATGAAATCGTCGGCCACGATTTTTTCAATTACAGCGGTGTCGTGGCTCAAGAGCGAGCCTTCCCAATGGGATTCCAGCTCCTTTACGCGCGACGTGACGTCATCAGCAGCCGACGAGGTTTCGACCGATGGCGAAGAAACTGGAGTCGGAGATGATTTGGGCGTCGGGGTGGGTTTCACCGTTGGCGTCGGCTTGGGGGTCGGAGTCGGTTTAGGGGTTGGACTCGGCTTTGGAGTCGGCGTCGGCTTGGGTGTTGGAGTCGGTTTTGGCTTCGCCGTTGCGGTCGCCGTTGGCGAAGGTTTAGCGGTCGGGGTCGCGCTCGCTGCCGGTCTCGGCGTCAAGGTGGGGTTGGGACGCGCCGTCGAAGAAGCGCTCGGGCGAGGTCCACTCGAAGTCGAGAGCGGGCGCACTGTTGGAAAAGTCATCGGCGCTTTCGTCAGGGTCGGGATAGCGGTTGGCGTCGCCGAGAGCACCGGGCGCACTGTCGGAATCGGCGACGCAATCGTAATCGGCGTGACCACTGGACTGGGCGACGGCATCAGAGTTAGCGGCTCGGTTTCAATCGGAGCCGGCGTACTCATTGGGCTCTCCAATGGCTCGGGAGTCGCGCTTTCGAGCGGCTTGACGGACGCTTTCGGAGAAGGCTTCGCGGTCGGCGTCGGCTTGGGCTTTGCGGTAGGGGTTGGAGATTCTTCAGAAGTCGTGGGGGACTTCGCCTGAAAAGGAGTGGAGGCCGCGTCTTGCGCACGAACGAACGCGGTCGCGGCGAGTAGCGCAATGGCGAAAACAAATAGGCGCATGTGAGTGTTTCTCCTGAAGAAAATTCCTTCCCGCGACGCTAGCCCGCACGCGTGAGCGGGGTCAAGAGCAATACCGTTTCCTCAGAGAATTCAGCCGGCGACTCAGCAGCTCCGACTAATTGGTGTTTCAAATCGTTGGACGCGGCGGGTACTTCCCACTACATCTCCATACTTCATGACAAGCGAGACGGCGCCGACCGGACCATGGCGATAGATTTATCGATCACAGGAATACCCGACGAATCCGCTGAAGCGCGGAACGTTCGCCTCCCGGCCGCCACGCCGATTCTGGAGCCGGGCGCACCGACCGATCTGGAATTGATGCGCGGAATCCAGGCGGAAGATCCCGAGGCGCTCTCGCAATTGTACGATCGCTACAACGGCATCATCAAGGCACTCATCCTGCGCGTCATTCACAACGAAACGGAAGCGGACGATCTGCTCCAGGAAATCTTCATGGAGATCTGGAACCAGGCCAAAAATTTTTCGCCACAAAAAGGCAAACCGCTCGGCTGGATGGTGACGCTCGCACGCCGGCGAGCCATCGATGGATTGCGGAAGAAACAAGCCTACGCGCGGGCCGGCGAGCGGTTGCAGAGCGAGACCGAGCAACAACCCGACGCTTGGGTGCACAACGCGACGGAGCAGGAAATCAGCTTCGGCGACACCCGTGTGCTGGTGCGGCAGGTCATCAACACTTTGCCCGAGGCCCAGCAGGAGGCGATAAATCTCGCATTTTTTCGCGGGATGAGTCAGCGCGAAATCGCCGCAAAAACGAATACACCGTTAGGGACGGTCAAAACCAGGCTCGAGTTGGGCCTGAAGAAGATCTATGACGGGCTTAAGGAACTTCGAGATGAACTTTGACGAATTCCAGAACCAATCGCGCCTCTACGTGATAGGGGCTTTGGAACCGGAAGAACTGGAAGCGTTTGAAGAGGCCCGAAAAGATTTTGGGCAAAAAGCAGAAGATTTCATAAGCAAGTGCTACTCGATGCACGAAGCCTTCGCCCTCAGCCTGCGGCCCGCGAAATCGTCCGACGCGCTTAAAGACCGATTGATGACGATGGTGCGGAGCCGCCAGAAGAACTGAGTCGTTTGTTCCCCGTCCTGCTCTTGATCATGATCTTTCGTGAGAGCAGCGCGTCAGACCAGGATTAGGATCACGATCAGGAGCATGAGCAAGAAAGCCGCTGGCGCGGCTTAAAGCTCTAAATCCTGGAGAATAAATTCCTGGAGGAATCCGTAGAAGTTTACCTGGAACAGGCCAAGATCGCGACGGGAACCGATCGGGGACCGGTAATGATCGCAGAGTTCGCCATCGGTGAAGTTGTATTTCGCAGCGATAGCGAGCCGCGCCTGATTGAGCGCGTTCAACCAAGCCTGCGCGTTCTCAGCCGGGATGCGGAGCGTGCAGTTCGCGAAAGGCTTGGTGCAGCCGTTTAGTTGTTGCAGATCAGCTTCGACGGTCTCCGTCGCGGACCGAAAGAGCCGGCGCAGCTCCGGTTCGACGTAAACCTTCCATTCGGCGCAGATCTCTTGTTCCTTCGCCGGAGCGCAGAAGATCCGTTGTTGCGCGGTTTCGACTCCTTCGACATTGCAGCTCTCAGGAATTTGCCGCAGCAACTCCGCCAGAAAGGGATCGAGCTCGGTAATCTCGAGACAATCCTGCTGGCGGCGAAATTCCATGGGTTAATTCGTTCGCTCGAGTGTGGCCAGGAGAAGATAACCATGGAGCTGTTGCACGTAGAGCTCGGCGCGTTCCCGCATTCCACTCCACAAAATCGAGCGGCCGATCTGGTGCACTTCGAGCATATGCTTCTCCGCTCTTTCTTTCGTTAGGCCAAAGACTTTTTGAAAGACCATGGTGACGTAACTCATCAGATTGACCGGATCGTTATGAACAATCACCTGCCACGGGAGATCGACTTCTTCAGCAGTGCTGGTTTCCCGCTCGATGACGGGATTGTCGACTGTCGATCCGAAGGAACTCTGCATCGGCGCGGTTCGGTTACGATTTCAGCCACCCTCGCCAGCTCGCGTGGCCCCCATTCATGAAATTAAGGTTATCACAGAGTAAGTGCCGTTCAACGGCGGATCGCGGGCTCAGCTGGCCTTCGCTACGATCCTCTCCTGGATGTGCTTCATTTCCGCAGCGCCGGCCGCGGTTTTATCGTCAAATCCGTGCAGATGAAGGAGTCCATGCGCAACATAGAGACGCAGCTCGTGGTCGAGACTGGTTCCGAATTCACGGGCCTGGCGCTTCGCGGTTTCAACGCTGACGACGATTTCCCCATGCTGAAACGTGATCACGTCCGTCGGGCTTGGGTCATTCATGAACTGCCGATGAATCTCGGCAATCCGCTTGTCGGAAACCAACGCCACGTCGACTTCTTCGAGACGCGAGAGCTGGCCCGACTTCCTTCCCGGCTGCTTCAAGCACTCCGCCAGCGCGCTTTGGGCAAAATCGCGCAACGTCGCGATATGCACGCGAGTGGTTCGTTGCCGATTGAAGACGCTAATTCGCGGCGTCACGTGAGCGGTCGGGTCTCCGCCTGGAAATTCCGCGTGATCAGTCGCGCGCCCTTGTTGAACGTGAAATAAGCCCAGGCCCACTGGATCAGCACCGCGATCCGATTGCGGAAACCGACGAGAAAAATGATGTGGACGAACAGCCAGGCGAGCCACGCGAGCAGTCCGCCGAAATGGAACCAGTGCAGATCGGCCACGGCCCGGTTCCGGCCGATCGTCGCCATGCTGCCTTTGTCCCAATAGCGGAAGCGTTCCGGCTTTCGATCGTCCATCATCGCGAGGATATTCCGCGCCGCGTGCCGGCCTTGTTGCATTGCCACGGGCGAGACTCCCGGCAACGGCTTGCCGCCATCGTGACTGAAATTCGCGAGGTCGCCGATCACCTGAACTTCCGGATGCCCCGGAATGGTTAGATCGTCATTCACGATCACGCGGCCGGCCTTGTCGACCTGCGCGCCGGTTGTCTTGCCAACGAAAGAAGCCGTGTTTCCGGCCGCCCAGACTTTGACCCGGCACGGAATAAATTCGTCGCCGACCTGGAGGCCGTCTTCGGTGAGATTCGTGGCGTGAATACCGGTGTGGACCTCGACCCCGAGCTCCTTTAATTGATCGAGCGCCTTCGCCGACAAATCCTCCGGAAACGCCGACAGCACTCGCTGATCGCCCTCGACCAAAACCACCCGCGCGCTCGACGGATCGATGTGCCGAAAATCTTTCGCCAGCGTGTAGCGCGCGATCTCCGCAATGGCGCCGGCCATTTCCACACCGGTCGGCCCACCGCCAATGATCACAAAAGTCATCGCCGCTTTTTTTGCCGCTTCGTCAGTGATCTTCTCCGCGTATTCGAACGCGAGGAGCAAACGCCGCCGAATCTCAATGGCGTCTTCGAGACTCTTCAAACCCGGAGCCAGCTTCTCCCACTCGTCATGCCCGAAGTAGGAATGGCGCGCGCCCGTGGCCAGGATCAGATAGTCATACGCTATCTCGCGCTCACCGGTGCTCACCGTGCGCGCCTCGACATTGACCGATTTCACTTCGGCCAAAATCACTTCCGTGTTTCGACAACGGCCCAGGATGCCGCGGATCGGCGCTGCAATATCGGCTGGCGACAACGCCGCCGTCGCGATCTGGTAAAGCAACGGTTGGAAGAGATGGTGGTTCGTCCGGTCGATCACCGTCATCCGGACGGGCTCGTCGATCAGCTTCTTCGCCGCTTCCAGTCCACCGAAGCCGGCGCCGACGATGACGACGTGGGGTTTGCGTTCAGGCGCGTTTTCCATTGCGGCAATTTCCTCCGAGCAAAAGCGGTTGTCACGCGCGCTGACTGAGTTATCTTCCGCGCCTTATGCCAAAGCCGATAGCGCGCAGCAAGACCCGGAAAGCCGTCTCGAAGCGGTTCAAAATCACCGCCACCGGCAAGGTGCTTCGCCAACATGCGTCGCGCCGCCACTTGCTTTCGGCCAAGAGCGCCAAGCGTAAACGTTTGATGGCGAAATCAGCCCGGGTCCACAAGACGGACGAAGCGCGGATCAAGGCGAACCTGCCGTTCGGTTAGGATTCTTCTCTGGTAGGGCGAGACTCTGTCGAGCCAGCGAGGGATTAGAGACGTTCGCGGCTCGACAGCGTCTCGCCCTACCGAAGAGGGCGGCAGAAATGCCGATTGCGCGGCGGCGATCTTGCGCGCACAGTTTCTTTCCGTCAGGGGCTATGGATTGAGGACTTACGAACCCCGCCAGAGCAGGAATGCAGCAACGGTAGTCTGATCCTTTTTGCCGTAGTTCTCTGGCGGACTTTTTTTTCTTGTGAAGCTCCTCAAAGTCAAAACCGCGCGCTTCGCCGTCGTGGTTGAGAAATGCGGGCAGCCGGAAGTTCACACGTTGTGGCAAAAGCCGAAGGGCGACCGGCATTTTCAGTCGCTCCTGAAAAATAATCGCGTGATGACAGTGCGACCGACTGAGAGCGGCACCGACTTTGGCGAAGTCGGCTTTCATCAGAAACCGGGCGCGCGTTTTTTGGCTTTCCCGAAATCGTTAAAGCGGTTCGAAGGCGAGCGAATTGTTGGAATCGATTGGTCGCTCGTGAAATCCTAGAGCCGTGAGCTTTATCGATCAGGAACGGCTCGCTAAAATCGCGCTGAACGCGGGAGATGCTTCCCGTTATTCGCGCCAACTCCTCCTGCCCGAAGTGAGCGCCGACGGGCAGCGACGGATCAAGGCGGCGCGGGTTTTGTGCATTGGCGCGGGCGGGCTGGGTTCACCGGCGTCTCTCTATTTGGCGGCGGCCGGAATCGGCAGGCTTGGATTGGTTGATGCGGATCGCGTCGATGCTTCCAACCTTCAGCGCCAAATTCTTTACGGGACGGAGGACGTTGGAGAATCGAAACTGGAAAAGGCGAAGACGCGTTTGCAGCAACTGAACCCGGACGTCGAGATCGTTCCTTACGAAGCGCGGCTCACGAGCGCGAACGCAACCGAAATCATCGCCGATTACGACGTCGTGATTGATGGCTCTGATAATTTTCCGACGCGTTACCTCTCAAACGACGTCTGTGTTTTCGCGCGCAAACCAAACATCTACGGCTCCGTGTTCCGCTTCGAAGGCCAGGCCAGCGTTTTTGCGCCGCATCTCGGCGGGCCGTGTTATCGCTGTCTGTTCCCCGAACCGCCACCCCCCGGCGCGGCGCCAAGTTGCGCGGAAGCCGGAGTGCTCGGCGTCCTGCCGGGAATCATTGGTCTGATCCAGGCGACGGAAGCGCTCAAGCTCATCGTCGGCGTTGGCGAAACGCTCGCCGGTCGGCTCCTCCATTTCGACGCGTTGAAAATGAAATTCCGCGAATTCAACCTGCGGCGCGACCCGCAGTGCCCGGTTTGCGGCGACACGCCGACTATTTTCGCGCCCATCGATTACGAACAATTCTGCGCCGGCCCCGCGGAAGCGGACTGGTTCGCCGCGCCAGAAGAGGTGCCGACGATTTCCGTTCGCGAACTAAAGGCGAAGATGGACAACGGCGAAACTTTCACGCTCATCGACGTGCGTGAGCCGTTCGAATACGAGATCGCGCGGATTGAAGGATCAAGATTAATTCCGCTCGGAGAATTGGAAGCGCACGCGGGCGAGCTGCCAAAAAGCGGGGCGCTGGTTTTGCAATGCCATAGCGGCGGCCGAAGCGAACACGCCGCGCGGATTCTTCGGGAAGCAGGATTCAAGAACGCCATGAATCTCGAAGGCGGGATCGATGCGTGGTCGGTCGAAGTTGATCCGGCCGTGCCGCGATATTGAGCTGTAGCCGCTTCGCTATGCGAAGCCCGCAATGTGGGAGCCGCCTTTGTGCGGCGACGAGTCGGGGCGCAAAGGCCCCTCCCACATTTAACCGACGTCGCCCATAGGGCGACGGCTACAGCAGAATCAACGCGCTTCCTTGATGGCTTGCGCAAGTGCGTCCGGGCTCGGCACGTCGTTCCATCGCCGCACGAGCCGGCCTTTTCCGTCGAACACGAACACGGCGAAGTCCGCCGAAGTCGGCGCGATCCCGAGCTGCGAGACCGCTTTGCCGTCAAAATCCGCAACCACATACACATCGTCACGCGCATTGCGATTGATGTGCAGCTCCCCATATTTTTCTTGAATTTCCTTGGCTTCAACATCGAGCCGGTGGCGAATCGTAGCCGCGACCATCCCGCGCAGTGGAGAAATAATATTCTGCTGAAAGTTCACCAAATTGATGAGGCGAACCTTCGGGTCGCCAAAAGTAATTTTGGACATCCGTTCACCGACCATGTCGGCCTTCGTTTCATCACGGCGAGTGATGACTGAGATGATGGTGACGTGCCCGTCGGCGGTGGAGAGCTGATGCCGATCGACGTCGGTAAACGTAAGCGGGTAGGTGTTTCCCGGCCGCAACTGGACCGCCTGCGCATTCGCCATCAGGAGGGAGAGCAGGAGGAAAAAACCTGTGAAAGCCCGAATGTTCATGCAGTAGTTAGACGCCGACCATGCTGAAATATTTCCTGAAGAAGTTCGCGATTGCTGCCGCCGTCGGTCTTGCCTTCGGCCTAACAAATTGCGACCGGATGATCACGCCCCGCAGCGCTCAGATCATCAAGGATGCCGAAAGCAAAGCGGCGGACGGCAATTATCTGCGCGCGATCACACTCTACGAAAGCGCGCTCGACGATTCGCCGCGGGCCGCCGAGGTCCATTACCGGCTCGCTTTGCTTTACGACGGCAAGATGCACGATCCGCTTCATGCTTTGCATCACTTCAAACGCTACCTCACCCTCGCCCCCACCGGTCCGCACGCGAACGAAGTGAAGACTTTCATGAAAAAATCGGAACTGGAACTGGGGACTTCGCTCTCCGGAGACGCGGTGGTGAGCCGGGCGGAAGCGGCGCGCTTGAAAAATGAAAATCTAACTTTGCGCAAAGAAGTCGAGGACCTGCGGGCCCATCGCTCGCCGGACAAACCGCCGGCCGATACGAGAACAGCTGACAAGAAACCGGGAGCCGGCGCGCATACCTACGTCGTGCGCGAAGGCGACACGCTGGCCTCGATCTCGCGAAAGTTTTACAAATCCTCCGGGCGCTGGAAAAAAATCCGGGACGCAAATCGAAACGCCATCCAAGACCCGGCGAAGTTGAAGCCGGGAACAACGCTAACAATTCCGTGAATGATTGTTAAAAAGTTACAGGGTTACAAAGTTGCAAAAGGAGCGGCTTCCCAGGCACGTTGTAACGATTGTAACCATGTAACTGTTGTAACCCTGCCTTTCGTTCCCGAATGACCACGATAACCCGTATAGCACCCGACGTCGGCTGGCTGCCGATCAGTTTCGTGAACGTCTACTTCCTCGGCCGTCCGGGCGGGTCGTGGGTGCTGGTGGATTCTGGGCTTCCCAATCGAGCGAACCAAATCATCGACGCGGCGGAAGCGCGCTTCAGCGCGGGTGCGAAGCCTGAAGCGATCATTCTGACGCATGGCCATTTCGATCACGCCGGGTCTGCTCTTCCGCTGGCGGAATATTGGGACGTGCCGATCTACGCTCATCGATTGGAAATGCCTTATCTCACCGGCAAATCGGAGTATCCCCCACCCGATCCGACGGTCGGCGGCGCGATGGCGTTTCTGTCGCGCTTCACACCGTCGAGCGCGCGCAATCTCACTGGGCGCATCCACGAATTGCGCGCGAACGAAATTCCCGGCGCTGCTGGCTGGGAATGGCTGGCTACTCCGGGACATTCTCCCGGACACATTTCGCTTTTTCGTCCGTCCGACCGCGTCCTGATCGCCGGCGACGCCTTCGCAACGATGAACATGGATTCCTGGAGCGGGCTCGTCACCGGACGCCGAACGCTGGCGCGCGCCGGGGCGCCGTTCAATACCGATTGGGACGCGACGCGCTTGTCGGTGAAAGAACTGGCAAAGCTTCGTCCAAACGTTGTCGGGTGCGGCCACGGGATTCCACGATGCGATGCGGAACTTCCGGCGCGACTGGAGCGCTTCGCCGAGCGATTTCGCGCGCCGCGCCACGGCCGTTATGTTCGCCGTCCGGCTCGCACGGACGAGCACGGCATCATCTCGCTGCCGCCCGCGCCATTCGATCCGATTCCATTCGCGACCGCTGGAGCATTGATCCTGGCCGGCATCGCGCTCGGCGCCGGATACCTCGACGATCTCCGCCGAAAATAAATTTTCTAAGGGGAACCGGGGGCACCGAAGGCTGGCGGAGCTCCGAAGATTGTGTTCGCGCCGCTGGTTGGCGAGCCAGCAGTGCCCTCGATGATGAACTTACCGCTGGTTGAGTTATTGCCACCGTTGAAGTTCGAGTAATTCGCGTGGTTAATGTCGGGCACATAGACGTCCGCCTTGGTTCCTCCGGCCGAGCCGATCTGCACCACGACATTGTTTTGGACGGTGACCGTGCTGCCCGCGATGATTTTCATGCTATTGCCGGTGAGCGTGACATCGCTGACGAAATTCACTGAGCCGTTCGTGCCGACGGCGTAGAGCTTCAGGATTGTGTCCGCGCTGATGCGGCCACCGCCAATGGTGAGCGAGCCACTATTGCCCAAGGCGCCAATCTTTACGATGTCCGCTGAGATCTGGGGATTAGTCATTCCGATCGTTCCGCTGTCGCCGGTGTGACGAATGTCGACCGAGCCTTTATCGGCGCGAATCGTGTCCTTGGGCAGAGCGCCCGGAGCGCCGGTGTCGCCGTTTATGGTAACGCGGCTGTTCGCAGCGGTAGCGAGAATGGTAATTTTCCCGCCCGGTCCGGTCGCCGTAGATTCCAACAGCGACAGAAGCTGTCCGGTATTCGTAATGTTGATGGCGACGCCGGTCGCGTCGCTCTTGAGGTTGATGGTGCCACCGGCATTGCTCTTGCGGATCGGAACCCCACCGCCCGGGACGTCGTTCGACGAAACCTGAATCGGCGCGCTCACTGAGATCGTTCCGCCGGTGGAATTCAGGCTCACGTTGCCGCCCGTCCCGCTATCGGGCGGATCGGCCGTCCGCAAGCCGGTCGTCGCAGTGATGGGATTGTTGACTGTGATGGCTCCGGTGGCGTTGACGGTGAAGGTGCCGCCATTGCCGGCCGGGATGGTATTGTTCGGGCTGCTGCCGCCGTTGAACGTCACGGCGCCTTGAATGTTATCCGCCGCCGCAGGACCAAACGTCAGCGACGGCGCATTAATGGTGAGTGTTCCGCCATCGAATGGTCCCAAGGTCGTGCCGGGATCATAATCTGGCCCATTGAAATTGATTCCCCCGGTCGACGTCAGCGCGTTCGTCGTGATCGTGTGGAGCGGGTTGATCGTGATTTCGTTCGGGAAACTAAAACGCGTGATGCCGCCGGCGCCGACCGAGATGCTCGGCGCGTTGATGTTCGTCGCCGACAATTGGCCGGCCGTCACCGCGCCCGTCGCAGTGAGATCGCCGAAAACGTTGATCCGCCCCGTGACCGCGAGCGTACCGTTGATTTGCAGCGTGACCGTCCAATCATCGCCGCCCGGCCCGATGGAGCCATCGGAGTTGTCGACGAACACGTTCAAGTCATGGCCAATGCTCGTGTTCCCGAGCGTTGCATTGATGAACGTTGCCGACGTAATTTTGCCGCCGGTTGTTCCGATCTGGCTGTTAAGAATATCGAGGGTCGCGTCGCTCGTAGTCGTGAGCGATCCATTCACGTTGAATGTAATCGAGCCTCCGGTGCCAATGAACCCGCCGAACCGGTTGTCGATTCCAACATCCACCTGGTTGGCTGAAACGTTCCCGGTTATCGAGGAATTAATGTTCGCTCCGGTCTGGATCGTCCCCGTTGCGTTACCCACGTTGAGGAAGAAGGGTCCGGAGCTTCCCGTAGTAAGGCTGCCATTCAGGGAGAGCGCGATGTTCCCGCCCGTGGTGATCGTTCCGCCGGACGCGTTGAATACCAACAGTCGCAACCCACCTTGCGCAGTCGTCGCCACGTACGAGGCACCGGTCACGTTGAAATTCGCACCGTTCCCGAGAATTAAGTTGTTGGCGACGCCGGCCGCTGCCAGAAGGTCCGCCATACTGATCGCGCCGCCCGAATTGATGGTGATATCGCTGCCGCTACCCTGATTGGCTTTGAAAATTTCCGCCTGCAGAGTCGTAGCTCCGCCCGTTGTCATGGTGCCGCCCGAGGTGAGCCTAATATTCGAGCCACTCGTTAGGCCGCTGCCGTCCGTCCGGAGATTAAGGGCGCTGGTTTGGAAGACTGAACCGGCGGTGAGGAAAATATTCAGACCGTCGCTGATTCCGCCGTTGGACCGCTGGATAACA
>DATBCW010000122.1:0-3063 GCA_036270255.1 Chthoniobacterales bacterium
TGAGCGCGAAGACCTGGCAGGTGCGCCAGCTCTTGCTGATGGCCGCGCACAAATATCCCGCAAACATGCAGACGAGAAAGCCAACCACCAGCGTGAGGACGATCCAGAGCATCGAAACCTCATAACTGTCCGCCTGGAAAACGCGTTCGACGCCGAGAGCGAAATAAAGACCGGTGAAAATCGCCATGAAGACGACAAACATGGCGATATAACTGACGATGATCGCGAGGATGGATTTAAGCATTGGATTTGGTCGGTTACGAAGGCGCGAGAATAGCCGCCGCAGCGTTCCGGAAGCGACTCAAAATTTCAGCCACGGAAGCGCGTCGAGATCAACATTGCCGCCGGTGAGAATGATCCCGACACGCTTTCCCTGGCAATCCACTTTGCCTTCAAGGATCGCGGCATAACCCACCGCGCCGGACGATTCGACAACGACCTTTATTGTTTCCCAAATAATGCGCATCGCTTCGATGATGCTTTCGTCGGTGACGGTCACGACGTCATCGACGTAGCGTTGGATCACGGCGAAATTCGGCGCACCGAGGTCGGTCCGCAATCCGTCAGCAATCGTGTTCTTTTGTTCCTGAGTGACACGCCGATGTTCATGGAACGATTGGGCCGCGTCGTCGGCGCCAGCCGGTTCCGTCGCGATGACCTTGATAGACGGCCGCAAACTTTTTACGGCGACCGCTGTGCCCGAAAGCACACCGCCACCGCCCACCGGGCACAGCACGATGTCGAGATCCGGCACGTCTTCCAGCAACTCGATTGCGATCGTCCCCTGTCCGGCCATGACGTTTTCGTTTTCGAAAGGATGGATCAGGGTCGCTCCCGTTTCAGCGAGGATGCGCGCACAGGCTTCTTCGCGAGATCGCTGGTTCGGCTCGCAGAAAACAATCCGGCCGCCGTAACCCTCGACTGCACGGACTTTCACCTTCGACGAATTCGATGGCATCACGATGTGAGCGGCGATCCCGCGCAGCTTCGCGGCTCGAGCCAGAGCAGCGGCGTGGTTTCCGGAAGAATGGGTCGCGACGCCGCGCTTCGCTGTCTCTTCATCGAGTGCAAAGACGGCATTCGTCGCTCCCCGCGCCTTGAACGCGCCGACTTTCTGGAAGTTTTCGCATTTGAAAAACAGCGACGCGCCGCTGGCCGCATCGAGTCGCGCGCTCGTCAGAACCGGAGTGCGATGGATATGGGGACGGATGCGCTCGTGCGCAGACTTGATGGAATCGAGATCGAGCATCGTCAGGCGCCGTGACGTTTTTCTGTGCCGAGGAGATTACCGACGGTCCTGCGTTCCGGCACAGGCTCCAGTTCGGCAATAAATTTCCGGAAGCGCTCGGAGAAAACCGGGCCGCGACGGCTGAGATAAAAATGGATCCCGGGGCTGGCAATGTAATGGTGCAGCAGTTCTCGCCAACCTGCCCAGAGCTGCGTGTCCAGCAGGCCGTAAACGTAATGGTAATGGATCGTCTCGAGCGCCTTGAGAAACTGATGGGCCGCATGAAAAAAACGGGCCTGATCTTCCGGCGACAACGACTCCAGATTCTCCAGCCCAGTCCTCCAGACGCGTCCGAGCTCGGCGTTTTCCATGAACGGTTTTGTCACGTCGCGCAGCGCCGCGGCCGCCGCATCCATCGCCGCTACCCGCGCCACGCGAGTGCTGCTGCGCAATTGAACGGCGAGATATAAAACGGAAATAACGACGGCGATTGATCCGATCAACTGCGATACGGCGCTGATCGCGTCCCAGTTCATTGTTTCGAACCCTAAAGGAGTGACTCGCGGTTTTCACTCGCTAAATTCGCCCACAGCCATGGATCCGTACGCCAAGCCTAACGAGAGAAAGGTCGGCGCGCACCGGCCGAAGATTTCGCATCTACCCAGTGATCTCGAAACCCGGACGCGTCGCGAGCGCCAGGCCGAAAAGCAAGCCGTGGCGGCAGAGCGACGCGCGATCAAAAAGGCGGCGAGGCGGAATCTGAAGCGCGAGTTGGATGAAGAAATTTCGAAACTCGAGATCCGCAATCCGAAACAATAACCGAATCGATTTCGAGCTTCGAATTTCGGCCTTAAACGCGCGCACCCGGCTCATATCCTGCTTTTCTCTTAGGCCTCATGAAAACCTCGCAGCAGACTCGCGTTCTCCCCGACAGCATCATCGACAGCCGCCGGCTCATTACCGGCCTAAGGCACGCGCTCGATGTGAATTACGCGCGGGTGCTGGATGCGGCGAGAACGCAATGGGAGCGCTGCTTCGAGGGCAATGACCCGAGCGACGCCTGCGTGTCGGTGCGAATCACTTCCGGCAAACCGTCGGCCGGCGTGATTAAGAAACCGGCAGGGTCGCTCCTTTACGGACGACGCCCTTCAATCGCGTAGCCTCAGCGGGCGCGATTGTATTTTTTCAACAGCTCGCGCACCCGATCGTGCGGGAGTGCATCGATGTGACGGCCATCACGGCCAGTCATTCCCTGGTTGTCGACCATCGCATTGAGGATGGCTTCTTCAGCCGCCTGAACCGTCGCGGTAAATAGAGCGTCCATCCGATCGTTCGGAACCGTCTGCACAGTTCGTGTCGGCTCGGCAGCATCGGCTGCTCCTGGATTCGCTGTTGAAAAGGCGAGAAACAGATCGCCGGAACCGTTCCCGGAAACGCTGCCAGTCCGCGCCAGCCCGAGCGAGGCGCGACGCGCCAACCGTTTCAACTGATACGGGAGGAGCGGCGCATCGGTCGCGATCACGATGATGATCGATCCGTTCTCTTTGCTGTAAGGAGCGTTCTCCATGATCTCTTTGCCGACGGGCACACCGGCAATGGTGAGCTGCGGACGCCGACCGCAGTTCGCCTGCACGAGCACTCCGACTGTGTAGGTCGGAGTGGCGGGTCCGCCTTTTTTCATCCCGACAATCCGCGAAGCCGTCCCGGTTCCTCCCTTGAACTCATAAGTGACCATTCCTGTGCCGCCGCCGACGCTGCCTTCATCGATCGCGCCGCCGGTTGCCGTGTCGAGGGCATGAGAGACGTCCTCCGGCTTCACATGAAAGCCGTTAGCG
>DATBCW010000123.1:0-3195 GCA_036270255.1 Chthoniobacterales bacterium
GAAAGCTAATGGGCCTGTTGAATCGGAGAGCGACCGGACCGAGCCAGAAGATCGAGAAAGAAATCACGATCATCAACCGGCTCGGCTTGCACGCGCGCCCGGCGGCGATGTTCGTGCGAATCTCGAGCCGTTATCGTTCGGAAGTTTGGGTAGAAAAAGAAGGCGAAAAGATCAACGGCAAAAGCATCATGGGTTTAATGATGCTCGCGGCGGGCCAGGGTTCGAAGCTCAACATTTGCTGCGAAGGTCCGGATGCAGACAAAGTGATGGAAGAGCTGGAACAGCTGATCCAGCAGAAGTTCAACGAAGACTGATTTTCCTCTTCTGTAGCCGCTTCGCTATGCGAAGCGTGAGAGGAACCTTCGCGGCCTTGCATCGCCCACAGGGCGACGGCTACAGAGGCGGCTACAACGCTAGGCCGCTACAAGTTGACATCCGCGCTACTCTCTCTTGATGAGCGCCGATAACGCGAAACCCGAAACGCGCCTGCAGGGCGTGGGCGTTTCGCCCGGCGTCGCGCGCGGCACCCTCTACGTCGTCGAGGACGATCCCGACGAAATCGCGAAGCATCACATCGAGCCGTCGCAAATCCCGAACGAGATCGGACGGTTCGAGACTGCGCTGATCCAGACGCGTTCGCAAATTCTCGAGATGCAGGAACGAATCGCGCAATCGATCGGCGCGAAGGACGCCGGGATTTTCGACGCGCACCTCCTTGTCGTGGAAGACCGGACCTTAATCGATGAAGTGCTGCGCAAGCTCCAAACCGATCTTTGCAACGTCGAGTTCGTCTTTCAGGAAGTGGCGACGCATTACGCGACTACCCTCAGCGAAATCGACGACCCTTACCTGCGCGAGCGTGCGCTCGACATCCAGGACGTGACTCGCCGAGTGGTGCGCAATCTCCAGGGGAAAGCGCCAAAGGATTTTCTGGGGCTCACCCATCCGCACATTCTCCTCGCGCACAACATCACGCCGTCGGACACGGCGACGATGAACCGCCAATATGTTCTCGGGATTGCGACTGATCTGGGCAGCCGCACTTCGCACACCGCCATCATGGCGCGGTCGCTGAACATTCCCGCTATCGTCGGATTGCACGACGCGAGCGAGAAATTGAAAAGCAGCCGGGAAGTGTTGCTCGACGGCTACAACGGTCTGCTCATTCTCGATCCGACGCCGGAAACGCTTTGGCATTACGGCGAGCTGGAGCACAAGCGCTCGCTCGTGGCGGAACAACTCACCGGTCTGCGTGAAACCAAATCGACCACGCGCGACGGCCGCCACATCGTGCTTTCGGCGAACATCGAATTACCCAACGAAGTGGAAGCCGCTCCGCGAAATGGCGCCGAAGGCATCGGTCTTTACCGGACGGAATTTCTTTACCTGAACCGGACCACGCTTCCGAGCGAGGAAGAACAGTACGCGACCTACCGCAAGGTAGCGGAGCAGGTGCAGCCGCATCCGCTTATCATTCGTACGTTCGATCTCGGCGGCGACAAGCTCGCCGGCGCGCTGGATAGCGACGACGAGATGAATCCGTTTCTCGGCCATCGCGCGATCCGGTTTTCGCTGGAGCGCGTCGACATTTTCAAGGCGCAATTGCGCGCCATCATCCGCGCCAGTGCCGTCGGCAACGTTAAAGTGATGTTCCCGATGATCTCCGGTCTGGAAGAATTGAATCGCGCCCTCGCTGTTTTCCACGAGTGCAAAACCGAGCTGCACAAGGAAGGTCACACCTTCGATCCGAAGACGGAAGTGGGCGCGATGATCGAGATTCCGAGCGCCGCCATGTGCGCGGAACGGCTCGCGCGCGAGATCGATTTCTTCAGCATCGGCACCAACGACTTGATTCAATACGCCATCGCCGTGGACCGAACGAACGAACGGGTCGCGCATTTGTACGAGCCGACCAATCCAGCCATTGTGCGCCTGTTGAAGATGGTCGCCGACGCCGCGCATGCGCATAAAATTTGGGTCGGTGTCTGCGGCGAAATGGCTGGCGATCTTGCGCTCACGCCCTTGCTGCTGGGGCTCGGCATGGACGAGCTGAGTGTCGGGGCATCAATTGTCCCGCGGGTTAAGCGCGCCGTCCAAAGTCTGACCCTGAAAGAATGCCAGAAGCTCGTCGCCGAGATTATGGAGCTCGATACGCCGTCCGAGATCCTCGCCCGTTGCACCGAACTGGCGCAGGCGCGTTACGGCGAGGTCCTCGGGTAGACCTAAACTGATGTCATCCCGAGCCGCGCAGACGGCGAGGGACCCCGCAGTCGTAGAGTTCGGAACCGAGCAATCGCTCACCGCGAAGCGCGTAACGCCGACTTTCGATCGGCGCTTGCGATTTATTGTGTGACCGGTGACCGACTGTGAGGTCCCTCGCCGTCTGCGCGGCTCGGGATGACGCGCTTATTCTTCCTCGGTCGATTCGGACTCGGATTCGACGTCGGGCTTGAGCCCATCCTCTTCCATCTTCCGCAGCACGTCGCTCATGTCGTCGACTTCGTCCCAGACTTCCTGGCTCACGTAAATCGGCGCCTTTTGCTGCGTGGCCATGGCGATGCAATCGCTCGGGCGCCCGTCCAGCTCGATGATCTTCTTCTGCTGCAGCTCGTTTTCCGCGCGAATGATCATGCGCGCGTAGTAGGTCGCGTTTTTGAGATCGTTGATGATGACGCGTTCCACTTTCGCGCCGAGCGCCGTCATTAAGTGGCCCATCAAATCGTGGGTGAGCGGACGCTCTTTCGAAACGTCGCGCATGAACATCGTGATCGCGCTGCCGACGGTCTGATCGACGTAAATGATGAAGACCTTATCGTTGTTCCCGAGGAAAACGGCGCAGCCGCCGCTGGTCGGCAACACAGCGCGGACTTGCACCTCGATGACCGTCTTGTTCATCCGCGCAAACCGTAATCGGGCGGAATAGGAATTACAAATCCTCCTGCTCATGATCTTGATCCTGATCATGATCTTTTTCTAACGCTGAGCTGCTCGAAGGATCAGGAGCATGATCAGGATCAGGAGCAGGAAATTGGGAGGTGAGATTTTTCGCGATGCAGGCTTGCATGTGCGCGACGCTGATTGATTATGCGTTCCGCGGCGGACGCCGCGCCGACGAACGAATGAAGAACGACTGGGACGTCGAAGCCGCCATTTCCACTTACAACGTGGACGGCTGGGGAACTGGTTACTTCTCGA
>DATBCW010000124.1:0-17957 GCA_036270255.1 Chthoniobacterales bacterium
TAGGTGCGCGCAAAGGCTTCGTTCACGACCGCAACAGCCGGAGTGGTGTCGTTGTCGAATTCGTTGAAGACTCGGCCGCGCACCAACGGAATTCCCATTAACTGAAAATACTCGGGTGTAATCCGCGATCGTTCGAGCAGAGAGGGCGCGTCAGATTGGCCATGCTGTCCTTCGAAGGTCACAAAGAACTTACCTTCGAGAGCGTTCAACTCGCGTTGGCTTTGGTCGAGTGGGATAGCGCCGGGATCACCGAGAGCTGCCATTTCGACACCCGGGAGCGATCTGCAACGTCGAAGCAGCTCGCGAATAAACGGCGCCTCCTGCGCGGCCGTCGGATACTTGTCGATCTTCACATCGTTCGGATACGGCATCCTGGTCCGCACGGTCATCACGCTTTGCGGATTGAAGCCGAGCCGCACATTGAGCAAATCCCAAAAACTTCGGAGAAGCAGCGCGGCGGAAGTCATCAGAACGAGCGCGAGCGCGAATTCGGCAATGATGAGCACCCGCCGCGTCCGGGCACGTTCGCGGGAACCGGTCGACGCGCGGCCTTCCTGTTTGAGCCCATGATTCAAATCAATTCGACTGGCCTGTAACGCAGGAGCGACGCCGAAGATGAGGCCGGAAATCAGGGAAGCGGCGAGCGCGAAAAGCAAAACAGGCCAACTGATCGAAATTGTATTGAGCCGCGGCAGGCCGTCGGGAACGAGGCGCAGGAGAAATTCTTTCGCGAGGAGGAGCAGTGCGACGCCGGCCAATCCACCGAACACCGAAAGAAGCAAGCTCTCTGTTAACAGCTGCCGGGTAAGGCGCGAGCGCCCGGCGCCGACGGCCTGGCGAATTGCCATTTCGCGCCCGCGCGTGCTGGAGCGCGCGAGCACGAGATTAGCGACGTTGCCGCAGGCGATGAGCAAGACCAATCCGACCGCAGCGAACAGGAGGATGATTGATTGGCGCACATTTCCCACGACGCGTTCTTTGAGCGGCACGAGTCGCACGCGCCAGCCGTTGGGGTAATCGCCTGGATATTGTTTCTGGATGGAAGCGGCAAAAGCATCGAGGCGAGTCTGCGCCGCCGCGATCGTTAGGCCAGGTGCGAGCCGGGCGATGACCGTCGGAAGGTTGCGTCGGTTGCGCAGCGGCTTGTCCGGCAGTGGTGGACCGTAGAAACTCGTCGAGGCCCAGACTTCAATGTTCCGCTCCTCCGCGGTTCGCCCCGGCGAATCAAAGCTCGCGGGCATGACGCCGACGATGCGGTAAAGATCGGTGTCCATCCGCACATCCTTGTTAAGAATATTCGGATCGCTTCCGAACTGCCGTTGCCAAAGTGAATCGCTGATCACAACCTCCGGAATGAATCCAGGGGAGTCATAGGCCGGATCGAAGGTGCGACCGAGCTGCGGATGGACCCGCAAGAGCGCAAAGTAATTTGGCGCGACAATCAGCAACCGCACTCGCACCGGTTGCGCCGAGCCGGTCAGATTATTTTCGTCGAACCAGGTCGGTGAAACGTATTCGAAAATTCCGGAATGTTGAAAGTCCTGCAATTCCGGTTGCGACAATCCAACGTCTTGCGCGCCCACAGCTGGCAAATCATTTCGGAGACTGACGAGCTGCTCGGATTGCGGATAAGGCAGCGGCTCCAGGAGCGTCGCGTCGACAACACTAAAGATCGCGGTCGTGGCTCCTATCCCCAGAGCGATCGTGAGCACGACGATGGCGGTGAATCCCGGCGATCGGCGCAGGGTTCGCGCGGCATAACGGACATCCTGGATCAAGACGTCGAAGAAATTCCCGGCGATCGCATCGCGACATTCCTCCCTGAATTTCTGAGCCGAACCGAATTCGATCCGGGCGCAGCGTTCTGCTTCGGAACGCGTTAACCCCGAGCGTTCCAGTTTCTCAGTGTGCAGCTGAATGTGGGACTCGAGTTCGTCCTCGAGATCGTGTTCTAATCGAACCCGATGGAACAACCGTGTCGCGAGCGAGCGCAAATAGGCAACGACACTCATGTTCCTAGAACGGGTAGCTCGACCTTGTTCTGGTTGAAGCTCGGCGAGTCGATCGCTTCATTTTGCCTGCTCCGGCTTTTCGGTTTTTTGGGGTTCGCCTAGCTTCTTAAGTGTTTTCTCCGCGCCGAGACGAATCTCGCGGCGCAGAGGCTCCGCATCCGACCAGGATGACGCTGGTGCCGTGTGGGAATCGAGCAGTGCGAGCGTTTTCTCGGCGTGCTGTCGCGCCAGATCTTCCTGTCCAATTCTCCGATAGGCCTCGGCAAGGTTGCTATGCGCATCGGCTGATTCCGGATAAGCCAGGATGACGAGGCTCATAATTTCGATGGCCGACTTCAGGTTACCGTCCCGCATGTCGTCCGCGCCAACGATGCCGACGGTTACTTCCGGGAACAACTGCGCCTTCGCATCTGTCTTCCGAGCTTCCTCCAATTGCCGGGTAACCTGGGCGACACCACCAGGCATTCGGATTTGATTGATGATCGGCCCAGATGCCAAGGTGTTGGCCGGCGCGTGACCCGGTGTTTTGATCAGGGTGGATACAAACCAATCTACAATCATGCGAGGCAGCTCTGGATGGGGTTTGAATAGGTCGGTTCCGTGGCCGCCGGTAGCCGGTACCTTGCCGATATCGACTGGCTCATACCAAATCCAGGGCGCCTCATTCGGCGCGCTGTAATGAACTAACTTCTTGCTCGGACTGGAGGAGGTAACGTAAAGCAATTCCATGGCCTCTACCGTTGGCGGGTATTCGTCGTCGTCGGCCATGACGAACAGGCTGGGTAGTTGCGACGCGTCGCGCAGGAACGGCAAGCCATCCTGGAAGGTCTCTCCCGAAAGCAACGCGAGCGATTTCACCTGGGCGGAATGACGACTGGCCGCCACGACAGCATTGTTGACTCCGAGTACCCCGGCGCCTCCGAAACCGATAACATCGCGCTCCACTCCTGGTTGCGAAACCAGGAATTGAAACGCTGTCTCAAGATCGCCAAGCCATTTCTCTTTTGCCTGTTTCCGATCCGGGTCCGCCCACGCGTCATAGGCGCCGCCACTTTCGCCGTGTCCGCGGTTATCGACAGTTAGAGTGTTAATCCCTACGGCTGCCAGTTGCCGGGCGATCTCCTCCCATGACTGACGTGGCCGGTTACTCTGATGGAATAGTAACACCCCAGGTCCCGGTTTGGCCGCGGCAAAGTAAGTTCCTTTCAAGATTGTGCCGTCGGCGGACTTAAGATCGATATCGCGTGAAGCATTGCCGGAAGCGTTGCGAACAAGGAAGAGCGCGACTGATAAAAAGAAGATTCGTTTCATGGCAAGGTGGATGTCCCAACTAGAGTGTTCTGGCCACGCGGAACCCGCCGCTGTGGTCACGGCCCGACGACTTGGGCCTGTTGCGGACGGTCGCGCGGACGAGCGCCGGGATATTGCTATAGGCGCCGCCTCGCACAACGTGCCGACCACAATTCCCATTTTGCCAGGAACTGCCGTCGGACGGCGCACCCTTGTAGTTTTCGTTCCAGCAATCGTCAGTCCATTGCCAGACATTGCCAAGCATGTCGTAGAGGCCGAATTGGTTGGGCAGAAGACTTCCAACCGGCGACGTGAAGCCAAACCCGTCGCGGCACTCTCGATTCACGCCGCTCTCGCCAGGATGCTGCTCACTGAAGTCCAGATCAGCATGATTGATGTAGCGGCAGAGTTCCGCAGGACGATCACTGCCGTAACGCGCCGTCGTCGTTCCTGCGCGCGCTGCGTATTCCCACTCAGACTCCGTTGGCAGGCGGTAGGCATGCCGTGTCCTGGCGCTCAGCCAAGCCACATAGGCTTGCGCATCATCCCAACTTACACAGACGACAGGGTCTCTTCCGGTCTGCGGAAACCCCGGAGAATGCCAATTGGTCCCTTTCCTATCACTCTCTCCCCCCGACCCATCGGGCCCATAACAGCTTTCGGGGTCCGGCCGTTTTGTCTCCGAGACAAACTGAGCGTACTCATCTCGGGTTACATCAAACTTGGCAATTGCGACGCTGTGTTGAATCGTAACCGAGTGTTGCGGCACCGAGTGCCCGCGAAAAAAATCAATTAAGCTCTCACGCTCTTCCTCCCCGGGGGCAGCTCCCATAACGAAGCTGCCCTTCGGAAGCATCACCATTTCGGGACAGCCATCGGAACAATCGCGGAACACGTCTCCCGGTTTTCCAGGAGATTTCTCCGTTGCGGGCTTGTCGTCCAACGCCGCGGTGAGGGCGAACATCCCGCCGGCACTGAGGAACAAAAATGCGACTATCGATCGCTTGATCACGGCATCATCCCTCCTGGGGCCGGGCGGCGAGCGCCGACCCAATCGCCGCCACGAGGCGCTTCCAGCCGTCGGTCTCTTCCTGGAGACGCTTCCGGCCTTTGCGAGTGAGCTCGTAATATTTCGCACGCCGATTGTTTTCCGATTTGTCCCATTCGGCTTCGAGCAATCCCTGGCGAACAAGACGAAACAAGGCCGGATAAAGCGCGCCTTGTTCAATGAGAAGAGCGCCCTTGGAAATCTGGCTGATGCGAAGGAGCACGCCGTAACCGTGGAGAGGGCCGAGCGAAACGGCTTTGAGGATGAGAAGATCAAGTGTGCCCGGCAGGAGTTCGGCGGTTTCGTCAGACATTGGCGTTTCCTAAGTTAGTCAGGAGAGTAACTCGCGCTCCCCTAAGCTGTCAAGGAGAAACCCGGCTCCGCCGGGAAACACCAAATCCCAAGGATCAAGTTCCGAACAAGTTTCAAATTTGAGTTCTCAGAACGTGCTGGGATTGCCGCGGCAGAGGACGCCGCAGAATTTTGATTTTTGAACTATTGGATTTTAGAAATTGTTTGGAGCTTGGGATTTGGTGTTTGGAGCTTCATCCTAAGCCATGGCAGCGACGGTGAACGTAAACGGACGCATCTCCGCAGCGAAAGACGCGGTTATCCCTGTCTTCGATCACGGCTTTCTCTACGGCGAAGGAATCTACGAAACGCTGCGGACTTACGACGGCCGGCTGTTTCTTTTCGATCGACACCTGCGCCGCCTCCGAAACTCGGCGCGGATGATCGATCTCGAAATTCCATTCGCTAACGACGACGAGCTCGTCGCGCACATCCGCGATACGATCGACGCCGCCAACTTCGATGTAGCGGCGCTCTATGACCGCCGACCAGATGCTTACGTGCGCGTGATGATCACTCGCGGCGTCGGCGAGCTGACTTACGATTTATTGGCAACGCCGAAGCCGTCGTGGGTGATCATCGTGAAACCCCTCGTCCCGCCGGCCGCCGAAGTTTACGAGCGCGGGGTGAAGGTCGTCCTGGCCGATGTCGTCCGGAATCATCCGCGATCGGTGAACCCGATGATCAAGAGCAACAACCTGATGAATTCCGCGTTGGCGGCGCAAGAGGCAACGAAGCGCGGCGGCTTTGAAGCCGTGATGCGCAACTACCGCGGCGAGCTGACGGAGTGCACGCAGTCGAATTTTTTCATTGTTAAGAGCGACGCGGCGCTCACCCCGCCGCTCGAATCCGGCTTGCTCCCCGGCATTACCCGCGAATTGATTTTCGAGTTGGGCCGCGCCAACGATATCGAGGTCCGCGAACAACTCCTGCGTGACGACGATCTCTTCGGCGCGGACGAAACATTCCTTACCAGCACAACGCGCGAGATTTTGCCGGTCGTGACCGTCGACGATCGGACCATTGGTAATGGCAAACCCGGGCCGGTCACGATGAAATTGCTAAAAGCATTTCGCTCTTTCTGTAGCGGCGGTCTGTGACCGCCGATCTTTGTTAGATGCGGGCCAAGCTTCGGCGGTCACAGACCGCCGCTACAGGGGAGATGCGGCGTTTGAGAGAGAGGCCAACTCGTCTATTTTCTCGCGTGCCACTTAATGTCCGCGCCCGCAACAACGTCACCGTTCGCGGCGCCGGCACCCAACCAATGCTGTTCGCGCACGGGTTCGGTTGCGATCAAAACATGTGGCGCTTCGTCACTCCCGCCTTCGAGCCGGATTATCGCGTTGTTCTTTTCGATTACGTCGGCTCGGGCAAGTCAGACTGGTCCGCCTACGATCCGAACCGCTACCGGACTCTCGACGGTTATGTGCGCGACGTGCTCGATATCTGTTCCGAGCTCGATTTACGCGATGTCATTTTCGTCGGGCACTCAGTCAGCAGCATGATCGGGGTGCTGGCCGCGAATGAAGAGCCCGAGCGTTTCGCAAACCTGATCCTGGTCGGCCCTTCGCCGCGCTACATCAATGAGTCCGGTTACATCGGCGGATTCGAGCGGGCTGACATCGAAGGGCTGCTCGACACGATGGAGCGAAATTATCTCGGCTGGGCGAGTTTCCTTACCCCGATAATCATGAAAAATCCCGAGCGGCCCGAGTTAACCCGCGAATTGGAGGCGAGCTTTTGTTCCACCGATCCGGAAATCGCGCGCCGCTTTGCCGAGGCCACCTTCTACGCCGACAACCGCGCCGATCTCGCGAAGCTGAAAGTGCCGTCGCTCATCATGCAATGTTCCGACGACGCGATCGCGCCGCTCTCGGTGGGCGAATACACGCACCGGAATCTGCGCGGTAGCACCTTTCGCGTGATGGAAGCGACAGGACATTGTCCGCACATGAGCCATCCGGACGAAACCATTCGCGTGATCAAAAATTATCTAGCTGCTCAATCCCCTTCCCCCGGAGCGCCGCGCGCGGCCTAGATGGATAGTTCCCTCGACAACGCACCCTGCGGCTTCCTTGTCTTCACCGATAGCGGTTCCATTCTGCGGGTGAATGCAACTCTGAGCCGAATGCTGGGCTACGATGACGGCGAGCTGCCGGGGCAACATCTCCAGGTCCTCTTTTCCCCTGGCGGCCGGGTATTTTATCAGACGCATTTCTTCCCGCTCTTGAAACTCCAAGGCGAGCTCGAGGAGATCTACGTCGGCCTGCGGACCAAGAGCGGCGAAGAGGTGCCGTTTCTGATCAACGCGCGCCGGCTCGAGGAAAACGGCGTCGCCGAAAACAGCTGCATCCTGGTTCGCATGCGGCAACGCGGCCATTTCGAGGACGAACTCCTCAAGGCCCGGAAATCAGCCGAGAGCGCGAACAAGGCGAAGGACAATTTCCTCGCCGCTCTCAGTCATGAGCTGCGCAACCCGCTCAGTCCGGTCCTGATGATTTCCACCGCGATGGAACTTGATTCGGAGCTTTCGGACGACGTGCGCGAGCAAGCCGGCACCATCCGTCGCAACGCGGAGCTCGAAACACGTCTCATCGACGACCTCCTGGATCACACCCGGATCGGTCACGGCAAACTCGCGCTCGTGATCGCCTCTGTAGACGTCCACGGCATCCTGCGCGAAACCGAAGAGATCGTGCGAAGTGAAAGCACCGCGAAGCGGATCACGATCGAATACGAGCTTGAGGCAGCGCAACGTTACGTCCTGGGCGACGCCGCCCGGCTCAAGCAGATTTTTTGGAACGTGATCAAGAACGCCGTGAAATTCACGCCGGCCGGCGGCAAGATTCGCGTCGCGACAGCGAATGCGGACGATCAAATCGTGGTCGTGATCACTGATACCGGGGTTGGCATCGCACCCGAAGCGCTCCCGCATTTGTTCCACGCTTTCGACCAGGGGAACCTGATCGGCGGAAGCTTCGGCGGTCTCGGGCTCGGGCTCGCCATCTCTCGCGCGCTCGTGGAGATGCACCACGGGAGCATTGTCGCCGAAAGCGACGGGCCCGGCCGCGGCGCTACTTTCACCGTAAAACTAAAGACCGCCGCGCCACCCGCACCCGTCAGCGGCGCCGCGCCTGTGCTCCCGTCGCGCGCCACTCATCTCCGGCTGCTTCTCGTCGAAGACCATGATTCGACGCGCGAAGTTCTCGCGCGAATCCTTCGTCGGGCCGGTCACGAGGTGCACTCTGCTGGTTCCGCGGCAGAAGCCATGACATTGGTCGGCGCCCCGCATCCCTTCGACGCGCTGATCAGCGATCTTGGGTTGCCGGATCTAAGCGGATTGGAATTATTGAAAGCGATTCGCGCGAACCATCCGCGCCTACCGGCAATCGCGCTGAGCGGATATGGAATGGAAGAAGACGTCAAACGCGCTCACGACGCCGGTTTCAACGCCCACCTGGTAAAGCCCGTTCCGTTCGATCAGCTTCGCGCGTTGCTGGATCAAGTCAGCTCGGGAATTCTCCACTAACGCTCAGCGCCGCGCGACCACGCGAGGAGCGGCCGGCGTGAGCGGTCCGTAAAAGCGAAGCGCTTCAATATTGCTGCCGAGTTCGCGCAGCGGATACAGGCCTTTCACCGCGCCGGCGCCGGGATCACGGATGAGATAATCAAATCCATCCTTGCCAGCGATGACGACGAAATGAGTGATACCGCTGGGAAACCGCACGCGCACGATGACAGGATTGCCGCGGTCGAGATTTGAATCGATCAGCGCATACGACGGCAAATCTTCGTAGACGTGGCGGACCCGGTCAGGCGCCCACCACGCGGCGCGGTCCCAGTAAAGCCAGCCTTGCTCGGTGTAACCGCTGGTGTCGGTGAGGAACCAATTCAACTGCTGCGGATCAACCTTGATTCCGTAGGATTGAAACACCATCGCCGCTGAAGCTACCGCGCAACCGGCGCTGCCCATCGTCCCGTTCTCTTCCATGCCGCCGAGCGGATCTTCCCGCCAACGTTCATCGCCCTGGCGAAAGGAAGGGACCGCCAACTCGAGCCGATGAAAGAAATAACGGCCGCCGCGCGGTGATAGCGGCCGTTTCCAGTTCCAATCAATGTAAATGCCGGTCGCGGCCGCGACGAGGAACAGGACAAGAATGAAAAACGCGCGTTTCAGAGACCCGAATATAAATCGGCCCGCGCCGCTCGCAAAATCTCTAAACGGCGCTCAACCCGCTACTCTCCCGCGACGAGTTCGACTTCCAGGGGATCTTTCTTGAATCTGCTCACGCCGAACACGCTGAAACCTATGACACGACCGTCTTCAGTGACGCGCCTCATGACCGCGTCGCTCTCCGTGGGCCGCATGTAACCGGGCGCATCACAAAAGGTCACCTCGAGATAATCCGCCTCAGGATAAAACCGCAGCTTCACTTTATCGCGCATGGTATTTCTCCGACGGGTTCAACCCAATCCGCACCTCTCCTTTTGCCGGCCGCCGATGCGCCGCGCTCCAAATCAACAAGCACGATCCCTCCGATCGCGTCATCGTTGACCGTGATCGCGAAGAAGTCATTCCTCGCTGTCGCCGTCCGATCACACGGCACCCCAGCCGTTGGAACGCGGCGCGTGCGGAGCACCCTTGCGGGTAGCACCGGTATCGGCGATCCCGAAAGCACGCGCGGCCAAGAGGCGCACCAATGAATCCCGGCCTAACGTCCATTGCGAAAATTTCGGAGGCCGGCGACCTCGATTTCGCGGCGCAAGGCGCGCCGGATGAATTCGGAAACGCTCAGCTTCTTGCGCCGCGCTATCTCGGCCAAACGTTTCTGGACTTGGCGGGGCAGGCGGAACGTCACCGGGACACTGCCCTTCGGCAGTTTCGTTCTGGGCATGCCTCATCTGTATTATTGCATCATACACATTGTCAAGGTCGAAAATTCTTGCCGTCCCCTCCGGGTTATGACACGGTCGGCGGCGTGCGGGACAAGGAGTCGACGGCTATTACGATCACCCTCCCGGTCGTTCTGGACCGGGCCCTTCAGGCTTTGGCCGACCAGAAACATTGCGGAAACAAATCCGCCGCGATCCGTGAGGTGCTTTACAAAGAGGCAGGCATGAAGGCCAAGCTTCGGATGAACGAAAAGAGCGACAACGTCGCGTTGGCGAAGGCCGAACATCGCGCCGTCAAATACGGGTCTCGCAAGAAGAAGAGCCGGAAATAAGCTTCGCAGTCGCGTTGTCGATGAATGCGGCCGACTGGGACGACCATTACCAAAGAGGCGATGCGTTCTGGGACAAGGGCGCGCCGTCGCCGCCCCTGAAGCAATATCTCGAGCGTCATACCCTGCGCGGTCGCGCGCTTGTGCCTGGTTGTGGGCGCGGACACGACGTCGCTTTGGCGGTCGAGCATGGATTGAATGCGATCGGGCTCGACATTGCGCCGACTGGATTAGCGGAAGCACGCGCGCTCTATCCGCAGTTAGCCGAGCGCTTCGTGCTCGGAAACTTCTTCGATCCGCCGACTGAGCTGGGCGGCGCCTTTGATGTCGTGCTCGAGCACACTTGTCTATGCGCGCTACCACTAACGCTGCGTCCCAACTACCGTCGCGCGGTTGACCTGTCTCTTCGGCGCGGCGGTCTGCTCGTAGGCGTCTGGTTCATCAATCCTGCGCTCGATCCGGGTGAAGAAGGTCCGCCGTTCGGTATCAGCTCGGATGGATTGAAGGCGCTCTTCGAAGACGGCTACGAAATCGTAGATGACTATGTACCTGACGTCGCCTTTCCCAATCGCGAAGGTCGCGAACGCGTCCGGGTATTGCACAGGCTCCGATGATGACCGAGTAACACCAATCGCCATGCACCCCATTGGTCGGAAAGCCGCGAAATGGACCGCGGAATTGCTTCTGGTATTCATCGGCGCATACGCCGCGTTTTGGCTGAACAGTTATCAGGAACGCCAGCGCGACGCACAACGCCACGATGCAATCCTTGCCTCGCTCGAGCAGGATGTCCGGGACACGATTGCCAGCGCGCATGATCGCGCCGAATCGATCGGCAAAGCCGCGGCCACTTTTCGCGCCAGGGTGGATGCGGGAGAAATGCCGGAGCTCGCTCCCTTTGTCTTCATTACCGATTACAGCCCGACAGACGTAGCGGCGCTGCTTCAATCCGGTGGCTCCGAATTGCTCGATCCCAAGACGCTGACGGCTCTACGTAAAGTTGAATCGAGCGTGCGCGGCTGGGTGGCAGAAATGGCGCGCTACGAGAAATTAAGTGACCAGCTCATTGTGCCCAACGTCGAACAGGACCGGGATTTCTTCTACGACCCTGCCACCAGGAAACTGCGGAAACGTTTTGCAAAATATCCCGACTGGATCGCGGACGCCGGCAAATTCTTCGCGGACTTGGAGAAGCTTGAAACCGAACTGCTCAAGCAGATTGAACTGGAACAGCGGAAGCACAGATAAATCTTGGAAAAGGCGATTTCACTCGATCAGAGCACAACGAAATCAATTCACTATGGGAACTAACACGATTCGACTTCACCGCGTGCTTCGCGCTGATCCTGAAAGAGTTTACCGCGCCTTCCTTGATCCGGACGCGATGGCGAAATGGCTGCCGCCTAATGGATTCACGGGCAAGGTCCACGAGATGGACGCGAAAGTCGGTGGCCGCCACAAAATGTCGTTCACGAACTTCACGACCGGCAAGAGCCACTCTTTCGGCGGCACCTACCTTGAGCTCCGGCCTAACGAGTTGATTCGTTACACCGACAAGTTCGACGATCCGAATCTGCCGGGAGAAATGCAGGTCACGGTGACGTTGAAGAAGGTTTTGTGCGGCACCGACGTCAACGTCGTCCAGGAAGGGGTGCCCGATGTCATTCCCGCCGAGATGTGTTACCTCGGCTGGCAGGAATCGCTTATTCTGCTAGCCAAACTCGTCGAGGCGGAGATTCCCGATTGAGGAATTCGTCCGCAGATTTCTGAGGTGTAACGCTGGCCGCGTTCAGGCGGCAGCGGCCGGGTCATTGCTGACAACACCAGATTGCCTGCTATTTTCCTCCAGTTTCGACAGGGAATTCCTTATGCGCTGCCTTAATTGCAATGCTGAAATGGTCAACTACGATGTCACGACAAAGGACGCAGAGTTGTCCTACGATGTCTGTGAACGTTGTGGCAGTCTTTGGCTGGACGCCGGCGAACTCGATAAGATGGCGTTCCAGGTCCAAGGGAGCATCGAGTTTTGTTCCGAGGACCCAGATCAGTCCGCGCGGCCGAGCAGGAATTGCCCCCGTTGCGATGATTGCCAGCTAGTGCCGGTCCGTTTCCTGGGGGCCAGCGATATCGTGCTGGATCATTGCCGGAATTGCGGCGGCTTTTGGCTGGATGGCGGCGAGCTGAACCTGGTCGATCAGGAACTGACTAAGATCATGCCGGTCGAGGGCCACGGCTTCTCCGATTTCGTGAACAACGTGCACGTGCCCTTTTGGTCGAAGCGCCTTAAGCGACCGAGCAGCGAAACTGATTTTAAGGTGGCCGTCGCGCCGGTGCCCGGTGCGGAGCACAAAGGACAAACCAGCAAGGCTTGCCCCGCGGATGGGACCGCGCTTGATCTCTACTCGCTGGCCCACGTCGAGTTTGAGGGATGCCCGAAGTGTCATGGTATGTGGCTGGATAAGGACGAGCTACGTAAGCTCAAGAACACAGTGAACGATGGTCAGCTGCATTGGCTAAATCGCGAGGTGGATAACGTCGAGAAAGTCAGCTCCATTGTTTCCTCCCGGAACTGCCCGAAATGCCCTTCCATCAAGCTGCGCTCGATCGTCTTCGGCCACTCCGGCGTGGTGATCGATTCTTGTCCGGACTGTCACGGTATTTGGTTGGATCGCGGGGAGTTCGACTCGATCGTCCATTTCCTGCACGATGACGCCGCCAACGCCACTCCGAAAGAGATCGGCCAAGAGCTGCGTGAAGATCTCAGAAAAGCCGTTACCGGCGAAGGCCCGGAAACCCGAATGGCGGAGCTCGGCGACGCGGCGGCAGCGATTGCGGCGCTGGCAAACACAGTCATTTTCGATCATCCAGCCTTCTTCAATTTTCTGAGCAGCGCGTCGCGATCCGCCCGCAGTGTCGGCCTGGGTTAGCGAGCAAAGCGGAACTTATCCAGATCACCTTTCGAAAATCTTCTCCAAATCCGCGCCATTGCGCGCCGAATTGGTTGAATTGACCGACAACGTCCCCGAGCAGGAATAACAGCCATGAAGATTCAAAGGAGCGGATCACAGCCCTCGAGCAAAGGACCCGGCGACTGGTTTACCGGAACGGTTCGCATTGACCCGCTGTTTTCCGCAGATGCTCCGGCGCGTACCGCCGGCGCGAGCGTCACGTTCGAGCCCGGCGCGCGAACTGCCTGGCATACGCATCCGTTAGGCCAAACGCTGATTATCACAGCGGGTGCCGGTCGGGTGCAGCGGGAAGGCGGAGCGATCGAGGAAATCCGGCCCGGCGACGTCGTTCAATTCGCCCCTGACGAAAAGCATTGGCATGGCGCGGCGCCGACCACAGCCATGACGCACATCGCCGTCCAGGAAGCGCTCGACGGCAAGGTCGTCGAATGGATGGAGAAGGTGACTGACGGGCAGTACAGCGCATCGTAACGAAAATATGAACAAGAAGCTCGGAACGAAGATCGCAAGCGTGATCGCGGTAGGCGCGACCCTGTTAACATTTCAACAGGCGCACTCTGAGGAAGCCGCGCCACAAACCAAGCAAACGAACCAACTGACGTCGAAGCCGATGCGCATCGGTGTAATTGGCGCGGGGTCGTTAGGCGGAACGGTTGGCAGTGTTCTGGTGAAAGCTGGACATGAAGTGAAATTTTCGTCGCGGCACCCTGACGAACTGGCAGCAATGGCGCGCGAGCTGGGGCCGCGCGCTTCGGTGGGCACACCGCGGGAAGCGGCGGAGTTCGGGACCGTGCTATTGTTCGCTGTCCCTTATGAGGCGCTGCCGGAACTCGGGCGCGACCTGAAGGATGCGATTCGCGGCAAGATCGTGCTGGATGCTTGTAATGCGTGGGGCAACACCACCATCGAGAAGGAAGCGGAGGCGAATGGCAACGGCCCGACTTCCGTTAAGCTGCTGCCAGGCGCACGACTCGTTCGAGCGTTCAGCGCCGTCGATGCGACGCAGATCAAAGCGTCTTTCCAACGACAGAACGACAAGCTCGCCGTTCCGCTCGCGAGCGATGACGTCGACGCGATGCAAATTGCGGCGCAGCTCGTGCGCGACGCTGGCTGCGAGCCCGTGGTTGTGGGCAACCTAGTCTCCGGTCGGAAATTCGAGCGAGGCACTCCAGGTTTTCGCGCGCACCTGACTGCGGCGAAGCTGCGGCAATTGCTCGATTTGCCCGACAAATAGAATACGCAGTGACGAGCGACAGGTGACGTGTGAAATGTAGGTAGTGAAAGCCGTCTCTGAGAAGATGCGCATCGTGGGGATCGCGCTCGGTGTTTGCCTGGCCATCGGTCTGGCGGCTTGCGGAAAAAAGGCTCCGCCAGCACCGCCGCCGCCAGAAGTGCTGGTGACGGAGGTGAAGCAGCAGGACGCGCCGATCTACAATGAGTATGTCGGCCAGCTCGATGCCTCGGTGAACGCGACGATTGAAGCGCGCGTCCAGGGCTATCTGATTTCGCAGAATTACAAGGAAGGTCAGCCGGTTAAAAAAGACGACGTTCTTTTCGAAATCGATCGCAGGCCGTTCGAGGCCGCACTGGCCCAGGCAAAGGCCGCGCTCCTCCAGGCTGAAGCGTCCGCGAAACAAGCGGAACTGAACGCGGAGCGCAGCAAGGATTTGTTTCAGCGCAAGGTGGCGAGCGAGCAGGAACGCGACAACGCTGTCCAAAGCGGCGCCGCCGCCCGCGCCCAGGCTGAGGCGCAAAAGGCGGTCGTCGAGCAAGCCCAACTGAATCTGGATTACACGACGATTAAGGCGCCGGTCGACGGAATCGCCGGCCTGGTGAAAGTGCAGGTGGGAGATCTGATCAATGTCGGCACGGTTCTGACCACGGTGACGAAAGTCGATCCGATCAAGGCCTACTTCACCGTAAGCGAGCAGCGATACGCCGACTACGCGAAACGCTGGGCCGATCCGCAGGAACGTGCGCAGCACGAAAAGGAGCTTCGGTTCGAGTTACTTTTTCCCGACGGCTCGACCTACGAGCACCCGGGCGAATTATTCGCGATCGAGAATCAGGTCGATGTCCGGACCGGTTCGCTCCGGATCGCGGCGCAGTTTCCAAATCCAGGAAACATTCTTCGACCGGGTCAGTTCGCGCGCATTCGCGTGCAATCGGAGATTCGGAAAGACGCGATCCTGGTTCCGCAGCGCGCCGTTACGGAGCTGCAAGGGAATTATCAGATCGCAATCGTCGGACCGGACAACAAGGTGCACATCCAGCCGGTCAAGATGGGCCGGCGCGTCGACCACGATTGGATCGTCGAGGAAGGACTCAAGCCGGGTGACCGGATCGTGGTCGAGGGCGTGCAAAAAGTGCGCGAAGGAGCGGTAGTGAATCCGAAGCCGTGGACGCCGCCCAAACCGTCGCCGTCCCAGCCGCCAAGCCGTCAGTTATGACGAGCGATCGTTAGCCCAACATGAAGACAACGTCTTCCTCCGCCCTCGGTAGGGACGCCGCGCTGCGGCGTCCGCCAGCGTGGAACGCGGAGCGATCTTCTGCGGACAGCGCAGCGCGCCGTCCTTACCAATCCTGATGTCAAAGTTCTTTATCAACCGGCCGATTGTCGCCATTGTCATCGCGATCCTGATGACGCTGGTCGGCGTCGTCTCGATGATTCAGCTGCCGATCGCGCAGTATCCAAACATTGTCCCGCCCGAAATCCAGGTGCGCGCCAATTACACCGGCGCCGACGCCCAGACGATCGAGCAATCGGTCGCGGCGCCGATCGAGCAGCAGATGAGCGGCGTCGACAAGAGCAACTACATCCAGTCGGTCAACGCCAACGGCTCGATCCGGATGACAATCAACTTCGACGTCGCGACCGATCCGAACGTCGATCACATCCTCACCCAGATGCGGGTGAACCAGGCCAGCTCGCAAGTGCCGGCCGACGTCAACAACGCCGGCATCACCGTCCAGAAATCGACCACCGCGCCGCTCCTCCTGGTCTCGCTCAATTCGCCGAAGGGCACCTACAACAACGTGTTCCTCGCGAACTACGCGAACATCAACCTGATCGACCAGATCACGCGCGTCCCCGGCATCTCGAATGTGCAGGTCTTCGGCGCGGGGCAGTATGCGATGCGGCTCTGGGTTAAACCGGATCAGCTCGCGAAGTTAAGCGTGACCGTGACGGACATCATCAACGCCTTGCGCGCGCAGAACACGGTAAATCCGGCAGGTCAGATCGGCGGGGAACCTGCGCCGCCCGGCCAGGAATTCACCTACACAGTTCGCTCGCCCGGCCGCCTGACCAGTCCAGAGGAGTTCGGCGAGATCGTTCTACGCGCGAACCCTGATGGATCGCTCCTGCGCCTGAAAGAAGTCGCGCGGATCGAGCTCGGCGCGCAGGTCTACACCTTAAGCGGCCGGCTGGATGGCAAACCGTCGGCGGTGCTTGCGTGCTACCAGCTTCCCGGGACGAACGCGCTCCAGGCTGCCGAAGGTGTGAAAGCTTTGATGGAACGCGTTTCGCACCAATTTCCGGCCGACATGACTTACGTCGTCGGCCTCGACACGACCCGTGCCGTGACTGCGGGAATGCACGAGATCATCTTCACGCTCGTCGAAGCGCTTGCGCTCGTCATCCTGGTCGTCTTCGTTTTTCTCCAGGGCTGGCGCGCCACGTTGATTCCGCTCTGCGCCGTGCCCGTCTCACTCATCGGCACGTTCATGCTCTTTCCGCTTTTCGGTTTTACCATCAACACGCTGGCACTTTTCGGTCTCGTCCTCGCGATCGGCCTCGTCGTCGATGACGCAATCGTCGTCGTCGAAGCAGTCGAGCATCACATCGAAGAAGGCATGTCGCCGCGTGACGCCACCTTGCGCGCGATGGAAGAAGTGTCCGGCCCGGTGATCGGGATCGCGCTCGTCCTCTCGGCCGTGTTCGTGCCGACGGCTTTCATTCCGGGAATAACCGGACGCCTCTATCAGCAATTCGCGCTGACCATCGCGATTTCCGTCATCCTATCGGCGTTCAACGCGCTCACCTTGAGCCCGGCCCTGGCGGCGATGTTATTACGCCCGCGGAAAGTGGCGCGCGGCCCGCTCGGTTGGTTTTTCGAGCGCTTCAATCGCGTCTTTCGGCGAACGACCGAGCGTTACGTGAACACTTCGCGGCTCGCGATCCGCAAAGGCGCGGTCAGCATGTCGCTCCTCCTCGTCTTCGCCCTGGTCGCCTGGCTTTTCGGGTCGCGACTCTCCTCCGGTTTTCTGCCGGAAGAAGACCAGGGTTATCTCTACGGTTCGCTCGCGTTGCCTTACGCTGCGTCGATGGAACGCACCGGGGATGCCGCGCGCAAAGTCGAAGACGCCCTGTTAAAAACGCCGGGCGTCGAGCACGTCACCAGCGTGCTCGGGTTCAACCTGCTCAGCACTGTCCAAACAACTTTCAACGCTTTCTTCTTCATCACGCTCAAGCCCTGGGACGAACGGACCGCGCCTAACGAGCAGTACGCGGCACTCAAGCAAACCATTACTCAGAAGCTGGCCGCCATCCCGGAAGGAATCGGGTTCTCGTTTCCGCCTCCAGCCATTCCCGGCATCGGCACCTCCGGCGGCGTCACCTTTATGCTAGAGGATCGCGCCGGAAAAGATCCGGCATTTCTCGGCGAAAACGTGAACCGATTTCTGGAAGCCGTCCGGAAACGACCCGAGATTGCATCCGCCTCGACGACATTTCTGCCGTCGGTGCCGCAAGTCTTCATCGACGTCGATCGCGACAAGGTCCTCAAGCAAGGTGTCGATCTCACCCAGGTCAGCCAGACGTTGCAGACGTTCATGGGTGGTTTCTTCGTGAACTACTTCAACCGGTTCGGCCGGCAATGGCAGGTCTTCGTCCAGGCCGAAGGCGAGTTCAGGACGAAAGCGGAAAACGTCGGTCTTTTTCACGTCCGCAATTCAAACAACGAAATGGTTCCGCTCAGCACCGTTACGAATGTGCAAACGCGCGCCGGTCCTGAATTCACCCTGCGTTTCAACCTTTATCGCGCCGCCCAGATCAACGCCGCCG
>DATBCW010000125.1:0-35123 GCA_036270255.1 Chthoniobacterales bacterium
CAACAAAGTCGTCTGGGTTCTTCACCAGCATCGAGCAGCCTACGACCTCTGGAATTATCCGTTCGAAGAGCTGAGCGCATCGCCGCGCGGCGTTATCGTCCGCGAAGCGATCCGGCGTGCAGACCAGTTACTGGCGGAAGCCAGAGCGGTCTTTGCGAACTCGAAGAACATCGCGAATCGGCTCGGCCATTTTTGCGGAATCAACTCCACGCCGCTTTATCATCCGCCGCCGCACGCCGATGATTTTTTCTGCGCTGATAGGGCTGACGATTATTTTTTCTTTCCCAGCCGATTATCGGCGTCGAAGCGGCAAAGCCTCGTCCTGGAAGCGCTCGCTCTGACGCGGGAGAAAGTGAAAGTCCGATTTGCCGGGGTCGCGGACAGCATTGAGTACGGGAAACGCCTGAAACAACTCGCTGCGAAACTCGGGGTGGAAGGACGCGTGGAATGGCTGGGGCAGATCACTGAAAAGGAGAAGATCGAGCTGTACGCGCGTTCGTTGGCGGTGATCTTTCCGCCCGTCGACGAGGATTATGGTTACATCACGCTCGAGGCGATGCTTTCGTCGAAGGCCGTCGTGACCTGCGACGATTCCGGTGGACCGCTTGAATTTGTTTCACAGCGAAAAACGGGGCTGGTAGCAAAGCCGACCGCGACTGCGCTTGCCGAAGCGCTCGATGAACTTTGGCGTGACCGAAGCCTCGCTGCCAAACTTGGCCAAAGCGGACGCGAAAGCTACGACCGCCTCGGTTTATCGTGGAGCGAAGTCGTCAAGAAATTGCTGGCGTGAAGCTGAACTTCTTTTCACCTCTGCCGCCGACGCGCTCGGACATTGCACGACTCACCGTCCACATGGCGCCGCACCTGGCCCGCGCGGTCGAAGTCGTGATCTGGTCCAGCGAACGCGAATGGAAATTCGATCCGCCATCCGGAGTGACCGTCCGTCATTACGATTTTCAGCGTCCTCCGTGGCGCGAGATCAATCAGGCGGACGCGACCTTTTACCAGATGGGAAACGACCCGCGATACCACCATGCGATCTGGCACATGAGCCAGCAACATCCAGGAATCGTGATTTTGCATGACCTGATGATGCAGCATTTTTTCTCCGGCCTCGTCTTTCACGATCGCGGGATGAATCGGCGCGAATATCTGGAATTGGTCGAGCGCTACCATGGGATTGAAGGCCGGGTGCTGGCGGAAGCGCATGTCCAGGGGTTGCTGGCCACGGAAGAGCTCGCCCAACGTTGTCCGCTGACCGAAGCGGTGACGGAAAACGCGCTCGCAACCATCGTTCATTCCGACGCGGCTTATGCCGGGTTGCCGGAAGATGCGTCGGTGGTGCAGCTGCCGTTATGCGTTGGGATGGAGTTGCCGACCGTGACCGCACGGGAAGTGACCGAACCCTATCGCATCGCGGTGTTCGGATTTCTCGGGCCGAATCGGAAGCTGCCGCTTCTCCTGCGCGCGCTGGCCACATTTCCCGACCGGGATCGGTTCCGGCTCGATATCTTCGGCACGATGGATGGCCAGGAAAAGATGCATCAGCTCATCTGTCGGCTTGGCCTTTCTGAAACGGTGACGCTGCACGGTTTTGCGACCGCGAGTGAACTGGACGTTGCCTTACGGGAAACCGATCTCGTGGTGAATCTGCGCAACCCGAGCATGGGCGAAGCGTCCGGCAGCCAATTGCACCTTTGGCAATACGCGCTTCCCTCGCTGGTGACGCATCGAGCCTGGTATGCGACGCTGCCGGAAAACACGGTGGCATTCGTTAGGCCAGAGCACGAGATTGAAGACATCCAGCGTCATCTGGCGCAATTCCTTGCGAATCCGGAAACCTATCGCGAACTCGGCCGGAACGGGCGCCGGCACGTTGCCGAAAATCATTCGATAGAGAATTACGCGAATGCGATCCTCGAGGTGGCGGCGCGGACGCCCGAGTTCCAGGCAAAATGGGTCGCGCGCGATCTTGCCCGCCGCACTGCCGCCGCGATGACTGGCTGGAGCGACGGTTCCGACTCGCTTCTGCCGGAAGTGGCGCGCCAAATCGAGATGCTGGTCGCGGGCGCATCGACAGAATTCGCGCGGGCGGGTTAAATGGAGAACGCCATGCCGGCCGAGGATCGCAGCGAACAGTTTGGAGAGCTTGACGCGCAGATCGCCAATTTACGGGCAGCGGCGAAGTCGTTGCGGGACGAACGGCCTTCCTGGTTCGAGAACATTTTCCACCCGGGCCGTCAGGCGCGCCGCCAATCGGAATTCAGCGCCGCCGTTGCAAGCACGCTCAAGGAAATAGTCGGCACAATTCGCAAGACAACGACGAACACTACCGACCGAGAACGTCGCCTTTCGAATCTCGAATCCGAATTTGCTCAGCTGCGCGAGCGACTGGACCAAGCCGAGCGCAAATCGGCTGACGGGGTCCAAAGCGCGGCCGAGAGGCAGCAGCAACTCGAACAACTGGCGCGCGAACAATCAGAAAAGATCGAGCAGCTTGTTCGAAGCCACGGCTATCTCGGCAACGAATTTCGCGAGCGCATTCAACATGTCCTCGACGAGCAACGCATCGCGATCCGTCAGCTTTCATTGAAGGCAAGCGAGGACGCGATCCTTTCCGACCGTGCGCGCCGGGCCGCGGAATTGAAATTGGAAGAGCTCGCGAAACGCGTTCCGCCCCCGCCGGCATGAGCGCGCCGAGTTCCGACACGACCTTGTATGCCCGGGCCGGGATAGACGACGTCGCTGAGTTTTACCGCGACAAGTTCGTCTCCAACGCAGTGCTCGATCATCGCTACTTCAAGGCGCTGGATCGATTCGATCTGCGGTTCGCGCGGACGATGTGGGTTTACGACAACGTCCGCGAGAACAGCGCAGTGCTCGATCTGGGCTGTGGCGCGGGGATGCTGGCGTTGTTGAAACGAAAGGGCATCGTGCTGACCGGGGTCGATCTTTCCGATGAATGCGTCGCCGCCGCGCGGCGCAATGGTTACGACGAAACCGTCAGGTCTGCCCTCGACGCGCTGCCTTTTAGCGACGCGTCCTTCGACTACGTCGTGAGCCTGGATGTGCTCGGTCACATTCCAGCCGAGCAAAAAGACGCGGTTCTCGCCGAGATCAAACGCGTGCTGCGCGCCGACGGCGTGACGATGCATGGAATCGAGTGCACCGATCCAGCGGGCCGTCGCCGCTACGAAGAAATGTCCACGGAAGAATTGCGCCGATTCATTGCGATCGACGGCCACGTCGGGATCGAGGAGGAACAGGAGCACGCGGCCCGTTTCCAGCGGTTCTTTCAACATGTGGCGTGGGAGCCCCGCTACGCGCTCTGCCTGAGCAGCGACGAGTTCCTGAAACAGGCCGACCGCTACGGCCTCCCGTTCGAGGATGATTTTCTGGAATATTTGCGCGGCTTGTCTTTCGCCGAACGCCGCGCCTTTGACATGGCGATGGGTTACGTGTTCGGGAAAATTTCGGACCTGAATGTTCGTCTGACGCGGAGCGGTCTTTACATGCTTTTGAAAGCGTCGAATGCGCCGCTTGGCGCTTTCAATAACGAGCACCGCGATCGCCGCGCTTTGCTTGAACTCGCAAGCAACCACCACGAAGGCGAAGTTTGTCTGGATCGCGCGCCGCACGCGATCTTCGACGACGGCTGGCACGAGCCGGACAATCTGCCGCCGATTGCGCGCTGGTTGAAAACGCGGGGCCGCGTTCGTTTTCGTGCCGAAAAGCTTAGGACGATCCGGTTCGATGTTACAACGCATTTGCCCGACCTCGACCGCCGCAAGATGAACATCACGCTGGCGCTCGACGGCGCTCCGGTCCTGGCCTGCACCCTGTTTCGTTACGGCTGGGTAGAACTGGAGCTGCGTTTGCCGGAGCCAATCGCGCCGAAAAACGGCAATACTTTCGAACTCGAGTTCGCGGCGGACCAAACCTGGCAGCCGCGGCCTAACGACAAGACGAGCCGGGATGATCGCCAGATTTCGATCGCGGTCTGCAATCTTCGTTACTCGTGAATTCCTCTGATAATGCTGGCCGCTCGCCGAAACTCGAGGGGATCGACTACAAGAAGGCGGCGATCGATTATCCGTCCCGACAGAATCCGGAGCGGTTGCATTATCTGCGGACGAAGCCCTTTTATCATCTCGCTAACAAGCCGGCGAAATTTCGCGGCGAGGGCATGGACGTCGAGACGCACCGGCACTTCTGCGATTTCGCGAACATGGCAGTCGCGCTCGAATTGCCGCCGGGCGCGACGATTCTCGACGCGGCCTGCGGTTCGGGTTGGCTGAGCGAATACTTCGCGCGTCTCGGTTACGATGTGACGGGCATCGATATCAGCCCTCAGCTCATCGAGATTTGCGAACAACGAGTGGCGGCGCTGCCGCGAATCGATCACGAGAAGGAAATTCGTTGCCGGTTCCGGGTCCACGATATTGAGCGCGCCCCGCTCGACGAACGATTCGACGCGGCCATTTGCTACGACGCGATGCACCATCTCGAGGATGCCCGGGCGGCGTTGCGTCATCTCGCGGCGATGCTGCCGATTGGCGGCGTGCTTTTTATCCTGGAGGGAAACAGACCGGCGCCGGGTTCGGCCGGCGAAACCGAATTGATGAAGGTGATGAAACAATTCGGAACGCTCGAGTCGGCGTTCGATCGCGGGCATCTCGGCGAATTGTTGAATGACGCCGGCTTTGCCGTCGCCGGCGACTACGTGAGCGTGAATGGATTGTTCGATCGCGAAGCGGTCGACAACGAAGGCCGGCTCCGAATCGAAATGCCGGCGATCAATTATCTCCTTTGCAAAAAAGTGGCTAAAGATGCACCAGCCTCGAGTGTGCGGGACAGTCGAGCGCCGGGCCTCCTGCGAGCAGAGATAAGTTTGCGTTCGAACTCGCCAGGAAAGTTCGCGCCCGGAGAGATGTTCAGCGCCGACCTTCTGATTCGAAATACTGGCGATACTCTCTGGTTGGGAGGAGGACTCTTGCGGAGCGGCGGCGTGACCCTCGGCGTGAAAATCTTCGATGAAGCCGGGAAAGTCTGCGACGAATTTCACGGCGAGCCGGCGCTGCCGCGAGCGGTCGCACCTAACGAATCGTGCTCGGTGACAATCGAGCGCCGCTGTCCGGCCACACCTGGGCGTTACACCCTAAAAGTGGATCTGGTGGACCAGCACATTTGCTGGTTCGAAGAGCGCGGCTCGACTGCGCTTTATCTGCCGATGGTAATCAGCTAACGCGTCGCGCCACGATGGTGGCCCGTTCCTCGTCGCGGTCGCCGTACATATAATGGTAGGTCGCCCGGTTGATCTTCTCGATTTCGAAGCCGAGCATCGCGAACACTTCCCGGTAAGTGCCCACCGAGTAAACCCACCAGGTAAAGTCCGCTTCTGGATTGCTTGCTCTGCCTTCGAAGCGCGCGATCGGTTCGTGGGTCTCGAGCAGCGGCGTGACAACGATCATTCGTTCCTTCGTCAAACGCGCGATCGACCCGAGCGCGCTGATCGGATCGCTGAGGTGCTCCAGGACCGAACCAACGATGACAATGTCGAATTCGCCCAGTCCTGTCGGCAGATCGTAGATGTCGCCGTAAAAAACTTCCGCTTTCGAGTCGAGCAGACGGTGGCTTAACCAATACGCGTTTTTCCAGCGCTCGATCTCGGCGCGGTATTGCTCTGCCCAGCGGGCGTGGTCGCCGTAGAACGGCTTCTCTTTAAAAGGAAGAAATCTTTGGTCGGCGCCATCAAGTTGGTCGAACGAGAGCACCCGCGACGCTCCATGCTTTTCAGCTTCGAAGCTGAGGAACCCAGTCGCGGTGCCGACATCGAGGACGGATTTTCCAGCCACGTCGACGCCGCCGACATAATCCGGGAATCGGCCGCGCAAATCCCAGTGGGCCGGGATAAGTCCAAAGCCAGGCAGTTCCATCGCGTGATAGAAAAAACAGTCATCGAGCCGATCGACGAATCGCGAGGGCGCGAGCAGAGCGGGATTTCCAGTCATGGCTCGGACACGCGGGGCTGCCTCTTCATCCACCACAGTAGTAGCACGAACGATAGTGCGCTCACCAGCAGTCCCACCACGAACGGCCGTGGCTGATAGGAAAACACAACGCGATGGTGGCCGCCGCTGAGCGCGACACCGCGCTGGTTGTAATTCACTCGCATGATCGGGCTCGAGTGCCCGTCGATCTCCGTCCGCCAGCCCGGATAAAAATTGTCGGCTAGGACAAGAAGCGCCGGCGTGTCGGATTCCGTTACGATCTCGACGCGATTTGGTTCGTGCCTGGCGATCTCCGCTTTGCCGGGCGATGGGTCTTCTTTCGGGAAGGAAATGCCGGTAGGGCGTTCGACCAGCGCTTGCGCGAGGGGGTTCCATTTCTGGTTTGCCGAGATATAGCCCGAACGAATGATTTGGAGCTGTTGTTGTTCGGTCGTGACGAGTTCACTGCTCACCAGCCACGCCCTTGGCAACGCGCGCGTGTTCTCAAAAATCGCGACAGGCCCGACATCGGCGACATGCTTCCAACGCGGAGCGGTCGATGCGGTTATCGGCGATTTTCGCGAATGGACAATCGTGATCTGTTCCTTTTGAACAGCGATAGCGCGGTCGCCCTTGCTCAACGAAATTCGCCCGACATTTAATGATAACTGCGGCGCTTCCGGCAGCGCGACGACCATTATTTCGCCGCCGACAATTACGGCCGTCGTCGGCAACTCAAAGGCACACACGTAATCGTGGCCTTCGAAAACCGGCTGGGCATCTGAGACCGGATAGCTGGTCGCGATCGGCGCCCGCCGATGTTTGATGTGCTCGTTGATGTCGGGGCGATCGAACGCCCACTCGGAGCTGTGTTCGCCGGCGCGCAATTCGAAGTCGAACGTTCTGCCGTCGTTGGCCCGGAGTTGAATGCGCGCGACTACCGCACCATCGCGAGCGTTCTCCGACCAAGAGAGCGTCGTCGTCATGGCGATGCGCTGTGTGTCCGTCGGCGCTACCGTGAAAGTGAGTCGTTCGCCCGCGCCGATCACAGGCAGGCCAAAGTTTTCCTTCGCGAATTTTTGACCACCGTAATTTTCCGTCGCCGGAATATCGACGGCGGCCGGCAGAGTTGATTTCGTGGTAGCCGCGGCCGACGACCGCGCCAGCAGGTAGCGGACGTTGAGCAGATCCAACTCCCGACCGTTGCCGCGCAATGTCTGCTCCGGGTCCGTGAGATCGCCCCATACTTTCATGTCGCCCGCGAGCCGGCTGTAGCGAGCGAGCCCGAATCCCTCGTAACCCGCCGCATTTTCCCAGCCCCACATCATGCAAATGTCGGGCTGAAGTGGGAGCGACCACGCTTCGACCGGCGCCGCATACGAGACGGGTTGATCGGGATCAAACGCGTGGTCCTGCGTCAGGACGCGATACGGCGGAGTCGATTCCGGGTTTTGCTGAGCGCGCAGAAATTTGAAGGCGGCTGGTTCGCTCCAAAGTTCCGAATCGGAGTTGGGACTGCTCGTTTGCCAACCGCTGAATTGTCCCCAAAGATTCAGGTCGGCGTACAAGACCGCGACGAGAAAGAACGTGGTGCCTATCCGCTGTCGCGTCGTCGCCAACCACAACGCAAGCGTGGTTAAGAGAGCAACGGCGGGCGGCAAAAACAGCTCGGGCGCGCGCATAATCGTGGCGGGCGCGTTTCGATCGAGATGAAAATCTGCGGGCCGGCCAAGGGTGATCGCGACACACGTTAGAAGAAATAAACTCGCGCCGACGATGCCGACCCAGCGCAGCGTTCGCGCGCGGTCGGGCGTCGTTTGCAAAGCGGTCAGGCCGCGCCCGGCGAGAAGTGCGAGCGCAAATTCTACTTCCATCAGGTGACGCGCCGAGACGCGGAACAAATTCAGCACCGGCACTGCGTAGATGAGTTTGTAAGAATGGAAGGGAGCATAGCGGCCAAGGGCCAGGAGGAGACCGATCGGGATCACCGCTGCCCAGAATATGGTTCGGGCGTCGCGCTTGAGGACGAGCGCAAGCAGGGCGAGCGCGAGGGTCGCGAGTCCGACGTAGCCGAGGTACTCAGCGTAAAACGAGGGCCCGACGTAGGGCGCGCGAAAGAGAGTTCCATCGCCGCCGCCCATGAGATACGGCGCGACGAATGTCCCGATAAAGGGCCGCGGCATGCTAAACGAACTGAAGAAGTCGTAGGACGCAGCCGAACGGAGACTACGGCGCAACAGTTCCAGGGTGGGAAGAATTTGGACCGCGGCGAGCGCGAGGCCGACTACAATTAGCAACATGGCCTCGAGATAAGTTCGCGCGCGAGTGCTCCGCCGCATCACCAAGCAGTAGGCGGCGGCGACGAGCAGAGCGTAGACAAAGGTTTGCTGATGCCCCGCGAAACATTGAAGAGCGACGATGATCGCAACGACGAGGCCGCGCCGGCGATCGCCGGTTTGCCCGTAACCATCGATCGCCCAAAAGAGCCACGGCAACGCCGCGGCGGTATGGACGATGTTGGTGTGGCCGATTTGGGCGACGAGAAAAGCGGAGGCTTGCCAAACCAGACTCGTTAGGCCAGCGCCGGCTACGCTCGAACCGCTGCGCCGTCCACAAAGATAAGCGCCGAGGGCCGCTACCATATAGGCCGAGAGCATCATCAAATTCGTCGCCGCGCGCGGATTGAACACGACGTAAAACCAATTCAGCGGAAAGAGGACGCCAGCCTGGGCCGCGGCCAGGAGCGGCATGCCGCAAAAAAGGGCTGGGTTCCAGAGCGGAAATGATCCCGCATGAATCTGGTTCGCGACCGCGACGCGAAACGGGATGTTTTGAATCACGCCGTCGTCCGGCGAAATGATAAGATGGCCCCGGGTCGCCGGTAGAAAATAGAGGAGGGGCAGGAGGGTCACGATGATCGCGACGAGCGTGCCCGGTGCGCGAAGGCGATCGAGGATCGACGTTTTTGCTCGCGCGAAGTCCATGAGTGAGGTCAAGGATTTGGTTCGTGCTATCAGGAGTCAAGAACGCGAACACGTGGATTGTGGTCCTGGCGGCGATTGCGACCGTCGCGGCGGCCCTTTGTTTTGTGCGGATCACGAGTAATCCGCCCGGCTTTTACATCGACGAATCGTCGATTGCTTACAACGCGTTCACCATCGCGCGAACTGGCTCCGACGAAAACGGCGTGCGTTGGCCGCTCTACTTCCAGGCGTTCGGCGACTACAAGAATCCAGTTTACGTCTATCTTTTGGCCGGACTTTTTCGTCTGACGGGGCCAAGCATTCTGGTGGCGCGAATGCTGAGCGCGTCGCTGGTTGTTCTCGCGGCGGCGACTTTGGGTTTGCTCGCCCTGCGCCTCACCCGGTCGCGAAGGATCGCACTCGCTACGATCATCGTCGCGTTGATCACGCCCTGGCTCTTCGAAGTCGGCCGCGTGGTGATGGAAGTGGCGATGTATCCGCTGGCTTGTGGGCTGTTCCTGCTCTGCCTTCAGCGCGCGGCCGCGAAGGAAAAATGGAATGCTGTGGATGTGGCCGCGCTTGCCAGCACGCTCGCGCTGCTCACTTACGCATACTCGATCGGGCGATTGTTCGCGCCGCTGCTGGCGCTTGGGCTCGCATTTTTTTGGACGCGTGAACGCTGGCGCCGGGTGGTGGCCACATGGTGTCTCTATGCCGTGCTGGTGTCACCGATTCTCATTTTCTCAATCAAGCATCCGGGCGCGCTCCTCGGACGGTTCACCATCATCACGTATCTGAATTCGGAGCTCGGCCTTGGTGAAACGGTTTGGCAGTTCGCGAAGCATTACCTCCGGAACTTGAATCCGTGGCGGCTTCTCGTCCGCGGCGATCCAAGTCGGGACCAGATCGTGCACGTATTCGGCACTCCACATTTTCTGGCGGCTGTATTCGTGTTCTCAATCACCGGAATTTTATTAATCGTCCGCCGCGCCAAACAGGAGGCGTGGGCGCGTTTTCTCCTCTACGGGATTGCAGCCGCGATCGTTCCAGCGTCCTTGACAAATGAAGCGTTTCACATGCTGCGGCTCATCGCCGTGCCGGTCTTTCTGCTCGTGTTCGCAGTCGAAGGCGGCGCGTGGTTCGCAGCGCAATCGAACATGCGCCTCTGGCGATGGAGTTTCGTCGCGCTTCTCGCGCTCGCCGGCCTCGAGGCTGGATGGTTTCAGTGGAATTACGACCGCACTGCCCGCAGCGCGCGCCGCGTTCATCTCTTCGACGCTGAGTATCGCGAGAAAATTTTTGAGCCGGCGATCGAGTCCACCGCCCGTCGGATTTATCTGGCGGACGCCCTTTGGATTCCCGGTTACATCCAGGCTTATTGGTATGCAACGCTGAAAGGCGTCGACCTCTCCCGATTTAAGCGTTTGCCGCCGGACGAAGCACCGCCGCTCGGAGCGCTCTTGATTAGCACGGAGGAGAATTGTCCAGGCTGCGAGGTCCTGGCCTCGGTCCGGCCCTACACGCTTGCGATCGCGAAAGAACCGCCGCGAGTGCGGCCCCCGTTGCCTGATGAAGGATTTCGCGCGGAGCTCTCGTTCGTCGCGCGGCCGTCATCCCTTCGCGCAAAAAGGCAGGCGGCGATTTTTGTGCGAATCAAGAATGCGAGCACGGTAACCTGGCTGGCCCGGGAACGCGGCGGCAGTCCGCATCAAGTCAGTCTCGGAAATCATTGGCTCGATTCGAGCGGCCGAACGTTGATCAACGATGATGGCCGGCGGGCTTTGCTCCGCGATCTGAAGCCGGGCGAGACGACCGACTTGCCGTTGACTGTGAATGCTCCCTCATCCGGTCGTTACATTCTTGAACTCGATATGGTCCAGGAAGGTGTTTCCTGGTTTGGATTAAAGGGATCGCCGACAGTGCGGCTACCGGTCGAAGTGCGGTAACGCTTGGGCAAGTGGGTCATCCCGAGGCTGGCGCAGCGCGCCGAGGGATCTCGCAAGCGCTCAATCGCTTTGGCGAAGCAAACATGCGTTTACGTCAATCTGCGCGAGATCGCTGTTTGCGAGATCGAATTTACAACCGCGAGGTCCCTCGGCGCGCTAGGCCAGCCTCGGGATGACATGCTAACGCGCTAGAACTTTCAGGGCTGGATGGGGGATTGTTCTCTCCGGTCGAATTCCGGTTTCTGCGAAAGCGCTCACGCGCGCCAATTGATCCGCCATTCGCTGGCCGGCGGCTTTCAGCGAAAGTTTTTGTTCGACTTCGGCGCGGCCTTTCTCGCCGAGCGCTGCCGCCTCCGCGCGATGATCGAAACAATATCGCATGTGCGAAGCCGCGTGTTCGACGGACGGGTCGGCCCAATGGTTCCGTCTTTTGTAGATCGGATTATCCGCGGCGACGTCGGTGAGCTCGTAATCGACGAGCAAGCTGTTCCCCGGGTGCATGAAAGCGAGATTACCGGAGTAATTCGTCGCAATCACCGGCTTGCCCATCAGCATCGCTTCCGCGAGACAAAGGCCGAACCCTTCGGCGCGATGGAGCGACACAAAGCAATCGCACATTTCAATGAGACCGTAGGCCCGCGCCCGCGAAAACACTTCGTCGATGATGATTCCGCCAGCGGCTCGGGCCGCCTCTTCGAGCTGCGCAAATGCTTCCGGATGGGAACGGCCGCGGCTAACCTTGATCACCAGCGTCGCTTTCTCATGACGGCCAAACGCGGCGCGGAACGCATCGATCACAGCCAGCGGATTTTTGCGCACCATCTGGCTGCACATGTCGAACATGAAAAGGAAAACGTAATTTGCCGCTGGAATATCCAAATCCGCCTTCCCAACTGGTTCGATCTCGCTCAGCTCAACGCCGGGCAATACTTCGTGGACCGGCAACGGCATTCGTTTCCGGAATGCGTCCGCCACGAACTGGGTCGGCGCCCAGATGCAATCGAGGAGCGGCGTTAACTCCACCCATTCTTCTGGAATAGCGTCGAGCTCCCACGCCCAATAGGCGATGCGGTACACGCCGGGGCGCCGGAGCAAACCACCGCGTTCGTAGGCGACAGAGAAATACGGTTGCGGCGAGACGTTGATAATCGTGACCGGAAAAACTTCGAGCCCGAGAAACGGCGCGCGATCCTCGACATCGAAGCAGGGAAACGCGGAGACGTCTCGGCAAGAAACGCGAAACTCAGCCGTCTCCAGCGCGCGTTTGGCGAAGAGCGCTGCCTGTTGAATGCCGGACGGATAACTGAAATGACTCAGAATGTTCACGCCGCGCGAGACCTGGCGATGCCCGTTGCTCGAGGCCGCATTCGTCGCTGGATGCAGCAGCATTTCTTCCGCAACTGGAACGGCGGCATCAAGCGCGGTCTTCGACGCGAACGCGGTGTAACCGGGAAATTCGCGCCGCAACCAGGCGAGGAATTCCTGCTTGCCGGCCGAGGTCGGACCCGCCGGGAATTGCTTTTGCCAGGCGAGATTGATCAACCACGTCTTTAGAACCATCTGCGGCACCTGCTCCGCGGTCTCGTGGAGGAACCAGAGGATTTCGGCGGCGCTCAAGTTGTGTTTCGCGCGGCCTTCGCGCAGAAGCCATTTCACGAAACGCTTTTGTCCGACGGGGAGAAGTCCGTGCGGAAAGCGGCTCTGCAATTTCGGCGAGCGCAAATAAAGTTCCAGCACGCGCTTGCCGGGATCGCGGCGAAAAGCCGTACAAATGTTTTCCACGGCGCGATGGGAAAGGCCGAGCGTCACCGCGGCGTTGGTCGAAAGCCACTCGCAATACGCGCCTTCTTCACCTTCCGAGATAGCGGCGGGAAAACGGCGTCTCAGTTTCGGGCTGTTGCGCAACATGCCGGAAGCAAGCCGCGCCGCGCCGTCGACAGAGCCTTCGGCGTCCGCGGGCGACCACTCATTCAGGTTCGGCCCTGTCTGGTCGGCGGGGAAATGAAGAGCGCGCCTCCGGTAAACGTCGAAGCTGTCAGCCCGCTGCTCCGAGCGGCGTTTCGCAAACGGGAAGAGAACGTGAAGCAGCTTCATGAATTGGCGCGGCTGAATGCTCGCTATTTTCGCCGTGCCTGCAAGCAAAACGCCCCAAGCCGCCGTGGCGACCTGGGGCGAAAGTTTGCCGGCGAGACGGTTTACATCGGGCCGAAACGCTGCCGGTATTCGCTCGAGCTGAGGAACGCTTTCACCATCTCCGCTTTGATGAAATCGCCACCGAATGAATTTAGTTTATTCAACCAGAAATTGAACCCAGCGGTGTCTGGATCACGACGGAGATAACCGAAATACTCCATCGTGACGAAAGCCTTGTTCATTTCGTTCTGCGCGAAAGTGGTGTTCTCCGCCACGCGTCGCAAGACCCGGGCCCGTGCCGCTTGATCGGACGTACCGCTGGCCCCTCCAAACTCGTTGATCGCGTCTGTTCGCTCGGTCGCTGACGGCGTTATCCCGGCATTGGCATAGAGAGCGTCAACGAACTGCGCCGGCGTCTGCGTAGTTGGGAACCTGCTAACGAATTCTGGCCGCGCCACCGTGTAGGCAAAGTAAGCGACCTTGTTCGTCTCCAGCTGCGCGTCGAATCCGGGTTGTCCGAATACGAGATTCGTCTGAAGCAGTTGTACGTCGCGCATAAACTGGCCGTAGAGAATCGGCGCCGGACTGCCCGCCGCAAAATCTCCGAACGACGCCTTATTAGTGAGGTAGGCGAGCACACCAGTCTTCTGGAACTCAATCGAAAGGAAGAACGCGGCTGAGACGTTGATTCGTTTCACTTCGATGCATTGCGAATCGCCGCCGCACGAGTTGATCTCGTTTTGCCAGAACGCATATCCTGATGCATCCGGCTCACGATTGAGGAAATCGAGATATTGCTGGCGAACGAAAAACGCTGCGCCGTCGATAGGGTTGGTCGTCGGCGGCGTTGTGTCGTTATCGAGGATCGTGACCTCGGCCATGTTCGGGCTGCCGAGTCCAACGCCGGCGCCGGTGGGATTGGTCAGCGCGAGGTTTATCGTCTCGTCGCCTTCGACAAAGGTATCGTCCACGATCAGGATGCGGAAGGTCTCGCTGGTCTCCCCGGGATTGAATGTCACGGTGCCGAGCGAGATCTCGTAATCGCTCTTCTGGGACGCGTGGCCGGCCTGTGATTCGTCAAACGTGTTCACGTTGACGGTCGCCGTGCCACTCGTATCGCCATTGCGAACGATCGTGAAGTCGACGTGTCCGGCCGCTTCGCTGACGGCGAAATTATCCGTCGCGAATTGGATCAGCGACGTTGCCTGAGCCGTCGTGGGATTGAGTTTGCCGAACAGGCCATGCTCTTCTTCGGCTGTGCCCGCCGTGAAATAAAGCGTGTTCACGTCACCGCCGTTGCCCCCATTACCAAAGGTCAGGGCCCACAGTTCGTCGATCTCAATTCCGTTGCCGGATTCGTCCTGGAGCGTGCCCAGGAATGCGCCCGTCGTCGCGTTATAGGCATGAATGCTCGGATTGCCTTCGCCAAAATTGCCGATCAGCAGGGCGTTGCCGAAAACTCCGAACGTCGCCGGCGCAATCGTCGCGCCCCACGGTGCGTTCAACGCTCCATTGTTAATGGCGAAGGTGAGGTCCCGTACACCATCCGTGTTGAATTTGCGGACGAAGCCATTGCCAACGCCGGCCACTTCGTCGCCATCCATTCCCACGAGCGCATACATCACGTAAAGCGAGCCGCCGAGATTCGTAATGTTGAAAGGCGCATAGCCCGCGGGAATCGTTGCATCGATGAAGCCGCCGGTGACCGTCGTCGCCGTGTAAGTGCCGTCGAAAACGTCGATGTGGTTATTTGCGAAGTCCGCCGCGTAAAGGCGATTGCCGCCGGCGTTGCTGCCAATGGCGAGTCCTTTGTAAATGTGCCCTGGCATGGCGACAACGTTCTGCGCGCTGGCGCCGCTCGAGCCATTCCATGCCACGATGTTACCGGTTTCCGAATCGAAGATGAAATTCGCGGCTGCCGGCGTGCCGCCACCCGGCGGCGGAATTTGAAAGTCGGTCGTCGAATTGCGGACCACGCCAGTCGGCAATCCGCCGGGAATGTTGATGGTCTGCGGGCTCGGGTTGAGAACGACGGGTGCGCCGCCCACGTCGCCGCGGATCAATTGCGTGGTGCTGGTTCCATTATTCGCGACCCAAAATGGACTGGTGCTGCTGGCCGTGATTCCCCATGGATTCACGAGCAAGGGATCCAAGACCGGCGCCAAGCCCGGGATGTCGGAGAGCAGGGTTGTCAGGCGGTAGGCGCTGCCCGGCGCGATGTTCGGGACGTCGTTCGGGCCGTTCGGGCTCTGCGCGGTCAGCTTCGGCGCCGCTAATCCCATCACGAACATGATCGCTGCCAGAACTCCGAACACCAAACTGCCGATTCGTTTTGCCCAATGCATTGAATTGATGTGGCGCATAGTTTTTCCTCCGACGCTTTGACCTTCGTCCCCTTCACGGGGTGAACATGATTATCTGGTAATGATGGGAAAGTCACGCCCGAAAATCGCAACCCAATTTCGGTAACAAGATTGTTACTAATTACCTTTCCGTTTGTCAGCGTCCGCCGCCCAGTTGATCGTCCGCGCGATGAAATTTGTTCGCACGTCGATGTTGGTTTTGCTCCTGGTCGTTTCGACTTCCGCCTTTGCCGGCAATAGCGTGGTGAATTTGTCGCACTACGATCTGATGCGCGTCGATTTCGAAGCGATGAAACGCGAAGGAATAGTCGGCGTCATTCACGAAGCGACTTATCCGCGCTTCGATCGAGACTCTTATTACCGCACCCGTCAGACAGCGGCGATGCGGGCCGGTTTGCTTTGGGGCGCTTATCATTTCGGCGACGCCACCGATCCGATCGCCCAGGCCGAACATTTTCTGAACGTCGTTGGCGCCAACTGGCGTGGGCCCGGTGTCCAGCCTGGCGGCGTTCTCCTCGTCCTCGATTTCGAAAGGAACGGCCATTATCCCGGTGGCACCATGCGGGTCGATCAGGCCGCGCGCTTTGTCGAGCGCGTCAAACAGCGAACCGGAAAATATCCCGGCGTTTACGGCAGCGAAAATCGGCTGCGCGCGGTCATGAACGCTTCCGGCGTGAGCAGGGCCGACAAAGCCATTCTCGGCAACTGCTGGCTCTGGATCGCGAACTATCATTATCAGCCCACGCCGAGCTCGCCCTGGAGCAATTGGCGGCTCTGGCAATACACCGGCGATGGCAAATGCGATCTGCGCCCGCGCTCCTCTTATCCGATCCGCGTAGCCAACATCGCCCGGGCCGAGCGCAATTTTTTTCGCGGCAGCGACGACGCCCTCGCTGACTGGTGGGAGGAACACGCGTGGCTGCCGACGGAATAACCCTGTAGCGGCGGTCTATGACCGCCGAGGGGACAAATGTTTTACGGTTCTGCCGCGCAAGACGGCCAGAATTTCTGCAACGCAACTGACCGCGATCTCCGCCGGAGAGTCCGCGCCGATATCGAGCCCGAGCGGCGCGTAAACGCGCGCTAATTTTTCTTCGGAAATTCCGCGCCCGCGCATGTCGTCGAAAACGAGCCGAACTTTTCGACTGCTTCCGATCATCCCGATGTAGCCGATTTCTGTTTGCTCGACCGCTACCGCCAGCGCTTTCCGATCGATCTCGTGATTCCGGCTGACGAGAACCAGCGCTTCGTCCGCCTGCCATCGACGCGATCTGATGAAATCTGGTGGCGACGATCCGGAAATCGCCGTCACCGCAGGCGGGAGATCCGCTAGCAAGTCGTTGCGATCATCGACGACCGTCACGAATAGGCCGCACTCGACGGCGAGTTTCGCAATCGCCCGAGCGCAATGGCCGGCACCGACGAGATAGAGCGATTCGCCGGTAATTTGCGGCTCGATAAGCACAGTTGCTTCGCCGCCGCAGATCGCACCGAACGAATCGGTTTCGCCCTCGCGCAGCGGATAGGTTTTTAGCAGCGGCTTTTTCCGTCGGATCGCTTCCTGCGCTTCCGCGATCACGAGCGACTCGAATTTGCCACCGCCGATCGTTCCGCTGAATCGCCCATCCGCATACACAAACATCTTCGAGCCCGCCGCTCTCGGCACGGAGCCCGTCGTCGCCGCAACCGTAACTACCGCGAAGGGCGTGCGCATCCCGGGTCCCGGATCACCTATCCCGCGTCACCGTCGCCCGGATGTCGCCATGCGGTTCGTCCGTCGGAACGAAGACCTCGTTCTCATTCTCGAGTCCGAATGGCGTGAGATTAAGCAGCAGACAATGCTTGTTCGGCATGGCGAGATCCAACCCCGAGATTTCCGGACACGCGGCCAGCGCCGCTTCACCCATCTGGAACAACGTCGTCTGTGCGGATGGGCTGTAATTGGTCGCGAAAACTTTAAGCATCGCGCTCGAGATCGCGTCGTTCGCGCGATTGTAATTGTCGGGCTGATCTTTAAACGTCCAGGTCGAGCTAAACGACGTCGCCAAAATCCGATCGGCCGTTTCCGGCAAGGTCGTGAATTCGTCTTTCGGATAATTTTCGAACCCTGATCCGGTCGATTTCAAAATAACGAGGTCGCGAATTCCCGACTGAACGCTTTTCGTTTTCCGATCGCAGACGACGTGGGTGAACATTCGTGCTTCGCTGCCGGCTTTGAATGAGTGCGGATGTGGCTCTCCATCCACGGACAGTCGTTCCCATTTCCGCTCGGAGATTTGAATTCCCACGTCGGCGACCTGCGCGTAACGCGAGAGAAAATGTTCGGCCAGGATGAGCGCGAAGCGTTCGATCTCGGGCCCGAGGTGTTGCCGCGCAAAAACATTGATCGTGTTTTTGATCGTGTCGGTCGGCACCACTTTCGTGTTGTCGCCGCTGGTGTAGGACGATTCGAAGTCGCCCTGCAAATACGCCGCGACGTCCAGGTCCTTGAGCGTGTGCACCGGACCGTCGCGCAAGATTTTCAGCACCCGGACCCGCGCCTTGCCGTAACGATGAGCTGTCAGCTTCGCCATTGCGCCTTACGCCTAATTCATTTACTCCCACAAGGCGATGCCAAAGCTCGCGGAGTTAAATGCGATGGAGCGGGTCGAGTTCGTCCGCGTCGTCGGCCCAATCTTCGAGCATTCGCCCTGGGTCGCGGCGCGCACCGCTTCGCAACGTCCGTTTCCGTCTCGCGAAGCGCTCCACGCCGCCTTGCTCGCCGCGGTCGAGAAGGCCAGCGATGAAGAGAAGGTCTGTCTTATTCGTGCCCATCCCGATTTGATCGGCGACGACAAGCTGACCGCCGCTTCGAAAAGCGAACAGGCCAGCGCCGGCCTGCAACACGCAACGCCCGATGAGGCGAAACAGTTTCGCGAATACAATCGCCAATATCGGGAACGCTTCGGATTTCCCTTCGTAATCTGCGCCCGATTGAATAAAAAGGAGGCGATCGCGCGCGCTTTCCCGGTTCGTCTGCGAAACTCGCGCGAGCAGGAGATTGAAATCGCTTTGCAGGAAATTCACAAAATCGCCGAGCTGCGGCTGAAGGACCTTGTCGAATGAGCGGCCTAACGACTCATGTCCTCGACACCATGCGCGGCCAACCGGCCGCCGGCATGACGATCGAACTCTGGTCGCTCGATCGATCGGAGAAGCTCAAGAGCGTTCGGACAAATCCCGACGGACGAACGGACGCGCCGTTGCTTGCCGGACAGGAAATGGCCACCGGAAACTACGAGTTGATTTTTTTCGTCGGCGATTATTTCGGCGAACGTCGTTTCCTCGATCGCGTTCCAGTCCGCTTCGTTATTTCCGACGCCGCCGCGAAGTATCACGTGCCCTTGCTCGTCTCGCCGTGGGCTTACAGCACTTACCGCGGCAGCTGACGCCGCCGCGGAAATCGCAAATCCCAATGTTCAAATCCCAATCAATTTCTAAGCTCGGAAACGCTGGGAAAAAGAGAGCAGTAGTTTGGAGCTTGGAATTTGAGATTTGTTTGGGATTTGGGATTTGGGATTTCCGGCGCGCTCGTGAGTCAGACTAATCCAAGAACATCCCCGCCTGCCGGCCTCGTTGATCTCGCGGCTGAGCGTCTCGGCGGAAAGGCGCTTCTAGCGAACGACGAGTTTTTCGCGGAGAAAGAGAACCTCCTAAAACCGGGGCGCGGAATTTTCATCGCCGACAAATACACCGACCGCGGCAAATGGATGGACGGCTGGGAAACGCGACGGCGTCGGACTGCCGGGAACGATTGGTGTGTCGTGCAATTAGGATTGCGCGGCATCATCAAACAGGTCGACATCGATACGAACCATTTTCTCGGCAATCATCCGCCCTTCGCCTCGCTCGACGCCGTTTGCCTAACGAATGGATTTCCGAAAGAGATCGAGGGGCTTCCCTGGACGCCAATCCTCGACAAGTCTTCGCTGAATCCCGGTTCGCAAAATCTGTTCGCAATTGCGAGCGACGAGACCTGGACGCATGTCCGGCTCAATATTTTTCCCGACGGCGGCGTCGCGCGCTTCCGTGTTTACGGCCTCGTCGTTCCGGATTGGAGCAAGATGAAACCAGGCGAAATGATTGACCTGGCTGCGGTCGAGAATGGCGGCGTCCCCCTCGCGTGCAGCGACATGTTTTTCAGTTCGATGAACAATCTCATCATGCCCGACCGATCGGAGAACATGGGCGATGGCTGGGAGACAAAACGCCGGCGCGGTCCCGGATACGATTGGATCATTTTGAAACTCGGCTTGCCCGGGACGATCCAAAAAATCGAAGTCGATACGAACCACTTCAAGGGAAACTATCCCGACATGTGCTCGATTGAAGGCTGCGTCGCGCCGGCCGCCTCGGCCGAAGACCTTGCGGCAGCTCAATGGCGCGAGATTCTTCCCAAGATCAAACTAGAGGCTCACACCCAACATCGCTTCGAGCGCGAACTCTCGCGGGTCGACAACTGCACGCACGTTCGGCTCAACATTTATCCAGATGGCGGGGTGAGCCGATTACGTCTCTGGGGCGCTCCGTCGCTGCCTCTGACATGAGCGATTTCGATTTGCTCGTCCGCGGGAACGAGCAAGACATCGGGATCAGCGACGGAAAGATCGTTGCGCTGAGCGCGAATTTATCCGGCTCGGCGAAATCGGAATTCGATGCGCGAAACCTCGCGATCTTTCCCGGCGTCATCGATGCACACGTTCATTTCAATGAACCGGGCCGAACAGACTGGGAAGGATTCGAGACCGGCTCGCGCGCGGCGGCTGCGGGCGGAACAACGACGGTCTTCGAAATGCCCTTGAACGCGCATCCGCCCACAACGAATCGCGAGAACTTCGAGCTGAAACGTGCCGCGGCTGAGACAAGCTCGCTCGTCGACTTCGGTCTGTGGGGCGGACTCGTTCCGGGAAACTTGTCGGAACTGGAAGCGCTGCGCGATTGCGGCGTCGTCGGGTTGAAAGCGTTCATGTGCAACAGCGGCATCGGCGATTTCGCGCACGTGGACCTCGCGACGTTGCGTGCCGGTATGGAGCGCGCCGCCCAGCTGGATATGCTCGTCGCGGTTCACGCTGAATCTGAGGAAATGACCGGCGCGCTGACGGGCGCCGCGCGGCTGGCCGGGAAGAAAGGGGTACGCGACTATCTGGATTCACGACCGGTCGCGGCGGAACTCGAGGCGATCCGCCGCGCGATCGAGATCGCCGCGGAGACCGGCTGTCGATTGCATATCGTGCATGTCAGTTGCGGGAGCGGCGTCACGCTCGTCGCCGAAGCGCGGGCGCGAGGGATCGACGTGACCTGCGAAGCTTGTCCGCACTATCTCGTGCTGACGGAACAGGATATGGAACAGCTCGGCGCCGTCGCGAAATGCGCCCCGCCACTGCGGTCTAATGATGAACAACGCCAGCTCCGCGAAAGCTTGAGCGATGTCACGACGATCGGCTCCGATCATTCGCCCTCATCGCCAGAGATGAAAAAGCGCGAGAATTTTTTTGATGTTTGGGGCGGCATTTCCGGTTGTCAGCACCTGTTGTCATTGCTGATCGACAACGAAATTCCACAGGATGAGATTCGCCGCCTAACGAGTGGAGATGTGGCGGCGCGATTTCGCGTGCACACAAAAGGCGGGATCGTCGTCGGCAAAGACGCGGATTTTGCGCTGGTTGATCTGAGCGGGCGTGAACTCATCAGCGAAGAGTCGCTTCATTACCGTCACCAGCAGAGTCCCTATCTCGGTCGCAGCCTTCGAGGCCGCGTGACTCGAACATTTTTACGCGGACAAACGATCTTCGAGAATGGTAAGTTCACCGCCGCGCCGAGCGGCAAATTGGTTCGGCCGAATTTATCGTGAGCGTGCAACAAACTTTTCAGCCTGACGAAGTCGGGAAAATCGGCGCGGCCTTGAGCGATTCGAACAAAGCGTTCATGCGCCGTTACCCGGGCGAATCGAATCGACGCCAGGCGGTGCACACGGTTTATGGCGGTGCGCACTTGTTCAAAGCGGACTCCGCCAAAAAACTCGGTGCGGTCGCATTGCGTTCGCTCGAGGAATATGCGCCAGAGGCGAAAACCCTGGCAGGCGTCCTTGGCATTTCTGGATCGGAGAAAATTTACGGACGGATCGTTGAGAAACTGCGGCGCGAAGCAGTGGAAGATTTCCGGCTCGATTTCGAAGACGGATACGGGAACCGGCCGGACGAAGAGGAGGACGGTCACGCAGCGTCAGCCGCGGCCGAGGTCGCGCGTGGTCTCGCCGCTGGAACGTTGCCGCCATTCGTCGGCATTCGCATCAAACCGTTGAACGACGATTTGCGCGCCCGCAGCGTCCGCACCCTCGACATTTTCATGACTGCGCTGCTGCGCGAAACCGAAGGCAGGTTGCCGCCGGGTTTCGTGATCACCGTCCCGAAGATTCAGTTGCCGGAACAAATGACGGCCGCGGTGCGCTTCTTCGAAATTCTTGAGCGCAAAAACAACCTCGAGCCCGGCACGTTGAAAATCGAGCCGATGATCGAGACGCCGCAGGCGATCATCAATGGTGAAGGGCGGCTCGGTTTGCATTCGCTCGTCGACGCCGGGGAAGGGCGCTGCCGGAGCATTCATTTCGGCGTTTACGATTACACCGCTTCATGCGGGATCACGGCGGCGTATCAGGCAATGCGGCATCCGGCCTGCGATTTCGCGCGGCAAGTCATGCTCGTTTCGATGGCCGGCACCGGGATTCATCTTTCCGATGGTGCAACGAATATTCTTCCTGTCGGTCCGCATCGCGCCACTGAAGGGAAGCCGCTGACGGACGATCAGCTCCGGCAAAATCGCGAGGCGGTGCACGGCGCGTGGCGGCTCGGATTCGACGACAACATGCATTCGCTCCGGAACGGGTTCTTCCAGGGCTGGGACCTTCACCCCGCGCAGTTCGTCACGCGTTACGCCGCCGTTTACCATTTCTTCCTCGGCAGTCTCGAGAGCGCCTCGAATCGGTTGAAGACCTTCGTTGAGAAAGCAGCGCTCGCTTCGCTCTTCGGCGACGTTTTCGATGATGCCGCTACGGGCCAGGGTCTCCTGAACTTTTTCCTGCGCGGAATGGCGTGCGGCGCGATCACGGAAGACGAAGCGCTCGCCACCGGCCTGAGCCTCGAAGAAATCCGCTCGCGCTCGTTCCTGAAAATTCTCCTTGGTCGACGGAAACAGAAATGAGCGCGATCGGGTTTCGACTGAACGGCAAGCCCGTCCGGGTCGATTCGGTTTCCCCCAATGTCACGCTCCTCGAATGGCTCCGGACTAGCGGCCTGACCGGATCGAAAGAAGGCTGCGCGGAAGGGGATTGCGGCGCCTGTTCGGTTGTGATTGTCGATCGCGACGCGCGGGGAAAACGTTGTTACCGCGCCATCAATAGTTGCCTCGTGCCGCTCCCGCTCCTGGCCGGTCGCGAAATCATTTCCGTCGAAGGCCTCGCCTGCCCGAAAATGCACCCAGTCCAAAAGGCGATGGTTGAGAATTTCGGATCGCAATGCGGCTATTGCACGCCCGGCTTCATCATGTCGCTCTTCGAAGGATATTACCGCAAGGACCTGAAGACTTCGGACCAGCTCGACGAACAACTCTGCGGCAACCTTTGCCGTTGCACCGGTTACCGCCCGATCCGCGATGCGGCTGCGGACGCGTTCGCGCAGCGTAACGGACACGACGGATTCGACGCGCGGCTCAACACCGCGAAAACGAAACTGAAAGGTGCGCGCTACAATTTCGCTGGCGAAACTTTCCTGCGCCCGACTTCGCTCGAGAACTTGTTTCGCGCCATGGCCGAACATCCGGACGCGCGCCTAATCGCCGGCGCGACTGATCTCGGGCTGGAAATCACGAAACGTTTCCAGCGATTTTCCACTCTCATTTCCGTCGAGGCAGTTGCAGAACTGAACGAGATCAGTTCCACGGAAACTGAGTGGCAAATCGGTGCGGCCACGACTCTGACGAAACTCGACGACCTGCTCGGTACCGAGTTTCCCGAAATCAGGGAAATGCTTTCCGCCTTCGGATCCCGCCAAATTCGTAACCGCGCGACGCTCGGCGGAAATCTCGTGACAGCATCACCGATCGGGGATTCGGCGCCTGTATTGCTCGCGCTCGAAGCCAGCATCGTTCTCGCCTCGGCCACTGGCGAACGTCTTCTATCGCTCGATGAGTTCTTCATCGCCTACCGCAAGACCGCGTTGCAGTCCGGCGAAGTTCTGAAGTCGATTGTTATCCCGCGGCCGTCGCCTGGCACCAGGACGCATCGCCAGTTCTACAAAGTTTCGAAGCGACGGGAAATGGACATCAGCACCGTCGCGGCCTGTTTCGCGATCACGCTGGGCGAGAGCGGAAACATCACGAAGGCGCGCCTCGCTTACGGGGGCGTTGCGGTGCTGCCTGTGCGCGCAAAAAAAACGGAGGCAGCGTTGGTTGGAAAAAACTGGAGCGATTCGACCTGCGAAGAGGTTCTCCCGATTCTCGAGCAGGAATTCACTCCCATTTCGGACGTTCGTGGCAGCGCGGTTTACCGGCAGCGGTTGATCGGAAATTTGCTGCGTAAATTTTTCGCTGAAGATGCGTCGGAGGCGCGAACTCGCGACAGCGAGACCTTCCGGAGGGACGTGCTTCCGCGCGTCCCAAACTTGCCGCACGAAAGCGCGCATAAGCATGTCACAGGGGAAGCGATTTACGTCGATGACCTCGCTCAGCAGGAAACCATGCTGGAGGTTTGGCCCGTCTGTTCGCCGCATGCGCACGCGAAGATTTTGCGGCGCGATGCGTCCGCGGCGCGAGCGATGCCGGGAATCAAGGCGGTGTTACTCGCCGAAGACGTTCCCGGCCTGAACGACGTCGGCGCGGTCCGGCACGATGAGATTTTGCTCGCGGAAAACGAAGTCCTTTATCACGGACACATCGTCGCCCTTGTGGTCGGCGAGACGCAGGACCTTTGTCGCGCCGCAGCATCGAAAGTCGTTGTCGAGTACGAACCGCTCCCGCCGATTTTCGCGATCGAAGAAGCAATCGATGCAGGCAGTTTTCACAGCGACCCGCACTTTATCCGTCGCGGTGACGTATCGTCCGCCCTCGAAAACGCGCCAAAGAGCTTGGAAGGCGAACTCTCGTTAGGCGGCCAGGATCACTTCTATCTCGAGACCAATGCTGCCTGGGCTGAGACCGGCGAAGACGGGACGGTCTTCATCAGTTCGTCGACTCAGCATCCATCCGAAGTGCAGCACATCGTCGCGCACCTGCTCGATCTGCCGATGCATAGCGTCGTTGTCGAATGCCCGCGCATGGGTGGCGGATTCGGCGGAAAGGAAACTCAAGCCGCGATGCTCGCTTCGCTGGCGGCGCTCGCGGCGACGAAGACCGGGCGCAAAGTCCGTGTCCGTTTCAATCGCGATCAGGACATGATGATCACCGGGAAACGCCATCCGTTTCTCGGAAAATTTCGGGCCGGTTTTGATGAAACCGGATTGCTCCTCGCGGCCAGGATCGAGTTGTTTTCAAATGGCGGCTGGTCGCTCGATCTTTCCCGCGCGATCACCGACCGCGCGCTGTTCCACCTGGATAACTCTTATTATATTCCGAACGTCGAATTCAGGGGGCGCGTGGTGAAAACCAATCTCGCGTCGAATACCGCCTTCCGCGGATTCGGCGGGCCGCAGGGCATGCTTGTCATTGAAGAGATCCTCGACCGGATCGCGCGCAGCACCGGTCTCACGCCGGAAGTTGTCCGAGAGCGCAATCTTTATCGCGGCACCGGCGAGACGAACACAACTCATTACGGACAGGAGATAGAGGACAACCGGATCCAGCGCATTTGGCGGGAACTGACTGACTCGAGCGAGTTCGCATCGCGCAGAGAAAAATTGGCGAAATGGAACAGCGAGCATCCCGGGCGAAAACGCGGGATTGCGATCACGCCAGTGAAGTTCGGAATATCATTTACGACCACGCATCTGAATCAGGCCGGCGCACTCGTTTTGCTTTATCAGGACGGTACCGCGCAGGTTAACCACGGCGGCACCGAGATGGGGCAGGGCGTTTACACGAACATCGCGCTCATCGCCTCGCGCGAGCTCGGAGTTTCGCCCGACCGCGTCCGCGTCATGGCGACACGCACCGACAAAGTCCCGAATACTTCCGCGACGGCGGCTTCCTGCGGCACGGATTTGAATGGCGCCGCGGTGAAGAATGCGTGCGACACCTTGCGCGCCCGCCTGTTGCCGTTCGCGGCGGAAATGCTTTCCGAGAAAACTGGGAGCGCTGTCGCGGCGGCGCGAATCGTCTTCAATGACAACCTCGTGACCGATCCAGAAAACGCAGCCGCCGCGATTTCGTTCGCCGAGGTTATTCAGCGGGCCTACTTCGCCCGCACCAGTTTAAGCGCGACTGGATTCTATCGGACGCCCGACATCAATTACGATCCGGAGGCCGGGCGCGGAAAGCCGTTCCATTATTTTGCGGTCGGCGCGGCGGTGAGCGAAGTGGAGGTCGATGGGTTCACCGGCATGACTCACATCCGGCGCGTCGATATTTTGCATGATGTCGGCGACACGATTAATCAAGGCGTCACGCTCGGACAGGTCGAAGGCGGTTTCGTCCAGGGCGCCGGGTGGCTGACGAACGAAGAGCTGCTCTGGGATGCCGAAGGCCGGCTGCTCACTCATTCGCCGGACACTTACAAAATCCCGGCGGTCGGCGACACACCCGATGTTTTTAACGTCGCATTTCTTTCCGACGCGACCCAATCCAACGTCATTCACGGGAGCAAAGCCGTCGGCGAACCGCCATTGATGCTCGCGATCTCGGTGCGGGAAGCGATCCGGGACGCTGTGGCCGCATTCGGAAAACCGGGCGGCGAGGTGCCGCTCGCCTCCCCCGCAACCGGCGAAGCGATCTACCAGGCGATTCACGCTCGCCGCCACGCCCAGCTGCCGTGAGAGACATTCAACATAAGCTGAGTGTCGCGCGTGGTGAAAAACCGGCGGAGCTGCTTTTCAAAAACGCGCGGCTCGTCAACGTCATGAGCGGCGAGATTCACGAAACGAATGTCGCCGTCGATGATGGCCGCGTGATCGGCTTCGGCGATTATGACGGGAAGGAAATCATCGACATCGCCGGCGCCTATCTCGCGCCGAGCTTGATCGACGGACATTTCCACGTCGAAAGCACGATGGTCACGATCCCGGAATTTGCGCGAGCGGTCGTGCCGCATGGGACCGGCGCGATGGTGATCGATCCGCATGAATACGCCAACGTCCTTGGCATGGACGGCATCCGCTACGTGCTCGAGTCGAGCAAGAATTTGCCCATCGATTTTTTCATCATGCTGCCGTCGTGTGTGCCGGCGACGCATTTGGAAACGGCCGGCGCGCGTTTCAGCGCGGACGATCTCGCCTTCATGATGTCGGACGATCGGATCGCGGGCGTGGCGGAGCTGATGAATTATCCCGGCGTTTTTCTCGGTCACGAATCCGAGCTGGCCAAGATCGACGCGGGCCGCGGCAAGGTCATCGATGGTCACGCGCCGGGATTGCGTGGGAAAAATCTCAACGCCTACGTGCTGGCCGGGGTGCGGTCCGATCACGAGAGCACGGAGCTGGCGGAAGCGCGCGAGAAGCTGCGGCTCGGAATGCATTTGCTCGTGCGCGAAGGCAGCACTGAGCGCAACCTCGAGCACATCATCGCGTTAGTTACGCCGCAGAACTCCGCCAACTGTTCGTTCGCCACCGACGACAAGCTGCCGGGCGATTTGGTGAACGAAGGCCACATCGATCATTCCATCAGGAAAGCGATCGCCCTTGGCGTGCCGCCCGTGACCGCGATCCAAATGGGAACGATCAACACGGCGCGCTATTACCGGCTCAAGAACCAGGGCGCGATTGCACCGCGCTACTGGGCGGACTTCATCGTCGTGGATGATCTGACGGAGTTTAAGATCCGACGCGTCTACAAGAAGGGCGCGCTCGTGGCCGATAGCGGAAAATATCTCGGCGCGGAGAGCGCAGTCACGGAACAGCCGCGCAGCACGATGAACTTGAGTTATCGCGCGCCTGCCGATTTCGAAGTGCGGGTCCCGCAAAATGGAGCCGCGAAGAAAATCCGCGTCATCGAGATCGTGCCGCACCAGATCGTCACGAAAGAAGTTCTCGAAACGCCGAAGGCAATCGACGGCAAGATCGTTTCCGATCCCGAGCGCGATATTCTGAAACTCGTGGTCGTGGAACGTCATCGCGCCACTGGCAATGTCGGCGTGGGATTTGTGCGGGGCTTCGGTCTGAAACGAGGCGCGCTCGGTTCAAGCGTGGCGCATGATGCCCACAACGTCGTGGTCGTGGGCGTAACCGATGCTGACATCGTCGCCGCGATCCGAGCGCTCGAAGAAATGCGAGGTGGCCAGGTCGCCGTGGCCGATGAAAAAGTCGAAGCATCTTTACCGCTGCCGATTGCCGGTCTCGTTTCAGATCAGCCGCTCGAAGCCGTCATTGAAAAAATCGCCGAACTAAAGGCGGCGGCGGCCCGCCTCGGCTCCGCGCTCGACGCGCCTTTCATGTCGCTTTCGTTCCTGAGCCTCTCGCCGATTCCCGCATTGAAGTTGACCGATCAGGGACTTGTCGATGCCGTGAACCTGAAACTGACCACTCTCATCGCCGACTGAACAACGCCGTGCCTGATTCAACCAACGAAGCTGCTCAGCATTCGCGCTGGATGAACGAAGCAATTGCGCTCGCCCGCGAGGGGATGCGCGACCACGGCGGACCGTTCGGCGCGGTCGTGGTCGCCGATGCACAAATTGTCGGACGCGGTTGGAACCAGGTCACACATTTGCTCGATCCGACCGCGCACGCGGAAGTCGCCGCGATCCGTGACGCCTGTCGCGCGCTGCAGCGCTTCGAATTGCGCGGCTGCATTCTCTACACAAGCTGTGAGCCTTGCCCGATGTGTCTCTCAGCAATTTACTGGGCCCGGCTCGATCGAGTGTATTTTGCCTCGACGCGAACAGATGCGGCCGCGATCGGTTTCGACGACGATTTCATTTACCAACAAATTCCACTCGAACTGACAGCCCGTTCGTTGCCGATGACTCAAATGCCGACCGCCGCGGCGGCCGAGCTGTTTAGCGAGTGGAGCGCGAACCCAAACAAAATTCCTTACTGACAATCCGGGAGCACAAAAATGAGCGAAAAAACATCAGAGCTCGTCGCCAAGGTGCCGCAGGTCACGCTTGTCTTCTGGATCATCAAAATCCTGGCGACGACGCTCGGCGAGACGGGCGGCGACGCTGTCACGATGTCATGGCTGGGCGAGACGACCGACGAAGCAAAGGGTACCGGCTATCTGATCGGCACGGCTATCTTCGGCGTTTTGTTTATTGCCGCCGTCCTCGTCCAAATCAAAGCGAAGAAATTTCATCCGTTCCTCTACTGGTTTACGATCATTGCGACGACCACGGTCGGCACGACGCTGGCCGATTATTGCACGAGATCGCTCGGCATCGGCTACACCGGGGGCTCAACGATCCTGCTGGTTCTCGTCATCGCGTCACTTCTAATCTGGCGCTGGTCGACCGGGAGCATCTCGATCGAGACGGTGACCACGCCGAAGGTGGAGATTTTTTATTGGGTCACAATCATGTTTTCGCAGACGCTTGGGACCGCTCTTGGCGATTGGGTAGCGGATACGAATGACATGGGCTATCTCGGCGCGGCCGCCATCTTCGGCGGCCTGCTTCTGGTAACGGCCCTTCTCTATTACTTTACCAGCATTTCACGCGCGATTTTGTTTTGGGCGGCCTTCATTCTGACTCGCCCGCTCGGCGCGGTCGTCGGAGATTTCCTCGACAAACCGCACGAACACGGGGGCCTCGCTCTAAGCCGTTATACCGCATCATTCGGGCTCCTCGTCGTGATCGTCGTGTTGATCCTGATCTTCCCGCAGAAGCCGGCGTCAAAAGCGCACTGATTTTAAAACAGCAACTGCACGCCGGCATATCCGATGAGGGCCCGCGCTTCCGGCGAACGCAACTCGTGGCCTAACGAGCCGATGAAGATGCAATGGTCGTTTAGTTTCTGGCGAATGCCGAAATTCAGCGTCAGCACGTCGTCGGAGAAGTTCGTCCGGCTCGTCCCGTGGAGCTCGGCCATCAATGTCGTCGTCTTGCTGACATCTTTGCCGAGGACGATCCCGTAAAGCCACTCCGAGGGCCCGACCGTGCTGACCAGTGGCCCCCATTCCAGATCGAGATCGAATCCAGAAAATGCCTTCGCGAACTGAAACGGAATTTGGAAACGCGTTCCATCTTCGGCCAGGCCACGGCGCGCGGCTGAGCGCGAGATGTTGAAAAGCACCCGCGGAAACATCGACATCGTGACGCCCGTCTCTTGATCGTCAATGAAGCGCCATTTCACCGCCGCTTCGGTTCCGCCCAATCCGCCAATCACTCCATGATCGTTGCGCTTGAGCAGCACCGGCCCGCCTTGGAGCGTCAACTGAATGCGGTCGCCGACTCCGTAGTTAATGTCGATCGCCGGCGAATCGACCATCGTCTCGCCTGGCCGATGCTCGAAGGCGAGCGCCAGGTTGATCTCGAACTTTCCGTTGCCCGGCGTTCCCGGGTCGTCGGTGATCATCGGTGGGCCGCCTTGCCCGCAGACTCTTCCGAGCGCGAGCAGCCAAAGCCCGACGGTAATGAGGTTACGGCTGCGTAGATTCAATCGGTCCGTAAACCAAAAGTTTCAGTGTGTTCGGAATCATTTTCGGACGGGTCGGCGACGAACCCGGCGAAGGCGTCGCCGCCGGCTCGAATTGCGCCGAGGGCAAATAAATCCGATGCGTCTTCGGATCGACCGCCATCGTCCGCGCACTCCGCTCCGTCTTAAGCGTCTGGACCAAGGTCAGCTTATCGCCCTCTTCTTTCGCGATCGTGGTCGTTCCTTCGCCGCACGAGGCGAACGCAAGTTGAGTCGCATAGTCGAACGCGCAGCCATCCACGCCTGCGCCGATCGGCACGCTGGCTACGACTTTCCCGCTCGTCGTGTCGAGCATCTCCATCATTTTATTGTGGCAGGTCGAGAACAACCGGTGATGCGCGGCGTCGAGTGCGATCCCGGTCGGTTCCGTTCCGGGCGCGAGCGGCCAGCGCGTAACGACTTCGTGTTTCGCCGCATCAATCACCGCGACCTCGCTCTTGTCCTCGAGATTCACGTAAACCTTGCCGGCCGCGTCATCACTCACACCGAATTCGGGCTCGCCGCCCAGTTGAATCGTCGCCACGACCTTCGCGTTCTTCGCGTCGATCACCGTCGCCGAGCCTCCCTTGTGATTGAAAATGTAGACCTCGCCGCGCTTGGCATCGTAGGCGAACGCATCCGGACCATCTCCCGTGTCAATCTTCGAGGTGGTCTTCAACGTCGCGAGATCGACAACGCTCGATTTGTTTTCCTTCCCGTTCGTTGAAAATCCGCGACCGAGTTCGGGGACCGGAATAAGCCCATGCACTCCCGGCGTGTCCGTGATCTCGCCGGCGACCGTGTTCTTCTCCAGGTCGACCACGACAACCTTGGTCGCGTGCGACAAATAAAGTCGATGCGCCGCCGAATCGACCGTCAAAATATCCCAGCCGCCTTCGCCGCCGATCGGGATCTCAGTCAGAAACTTGTAGGCATCCGCCGCCTCACTTCGCAGCGCAATCGCACTGCAAAGCGCCAACACCGCCAGTCGTAGTCGCATTGGACACCGTTACGACAATTTCCACTGTCGTGCATCCATCGCCTTCCAATCTCTGATTTTTTAATTGAAAGCCCGGCCGGCGCTTCGCATCCGTTACGGCTTAATTTCTCCTTCTTACTTCGCGGGCCTCCGGCCCGCTCAGGCGATCATTTCGGTGCTCATCGCGCCGCACTTCCAGCAGGTGAACCATTTCCAATCCCCGCCGATGTACGATTGCGCGCCGCACTTGAAGCAGGTCGCTACGAATTGGCGGCTGTGTCCTTCCGCTTCACTGCCCCCGGACGGCGGACTGCCGCTGCCCAATCCGCCTTCGCCTTCCGGCGGTTGCGGCCCGTCCCATTTTCCCCATTTCCTTTTTTCTGCCATATCGAATTCCTTTCTCCCGATGCTTGCGATCTCGTGATCGTAAAACGATATCAATCCGGCGAGCGAGCCCGAATCTCTTGCACTAATTTTTGGTGGATCGGCCGCTCCGCGGGCGATGGGAATTAGCCTGACTACACCGCGGGCAGACGAATCTCGACCGCGGTGCCGCGACCTTTGGAGCTGCTCACCGAGATCTTCCCGCCGTGGCCTTCGACGGTCGATTTGGCGATGGCCATGCCCAGGCCGGTCCCGTGAGATTTTCCATGGGTCACAAACGGCTCGAAGACTCGGCTCAGAACTTCGGGCGGAATGCCGTTGCCCGTGTCGCAAACGCGCATGAGAACTTCGCCGCCTACTTTCTCGATGGTGAGGGTCAGGATTCCTCCGCTCGGCATCGCTTCCCGGGCGTTCTTGATCAGGTTGCACAAGACTCGCGAGAAACGCGGCAAATCGAGATTGAGTTCGCCCTTGTAGGTGATCGACTTCACGAGCTGAATGTTTTCGCCGGGGAGCAGCCGGAGCGATTGCTGGTTTAGTTCCTCGAGCAGTTGCGCCACGGAAATCTTTTCTTTGGCCGGAGCCACAACGCCTTTCGAGTAATCGAGCAGCTCCTGCGTCATCGACAGCATTCCGTCGGCGGCGTTGTTGAGCATGCTCGTGAGCTCTTTCAATTTCGGATCGTCGCTGTGCCGATCGATCAGGCTGGCGCAACAACGCACGATGCAGAGCGGGTTCTTGAGATCGTGAATAATTGAATTCGCCATCGAGCCGACAAGGCTAAGGCGCTCGGTCCGCATAAGCTCGGAGATGAAGTGGGAATTCACCTGGCGCAGCCGCTGCGAAACGAGACGCAAGAAATTCAGGTGCAACCGGCTCGGGGCCAGATCGATCAGGTTTTGAAAAACTTCGTCGTCAACTTCTGCCAGTAAAGTTGGTCCCGTCGCAACGGCCATGGCTGAGCGGGGCTGCCCATCCAGCAACGCCATTTCACCGAAGAAGTTTCCCGATTCGATGACACCGAGCGTCTCCTGCGATCCCGCGCGACCTTGCTTCGAAATTCTGACCGAACCGCTTCCGACCAGATAAAGCGAATCGCCTTCATCACCCTCATTAAAGACGACTTCGTCGGTGTCGAACCGCAAGAGCTGCATGCCGTAACGCATGTCGCGCAGGACTTCCGGTTCGATTCCTTCGAAGAGCCGGTTCTGGGCGAATAAGCGAAAAGTTTCGAGGGGCTCGAGCGTCGGCATCGCGCTGAAGAAAGCACGGTCGATGCCCGAGCTTTCGTTTCCTCCGTCTTTCCAGCGGAAAACAGTGGCAGTGGCGCAGGAGCAGCTTTGTCAAAACCCCGGTGTCCGCGTCGCCGCAGCTCGGGCGCCTCCCACCGCATGTCCACCGAGCTCGAACCCGATCTGCAACTCGAGATTGCCCACGTCTTGTTCATCGACGTCGTCGGCTACTCGAAGCTGCTCATTAACGAGCAACACGACCGCCTCGGCGAGCTCAACCAGATCGTGCGAAATACCGACGCTTTCCGGGTCGCCGAATCAGCCGGGAAACTCATCCGGCTTCCCACCGGCGATGGAATGGCCCTCGCGTTTTCGACTTCGCCCGACGCGCCGGTGCGCTGCGCTTTGCAGATCGCGAAGGCGGTGCAAACCAACCCTGAATTGAAAGTGCGCATGGGCGTTCACAGCGGTCCGGTTAGCGGAATGACCGACGTCAATGATCGGTCGAACGTGACCGGCGCCGGGATCAACTTGGCGCAGCGCGTCATGGATTGCGGCGACGCGGGTCACATTCTCATTTCCCAACGGGTAGCGGAAGACCTCGGCCAATACCGGCACTGGCAGCCGCTCCTCCACGATCTCGGACAATGCGCGGTGAAGCACGGGGAAGTTGTTTCACTGGTCAACGTTTACAATGACGAACTCGGCAATCCGCTTCCGCCCACCAAGGTAAAATGCCACGTCGAGATTTCCGGCCCTGCGGTTGCGCCGAAAGTCATTCCGTCTCGGCGCGGGCCTATCGCGCTGATTCTTCTTTGTCTCGCCGTCGCGCTTCTAGCGATCGGCTCCTGGTTTTATTTTCACCGTTCGACGGTTCGATCGAGCGAAGTGGTCGGAGCGAACCTGATCAACGCCGCGCCAGTTCTGGAGAAAAGCATCGCCGTTTTGCCTTTTGAAAATCTTAGCGCAAACCAGGAAACCGGTTTCTTCACCGATGGCGTGCACGACCAGATTCTCACCAATCTGTCCAAGGTTGCGGATCTGAAGGTCATCAGCCGGACGAGCGTGATGCAGTACAAGGTGGTTCGCGCCCGGAACCTCCGCGAGATCGGCCGGCAATTGGGCGTGGCCCATGTCCTTGAAGGGAGCGTCCAGCAATCCAACAATCGGATCCGGGTCAATGCCCAGCTCATCGACGCGCGGACGGACGCGCATCTCTGGGCCCAAACCTACGACCGCGAACTCGCTGACGTTTTCGCGATCCAAAGTGAAATTGCTGCCGCCATTGCCGACCAACTTAAGGTTCAACTTTCACCGCAGGAAAAAGCGGCGATCGCGCAACCGCCCACGAGCGACCTTCTCGCGCAACGACTCTTCATCCAGGGCTTGCAGCTGGTCAATCTCGCCTCGAATCCCGACGCCAAACAAAGTCTCCTGGAGGCGATTCCATTGCTCGAGGAAGCGATCGCGCGCGATCCGAAGTACCTCGCCGCTTACAGCTTTCTTTACACTGCTCACGTCGATCTTTACTGGCAGGGCTTCGAGCACACACCCGCGCGCCTCGAGATGGCGCGAGCCACGATCGAGCGGGCGGCGCAGGTGAATCCCGACGCCGGCGAAGTGCATCGGGCTCGCGCCGACTATGCGTATAAGGCGTTTCGCGATTACGATCGCGCTCGTGCCGAACTCGACCTCGCCCGGGCTTCTCTTCCTAACGACCCGCTCGTCTACATCTACGCCGCTGCGATTGACCGCCGGCAGGGCCGCTGGACCGAGTCAATCCGAAACTGGGAACACGGCCTTGCGCTCGATCCGCGGAACTTCCGCTTTGCCATCGAAACAGCATTCACTTACCAGGGCATGCGCCGCTTCGCCGAATCCTCCGCAATCTTCGAGCGCGCCCTTTCGATTTTGCCGCGGGATCAATTCGCGCGGGCTCAATTGGCGCAAATCCCGTTTTTCGAACGCGGCGATCTAGAGCCGTTGCGCAAATGCCTGGCCGCCATTCTCAGTGACGATCCCAAAGCGGCGACGGAAATTGCCAACAGCCTTTTTTATTCGTCGCTCGCCGCCCGCGATCAGGCTGGCGTTGTCCGCGCGCTTCAATCGATCCGGCCTGAGGGGCTTCGTGATCTTTATTACAATTCGCTTTGGTCGCGCGATTGGTTTGTCGGTCTCGCTGCCCGGACCTTTGGCGACGAAGCGAGAGCGCAGCGCGCCTTTGCCGCTGCCCGAGTCATTGAGGAAAAAAATGTGCGCGATCAGCCGAATTATCCGCAGGCCTGGAGCCGGCTCGGACTCATTGATGCCGCTCTCGGCAACAAAGAGGACGCGATTCGCGAAGGCC
>DATBCW010000126.1:0-41560 GCA_036270255.1 Chthoniobacterales bacterium
ACGATCCGCGGAGTTGTCTCGATCGGCGATTTAGTGAAGTGGGTCATTGCCACCCAGTCCGCCGCGATCAAGCATTTGGAAATGTATATCTCCGGTGGCTACACCGGATAGTTGTAGCGGCGGTCATAGACCGCCGCTACAATTTCCAAACTGTTTCTCCCCCAACGATCGTTCGCACCGCGCGGCCCGTCAGTTTCCAACCGTGGAACGGCGTGTTGCACGACATCGACTGAAACTCTGGCGCGTTGACAGTCCATTCCCGATCGGGATCAATCAGCGTGATGTCCGCAGCGTTGCCAATGGACAGCGTCCCAGCCTCGATCTGAAGCAAGCGCGCTGGATTGACGGTGAACATCTCGATCAAGCGGGGCAGCCCAATCGTTTTATTTTTATGCACGAGCAGATCGAGAAATAATCCGAGTTCAGTTTCCAGCCCCACGATCCCAAACGGCGCGGCGTCGAACTCCACTTCCTTTTCAAACTGCGAGTGCGGCGCGTGATCGCTGCACAGGATTTCGATCGTCCCGTCAGCGATACCTTCGAGCAGCGCCGCGACATCGTCTTTCGACCGCAGCGGCGGATTCATCTTGCAGTTCGTATCGAAGTTCTGGATTGCATCGTCAGTTAACGCGATGTGATGCGGGCAAACTTCGCCGCTGATCTTCACTCCGCGGGCGCGCGCTTCGCGCAAAATGCGGACGCTGCCGGCCGCACTGATGTGCTGGCAATGCACTTGATGATCGCAGCAGTCCGCGAGAAGGACGTTGCGCATCACGATCGCTTCCTCGCCGATGCTGGGCCAACCGGGCAGACCAAGAAGCGTGCTCCAGTAACCCTCATGGACGACCCCGTTGCCGACCAAATTGTAATCCTGGCAATGATCGAGCACGGGAACGCCGACCATCCGCGCGTACTCGACAGCGCGCCGCATCAGCTCGTTGTTCTGGACGCAGCGGCCATCGTCCGTGATCGCGACCACGCCGGCTTGTTTGAGCGAGCCGATCGGCGCCAGCTCTTCGCCCATCAATCCTTTCGAGATCGCGCCCGACGGCAGCACGTTCACGCAAGCCACTTCCGCCGCGCGATCACCAATCCACGCGATCGTCCCCGGACTGTCTGCGACGGGCGACGTGTTCGGCATGGAAACAATTGTGGTGAATCCGCCGGCCGCCGCGGCGCGCGCTCCGGTTTCGATCGTTTCCTTCCAACCAAATCCCGGTTCGCGCAGATGAACGTGGAGATCGATCAGGCCGGGCGCCACGATCAAGCCGCCGGCATCGATTACTTCCGCCTCCTTTGCTTTCGTCTTCGCGATTTTTCCATCGACCACAAAAAGATCGGCGATTTCATCGCGCTGGTTCGCCGGATCAATCACCCGGCCGTTGCGAATGACGAGGTTCATGGCGTCGCGATTCCTCCACAGAGATAGAGAACGGCCATCCGGACCGCGAGACCGTTGGTCACCTGCTCGAGAATCACGCTTTGCGCGCCATCGGCCAGCTCGCTGTCGATCTCGACCCCGCGATTGATCGGGCCCGGATGCATGATCAGGCAATCGGACTTGAGCCGTTTGCCCCGTTCTTTCGTTAGGCCAAACAGGCGGATGTATTCGCCGATCCCCGGAAAATATTCTTTGCGCTGCCGCTCGTGCTGAATTCGTAGCAGATGAACGACGTCGGCAGTTTCCAGAACTTCGTCGAGCTTGTGCGAAACCGTAACGCCAAGCTTTTCGAACTCGCGCGGAACCAGTGTGCTCGGACCGACCAACGTCACCCGCGCTCCCAGTTTCAACAGACCAAAGATATTCGAGCGCGCGACGCGGCTAAAAAGAATGTCGCCAATAATCACGACCTGAAGTCCGGCGATCGCGCCTTTTCGCGATCGGATCGTGTAGAGATCGAGTAGAGCCTGCGTCGGGTGCTCGTGCGCCCCATCGCCCGCGTTGATGATGCTGGACTTGAGCCGCTCGGCGAGGAATTGCGGGGCGCCCGAAGAACTGTGCCGGAGCACTATGAGATCGGCGTGATACGCCTCGAGGATTTTTGCAGTGTCCTTTAGTGTTTCGCCCTTAATCAAACTAGAGGCGGAGGCCGAAATGTTGATGACGTCTGCGCTGAGACGGATCGCGGCAATTTCGAATGAGGTGCGCGTACGGGTGCTCGGCTCGACGAAGAAATTCACCAGGGTCTTGCCGCGCAAGGCCGGCACCTTCTTAATCTCGCGCGTCCCCACTTCCTTAAACGCGTCCGCGGTATCGAGAAGAAACGTGATTTCTTCCGCCGAAAGCTCGCGGATGCCGAGAAGGTCTTTGCGTTGCCAGCGCACTTCGGATTTCGCCGCGTCGGTCACGACTTGTCCTCCCTAATCAGCCAAACCGCGTCCGGCTCGCCATCGACATCCTGAAGACAAAGGCGCACCTGTTCGTTGGGCGATGTTGGCAGATTCTTGCCGACGTAATCGGCGCGGATCGGCAATTCGCGATGGCCACGGTCGATCAGCGCAGCGAGTTGAATTCGCGCGGGCCGGCCGAAAGAGCCGATTGCGTCCATGGCCGCGCGCGCCGTGCGTCCGGTGAAAAGAACGTCGTCGACGATGATGACGGTCTTGTCTTCAAGCGGCAACGGCAGCGCCGAAGCTTGCACCCGGGGCAACTCCGCGCGCGTGCCGACATCGTCACGATGCATCGAAACGTCGATCGCGCCGGTTCCGACACGGACTTTGCCTAACGACTCGATGATCTCGGCCAGGCGCCGCGCGATTTCCACCCCGCGCGATGGAATACCGGCTAGAACGATGGAGCTGAGTTCCGGGTTACGCTCGATGATTTCGTGCGCGATGCGGCGCAAGGACCGGTCGATGGCCGCGGCGTCCAGCACCGGGGCGTTGGCGGAGGATGGCGAAGAAGTGGAAGCGTTTGGTTTCACAGGATTCCTTGGCGACCTCACAGGATCGCATTAAAGGAACAGGCGGCAGGATTAAGCGGCGGTCGTCTCGGCTCTAGCCTCCTTCATCCGCTTGTTTCTCCAGCTGGATCGATATTTCACGATCCAATCGCAGAGCGCCTTTTCAAACCCAATGTCGGCTCCGGCTTTCTCGCTCTCGATCCACTTGTGCTTCAAAATTTCTTCCCGCTCGGCAAGGAACTCCTTGTAGAGCACCGAGTTCTTAACGAACTGCGTTTGTTCGCCTTCGGCGGCCGTCATGTCGGCACTGTTTTTCATATTGCGTCGGACAGGTCAATAAAAACCATACGAGCGTTCACCCTTAGGCGTAGCACCGGGTATGCCTATTCAATCACGGGAGCCGCTCCCTCAGGCGCGCCGCGATCTTCATGAATTCGGACGCGACCGGCGAATCATTCGACTCAGCTGTAATCGGCATTCCGCGATCTCCGGATTCGCGGGTGGCAATATCGATCGGGATCTGGCCGAGCAACGGAACTCGGAGCCGTTTCGCTTCGCGTTCCCCTCCACCGGAACCAAAAATGTCGTAGCGCTTACCGTCGCCTGGGCAGGCGAAGTAGCTCATGTTCTCGATGATCCCCAAAACGGTGACGTTGACCTTCTCGAACATCGTCGCTGCTTTCCGCGCGTCGATCAGCGCCACTTCCTGCGGCGTGGTGACAATGATCGCGCCAGCGAGCGCGACGGTCTGGACGATGGTGAGCTGGATGTCACCGGTGCCCGGCGGAAGATCGAGCACGAGATAATCGAGTTCACCCCATTCCACCTGCCGAAGAAATTGCTGGGTGTAACGCGTCACCATCGGTCCGCGCAGAATCGCCGGCGCGGTATCATCGAGCAGGAATCCCATCGACATCAGCTTCAGTCCGTATTGCTCGATCGGGATAATGCGGTTGTCCTCCGTCGCCATCGGCCGGTCACGCGAGCCGAACATCAGCGAAATGCTCGGGCCGTAGATATCGCAATCGCAAAGCCCGACACGCGCTTCGGTTTTTTCCAACGCGATCGCTAGATTCGCTGCGACGGTGGATTTTCCGACGCCGCCTTTCCCGCTGGCGATGGCGATCACATGCTTGATGCCCTCGATCCGGGTCGCACCAACGCCAGCCGCACCCGCGCCCGCCGGTGGCGCGTGAATATCGATCAACACTTTCGCGCTTTGAACCTCGGGGAGCGCCCGAAGCGCTGCTTCCGATTCCGTCTTGATCGCCTGCGGAATGGCCTGCTCGTTTGTCGCCAACGCCATTTGGACCGTGACGGCGCCGCCGTCGATTCGGACCGCTTTGACCAGACCGAATGAAACAATGTCGCGGCTGAAGCCCGGATACTTTACCTGCTTCAGCGCTTCCTTGACTTGCTCCTCGGTGACCGGCATGGGCGTGTAAGGTAACGCCCGCCGCGAGCGAGTAAACCTGCGCTTCTAAATTCGTGCCCCGAACTACGCGTGATCAGTGGTGTCTTCTTTGCACGCCCAGAAAACACTCATGCACACGGAGCCCATAGCGATAACAAAAGTTGATAACGTGAGCATACCGAGCTCTTGAGCAACGGCCGTGCCGCCTCGTGTTTGCAGGGTAATTTCCGGCTCACGCGGCGGATTCGCGTTTATTTTCGCGACACAATTGTCGCGATCCCGACAGAAGCGGGCGTTATTTCACGAGCATCGCCTGCGACGCGACGCACTGCCATTTGTCTTTGCGCAAGACCCAGACGTCGGTCCAACGAAAGCTGCGTTTGAAATTCGCGCCCGCTTTGTCCTTGCCCGCTTCCGTCGACGTTCCGGTCGCGACGGCGAATGACCCGCCGAAAGTGCGCACGTCCACCTTGCCGTTCTTCGTCACCGTGTAGACGTCGGTGTCTTTCTTGATCTCGGAAAGCAGGTTCGACTTGGTCATCATCTTGCCCTTCGAGCTGACGCCGCGGAAGTCATCAGCCAGGTACGCTTGAGCAACCGAAGGATCGTGGGGCTTCACCGACGCTTCCCATTTGTCCTCGATGTCACGGATCGTCGCTTCCGGCGTCCCTTTTTTGCTCGGCATCACGGCCACTGCCGAGGCGTTGGTGGACGGAGCCTCGCTCGCGGTGCTCTTGGCGGACGGCGATGAAGATTTCTTCGGGGAGGCAGAAGCTTCCGCTTTCGGACTGGGCGATGCGGTCTTTTCGGTCGTTACGGAGACAGTCGGGTCCGAAGCTGACGTCTCGGGCGATGCGGCCGGTGACGGACTTTCTTCCTGGGCAACGGCAAACAGGGCGCCGGCAAACAAGGTGGTCAGAGCGAGGACGGTGATTTTCATCTGGTTCTCCTTCATGGAATTTGGAGGCAGCGCCCGAGCGCGGGTGCGCCTGTCGATTGAGGGGCGCATCCTAGGAAGCGGATCAGGCTTGCGTCAAGCCGAATTCCTGCGCAAAACCCTCTGGCCGCGATCGTGCTCATCACACTTGACGGGCATTGTAAGATTGTCCCCGCAAAGTAGTAAAATGCGTCTCCCGACTATTCGAAGCGTTGTGGTCAGCCTCGGGCTGGCCGCACTTATCGTTTACACGATGAGGTTGCCGGATCATGCGAAGGCCCCGATGTCGGCGCCCGCGGTCTCGGTTGTTCCCGTTCCCGTTCCGCCCACTCCGCAGCCAACCCTGGTTGTCTCCCGGCCGATCGAGGTTGATTTCCAAATGCCAGTGCGGCCGGTGAGGCAAAGCCGCATTATCGACAACTGCTTTTCCACCGAGCCCGCCTTCGCCGCGCCGGTGATCTGGAAAGAGAATGCTGTCATCACTGCCGCGTTAAAACGCGAATGGGAAACCGTTCGCAAATTAATGGATGCCGGCGCGCCAACGGAATCGACCAACGAAACTGGGATCACCTCCCTCATGGTGGCGGCGAAACAAGGAAATCTCGAGGTGCTACGGATGCTGATCGATCGGCAAGCGCGAATCGACTTTATTGACTTCGAAGGCCGCACGGCCATCGACTACGCGATCGCGGCGGGCGAACGCGACGCGGCCGAACTTCTCTTTTCCCTCAACTCTAACTTCGATCCCTCTTCCGCCGGCGCCCACAAGCTTTTGACCGCCGCCCTGGCTAGCGGCGACATGAAGATTTTCCAGGCAATCCTGCAACGGTTCCCGGCCACTCTGACCTGGACGGCCGAGACTCGGCATGCGCTGGACACAGCCGTAAAGGCCGGGCTGACAGATCAAGTTCGACTTCTCTTGAGCAAACACCCCGCGCCGCCCACGCGCGACGCCGGCGTCGTCCCGCTGATCGCGTATGCAATTGCCACGGACGATACGCCGTTGTTCCAAATGTTGCTCGCGGGCGGCAGCGATCCGAACACCGTCATTCCCAAAACGGCTGAGAAGGAGTTCACGGAGGCGATCAAATCGAAGTATCTGCGCACTTACATCGAGGCTGATGGGGGCGTGAACGTCCTCATGCTGGCTGCCGGCCTTGGCAAAGCCAATTACGTCCGCGCCCTGCTCGATGCCGGAGCCGACCGGAACCGGCACACGATGCGCGAGAAAATGTTGCCGCTTTATTTTGCCGCCTGGACGGAGAATTGGCAGTGCGTCCAGATGCTTCTCGGCGGCGGCCCGCAACCCGAGCAATTGCGCGTCGAAATCTCGCTCGCAAAACAGCACATGGCCGTGATCAAGGACGGCGCGACTGTTTTCGAGACCAAGGTTTCCACGGGACGGGATGGCTTTACGACCAAACCCGGCTACTACGTCATCACGGACAAGGATCGCGACCATCGTTCGACAATTTACAAATGCGCGATGCCATATTTCATGCGGCTGAGTTGCCGTGATTTCGGCCTGCACGAAGGCGTGGTCCAACCGTACCCGGCGTCCCACGGCTGCATCCGTCTGCCGGGCGACGCGGCGAAAAAGTTGTTCGTCGACCTGCCCATCGGCACCGTGGTCAGCATCAATTAGCGCAATCGCGCTTCGACTTTTTCGCGGCTTTCAAATAACGTCTCGCCTTCCGGTATGGATGAGACGCCGATAGAGGGACTCAGCGCGCTGCGTCATGAATACGACGCTCATGGGCTGCGCCGCGCCGATCTGCATCCGAATCCGATCGAACAATTCCGGGCCTGGTTTGCCGCTGCCCTCGCCGCCGACATTCGTGACGTCAACGCCATGAGCCTTGCCACTGCGACCCCCGACGGAAAACCATCGGTGCGCATCGTTCTGCTCAAAGGCGTGGATTCGCACGGCTTCAGTTTCTTCACCAATTACGAAAGCGAGAAGGGCCAGCAGCTCGACGCCAATCCGCAGGCGGCGCTCTGCTTTTATTGGATAAAATTGGAACGCCAGATCAGGGTCAGTGGCCCCGTCGAGCGGACCTCGCGCGAAGATTCCGCCGCCTATTTTCATTCGCGCCCTGCGGGCAGCCGCCTGGCGGCGTGGGCTTCAAAACAGAGTGAGGTGATCGACGCTCGCAAGGTTCTCGACGCGCGGTTCGACGCCATGGCCGAGCGCTTCGAGGGCGAAGAGATATCGCTTCCGCCGCATTGGGGCGGATATCGGGTAAACCCGGAGCAAATTGAATTCTGGCAGGGGCGGCCCAACCGGCTTCACGATCGTTTCCGCTACACGCGCCGCGCCGATGGCGGCTGGCAGATCGATCGCCTTGCACCGTGACCGCCGGTGACTCGTCGCGCTCGCGCGCCTGGAAAGAAAATCCGCATCCGCGTTACTGGTGGCATCGCTTGCCGGGCCACGATTACATTCCGCCCGTCTATTCCGACTTGAGTGAGGACGAGTGGGCGGTCCTGCAGGAATGGTATGGCGAGACCGATCGCAACGGCCCGATCGGCGAATGCGCGGTGCCGTTGATCTCGCTCCTTCACGGACTCGTAATGGGCAACCGTGCCCGGCGGATCGCGCAACTTGGAACCTGCGCCGGCTATTCCGCGTTGCTTCTCGGTTGGATGCTGCGGCGAATGGACGCGCCTCGCGGACTTTTCAGTTTAGATCTTGATCCGGCCATGTGTGAGCTGTCGCGGCGATGGATAGCGCGCGCGGATCTGCAGGAATTCGTCGAGATCGCCGAAGGCAATTCGCTCGAGCCAGCTTCAGTAGAAGCAGCCCGGAAATATCTCGGCGACGATCCGGAGCTGATCGTCCTCGATAGCTCGCACGAGTATCGATCCACGGTAGCCGAGCTTGATCTTTGGTACGCAGCGCTGGCACCGGGCGGTCTCCTGGTTCTCCACGATGTGAGTGAATTCGCGGCCGGTTTTGACGTCACCGCTGATGGCGGCGTTCGTCGCGCCTTTGCCGAATGGCGGAAGGCGCATCCGGAAGCGGAAACTTTTTCGCTCAACAGCACTTCGCGTTCGATGGAAGAAGCGCGTCCGCTCTACAAAGACGCGTGTGGCGTAGGCCTGATCCAGAAGCCGCAGTATGGATGATCCGCGACTGATGCTGCTTCGCGGCGACATCACCAAGCTCGCGGTCGATGCGATCGTGAACGCGGCCAATACGACTCTGCTCGGCGGCGGTGGAGTCGATGGCGCCATTCATCGTGCCGCGGGCCCCGAGTTGCTGGCAGAATGTAAAACGCTCGGCGGCTGCCGGCCCGGCGAAGCGAAAATCACGCGCGGCTACAAGCTGCCTGCGCGCTTCGTCATTCACACCGTCGGCCCGGTTTGGTCTGGCGGAAACCGCGGCGAACCTGAAACGCTGACGAATTGTTATCGCAACTCGTTACGCACTGCTGTGGAGAACGATGTCCGCACTATCGCCTTTCCCGCCATCAGTTGCGGCGCCTACCGCTATCCGATCGTCGACGCCGCCCAGATCGCTGTCGAAACGACGCGCGAGTTTTTGCGCGACAACGATTCCATCACCGAGGTCACCTTCGTGGTCTCCACCGACGAAATCGAAGCCGCGTATCGGCATCTCCTCTTCTCTTAGTTCGAGATTGGACGTTCGGCGTTGGGCGTTCGACGTTTTCCCCCTTCATGCGTCGCGAAGATCTGCCCATCTTTGAACTCGAATCCTCGATCGTAGAAAATCTCCGCGAGCATTCTCGCCTCATCATTCAAGCCCCGACCGGCTCCGGTAAATCCACCCAGGTTCCCCAAATTCTCCTCGATCGCCGTCTCCTTGGCGAAGGGCAGGTCGTCATCTTGCAACCGCGCCGCCTCGCCACTCGTCTTCTCGCGGCGCGCGTCGCGGCCGAGCGAAACATCCGGCTCGGGGATGAAGTCGGCTATCAGATCCGGTTCGAGAACGTCACCTCCGAGCGCACCCGCATTCGTTTCGTCACTGAAGGAATCCTGCTACGGCAGTTGATTCAGAATCCCGAACTGCGCGGCATTTCCGCGATCCTCTTCGACGAATTTCACGAGCGCCATCTTTACGGCGACATCACGCTAGCGCGGGCGCTCACGCTCCAAATTAGCTCGCGCCCCGATCTCAAACTCGCCGTCATGTCCGCCACTCTGGATGCGGGCTCTTTGGAAAAATATCTCGCGCCGTGTTCGCTTCTCACCTCCGCGGGGCGCGCCTTTCCGGTCGATATCGAATATCTGCCCAAACCTGTAGGCGGCGATGATTATCCGGGCTGGGATCTCGCGGCGGACGAGCTGGAACGGCTCGCGCCGGAAACCGAAGGTGATGTCCTGATTTTCATGCCCGGAAAATACGAGATCGGGCGAACGATTTCGTCGATCCGCGCTTCGCGAGTCAGCGATCGCTTCGTCGTTCTGCCGCTACACGGCGAATTGCCGCCGGCCGAACAGGACGCCGCCCTCGCCCATTACCAGAAGCGGCGTGCGATCGTCGCCACGAACGTCGCCGAGACCTCGCTCACTATCGATGGCGTCCGAGTCGTCATCGACAGCGGCCTGGCGCGGATCGCGCGATTCGATCCGCGCCGCGGCATCAACACTTTGCTCGTGGAAAAAATCAGCCGCGCGTCCGCCGATCAACGGGCGGGACGCGCTGGGCGGACTGCTCCGGGCCGATGCTTGCGTCTCTGGACGGAACGCGAACACCTGGTTCGCGCCGCGCAGGAATTGCCGGAAGTGAAACGCCTCGATCTCGCCGAGGTCGTACTCACCTTGAAGGCCAGCGGCGTTGACGACATCGCTGCGTTTCGCTGGCTCGAACCGCCCGATCCGCACGCCCTGGCGCGCGCGGAACAACTGCTGGCCGATCTCGGCGCACTCGACGCGAATGGAATTTCCGCGCTCGGCCGCCGCATGCTCGCGTTTCCGGTTCACCCGCGCTACGCGCGAATGTTGCTCGCCGCGCAGGAATACCGCTGTGTTCCCGCAATCGCGTTGATCGCTGCGCTGACCCAGGGACGCAATCTGCTGCGCCGGCTCGAAGGCAAACAGGCCCGCGAAGATCGTGACGACGTTCTCGGCGGCGAGACGGAATCTGATTTTTTCATTCTTATGCGCGCCTTTCGTTATGCTGAAAAAAGCGGCTTCGATGGCCGCCGTTGCGCTCCTCTCGGAATCAATGCCGGCGCCGCTCGCGAAGCCGCCCAGCTCACCGACCAATTTCTCGCCATCGCCCGCGACGAACGTCTGGATTTGGAGACCGGCGAAACCAAGCCGGGCTCGATCCCGCGTTGTGTTCTCGCCGGATTTCCGGATCAGGTCGCCGCGCGCCTGGATATCGGAACGTTGCGTTGCGCCCTTGTCCACGGCCGGCGCGGTGTGCTGGCTCGTGAAAGTGCCGTGCACGATGCGCCGCTCCTCGTCGCCTCCGAGATTCGCGAAATCGAAAGCAGCGATAAGGAACGGCAGGTTCTTCTCACGCTCGCCACCAGGATCGAGGAAGAGTGGCTGCGCGAATTGTTCCCGAAATCGTTCAGGGAAGAAAAGCGGGTTGAATTCGATCCGGTCCTTCGGCGCGTAGTCGGCCAGCGCAAGACACAGTTTCATGATCTGGTGCTGCGCACCGAAGAATTCGCTGCCAGAGACGATCCCGCGACTGCCCAGATCCTGGCGCGGGAAGTTCTCGCCGGCACTTGTCCGCTCAAACACTGGGACAACGCGGTCGAGCAATGGATCGCGCGGGCGAATTTCGTGGCGACAGAGTTTCCGGAAATGCAATTCCCGACGATCGGCGAGACCGAAAAGCTCCTGCTGTTAGAGCAGGTTTGCCAGGGCGCAACGAGCTACAAAGAAATCAAGGAAAAGCAGGTGATGCCGATCGTTAAATCATGGCTAAATCCCGGCCAGCAACGAGCGCTCGACGATCTCGCGCCGGAGCGGATCAAGCTGGCGACGGGGCGCGCCGCGAAGATCATGTACGGCGATAACGCGCCGCCCACTGTGGCCGCACGGATCCAGGATTTGTACGACACGCCGCGCGGACTGACCGTCGGGCGCGGCCGCATTCCTTTGCGGATCCAGGTTCTCGCGCCAAACAATCGCCCGATCCAGATCACCAGCGACTTGGAAACGTTCTGGCGGGAAAATTATCCAAAGATCAAGAAGGAGCTTCAGCGCAAGTATCCCAAGCACCAGTGGCGGTGAAGCTTTCTCGCCGTCTTGCTCTTGCTCTTACTGTTTCTCTTGCTCCTTCGCTAACGAGCACGAGTAAGAGCAAGAGATTGGGGAAAAGAACGAACAAAAACAGAGGCGCAAGCGTCTTACCACTTACGAATTATTTATATGATCAATCCTAATGGTGACGAATATACGGAGGACGATCCGCTCGCGGCCTCGAGAAGGCTGAGCGAGGAACGCGGCTCGGAAGAACAAAACCCCAGCCGTTTGCGGCAGGCGACGGAGAAGGTTTCGCATATGGCTGGCGATGCCTGGGAACAAACCAAGGAACGCGCCAGCGTTGCTCGCGAACGGACAGAATTTTTCCTCCGGGAAAATCCGGTGCCGACAGTTCTGGGCGCTTTGGCGATCGGAGTAGCCATCGGTCTGGCGATCCGCTATTCATCCAGCTCGTCGGAGAAGGAAGTCGAAGCGAAATCGCCGCTTGCGAACGTCGATCTGAGCATTCTCTCGCTGCCGTTTCTGTGGCCGTTGTTCAAATCGCTTCGGAACAAGTACGAAGATTCAGCTGATGCGGTGAAGGGCGGCGTTGAGCGTCTCAAGAAGGTGGACGTCGATCGCTACGTGAAACCACTTCGGAAGAAGTGGAAAGCCTGGGCGAACTGAGGCCGAGCGCTCTCTGTAGCCCTCGCCCTGTGGGCGATGCCGGGGAGCAGATAACGTCCAATTTAGCGCTTCTCACAGCGAAGCTGCTACAGAAGAAAGCTTTCCAGTCGCATTTTCCGAAACGCCGATGCTAATCTCGCGGCGTGTCGCTGAGAGCCGCGTTGCTTTGCATCCTCGCCTTATCGGTCGCGCTGATCTTGCCGGCAAAAGAACCGCGCCTGATCCAGGAAAATAGCGGAACGTTCGTCGGTTCGGTCGGCTGTAAATCGTCGAGCTGTCACGGCGGCGCGGGTCCAAAGCGCAGCCAGTATTTCACCTGGAGCCAGAAAGACTTTCACACAAAAGCGTACGCGGTCCTGCTGAACGCACGGTCGCAGCGGATCGCGGAAAGCCTCGGAGTTTCGCCAGCCGAAACGAGCACGCGCTGCACGGTTTGCCATTCGCCCTTTCAATCGGTCGGGCAGGTCCGGCTTGGGCCGGACGCGCACCCGGATGAAGGCGTATCGTGCGAAACCTGTCATGGCGCGGCGAGCGGATGGCTGCGCGGACATACGCGAAAGGATTGGACTTACAACACTCGCGTCGGAGCCGGCATGCGCGATCTCCGGAGCGTGTACATTCGCGCCACCGCGTGCGCGGCCTGTCACCAGACGCTCGAGCCCGCGCTGTTGAAGGCCGGCCATCCCGACTTGTTCTTCGAGCTGGACAGCCAATCGGTCGCGGAACCGAAACATTGGAAGGACGACGATCCTTGGACCGGATTGCGAGAATGGCTGACCGGCCAGGCGGTGGCATTGCGCGAGATGAGTTGGGCGCTGGCGAGCGATTCGCAAAACGATGAATGGTCGACCGCCCGCTGGAACGGATTGGCATGGCTCTGTGCGACGGCAACCAATGCCGCCGCAATTTCGTCCCCGATTCTGTCGCCGCCGATTGCCCCCACTCGATCGGACTTTGCGAACACGCAAACCCAGGCCGACTTGCTCGCGCGGCGCGCCGCCGTCTCGAATTGGAGCGAAAATACTGCTCGCAGCTTGCTGACCGCGCTGGCGTCGTCCGACCCTGAATTTTCGACGAAGGGGATCGCGAATCCGATCCTCGGCCAGCGCGCCAAGCGTCTGGTTCTTGCCTTGGATCGCCTGGCAAACGCGCTCAATCTGAACCGCGGTTTCAAGTTGAAGGTCGACAATGAGCTCAACCAACTTTTTCAGGACGTGCGAGCGCTCGACTCGTTCGACGCCGCGGCATTCTCCACTCATCTGCAAGCGTTTCGCTCTGCTCTGGACAAAGCCGGCTAACGCTGGTTGAAGGACGCAGCGTTCTCGCGGAAAATAGCGGTCCGCATGCGCTTCGTTGTCGCCATTCTAGCTTTCGCCCTTACCGGTTGTGTCTTCGGCAAACACCGTATCGCCCACGACAACACTAACCCCGCCGGTCCCTGGGGTTACTACAGCGGGACGGTCGACACTCGCTGGGACGCCGATGGCCGGACGATGACGCTTCTCAACGAATTGCGTTACACCGATCCGAAAGGCATCACTTGGATCGCGCCCGCCGGCTCAATCATCGACGGCGCGTCGATTCCCCGTGCCCTCTGGTCGTTCATGGGCGGACCGTTCGAGGGAAAATATCGGAACGCTTCCGTGCTCCACGACGTAGCCTACGATCAGAAAAACAAGCCACCCGCCGAAGTCGACCGGATGTTTTATAACGCGATGCGCTGCAGCGGCGTCGGCGCGGTTGAAGCCAAGACGATGTATTACGCGCTGCTCCGCTTTGGTTGGCACTGGAAATTCACGGTGAAGAAAGCGAAACCCGTGTTGCCGGATTCAGCGAGGCCATTGCTGAATCCACAGGAACCGAGAAGCACGGCGGTTGATCCGAACGAAGTCGGCGCGATCAAGCAATGGATCCGCCAAAACGATCCGAGCCTCGATCAGATCGAATCGCGGGTGGACGCGAAGGGCCGGTAATTGTCCCGACAGCGCTCACAAAAAGCGCTGTCATCCCGAGGCTGGCGAAGCGCGCCGAGCGGACCTCACAAATGCTGATCGATCACACAAATCACAAGCGACCCCGTTCGGAAGTCTACCCTTCGCGCATCGCGTCAGCGACACTTGGGTGGCGGTTCATGCGACTGCGGGGTCCCTCGCCGTCTGCGCGGCTCGGGATGACAGGCTTTTCAACGCTCGGCTACAGTTTCCCAGGTCCCCACAACGCTTTACCCGGTTTCGCGCCGGTATGTTCACCGTCTTTCAGGACCTGCGCACCGTTCACGAAAACGTGTTTCATGCCGATTGCGTACTGGTGCGGTTTCTCGAACGTCGCCCGATCGCCGATCGTCGCCGGATCAAAAACGACCACGTCGGCGAACATTCCTTCCTGCAAGAACCCGCGATGATCGAGCCCGAGATTCGTCGCGGGTAATCCGCTCAGCTTCCGGATTGCCTGCTCCAGAGACAGCACTTTCTCGTCGCGCGCATACTTGCCGAGCACCCGGACAAAATTTCCGTAGGCGCGGGGATGACAATTCGATTTCAGAAAATTCCCTTCCGGCGCCTGCGACGCTTCATCGGACCCGAACGAGATCCAGGGCTTCACAATCTCCTTCTTCACGTTCTCTTCCGACATCAGGAAATAAATCGTGTCGATCCGTGATTCGTCTTCGGCGATCAAATCCATCGCTGTCTCAATCGGATCTTTCCCGCGCATCTTTGCGACCTCAGCGAGCGATTTGCCGGTAAGCGGTTTCAGTTTTTCCGATTTAAAGCCGGACAAGAGAATTTTCTCCGGCGAACCGGCCGCAAGGTAAAGGTTCTCCCATTTGTCGGTTGGGGTCTGAACTTCTCCTTTGATTTTCTCGCGCGTCGCTGGATCGCGCAGCCGTTTGAACAACGCCGGGTAACCACCGTCTTCGGTCCACGGCGGCAGACAGGCGTCGAGCCCGGTGCCTGCGGCGGTGTAAGTGTACATGTCGGCGGTGATTTTGAGTCCGGCTTTCTGGGCGTCTTCGATCTTCGCCAGCATCGCGTCGGCTTTGCCCCAGTTCGGCTGGCCCGCAGCTTTGATATGATAAATCTCCGCCGGAATATTCGCTTCTTTGCTGATTCGGAGCAGCTCGTCGATCGCTTGCAGGAGCTGGTTCCCTTCGCTTCGCATGTGCGAGATGTATTTGCCTTTGTACTTCGCGGCGACTTTGCATAACTCGATCAACTCCTCGGTCTTCGCGTAAAACGCCGGCGGATAAATCAGCGACGAACCAATCCCGAGCGCGCCTGCTTCCATCTCCTTCCGGACCAGCTCCCGCATTTGCTCGAGTTGTTCCGGCGTGGGCTGCTTGTCCTCGAGACCAATGACATAGTCTCGGATCGTGGTCGCACCGACAAACGACGCGACGTTGCACGAGATGCCGTGCTGTTCCAGGTAACGCAGATATTCCGCGAGCGTGCTCCACTTGATCTCGTATTTGATGTCGCCCTGGTCGTGCACCATGCGCTCTTTCATCCGGTCGTTGAGCGGGCCCATCGAATAGCCTTCGCCCATGATCTCGGTCGTCACGCCTTCGCGGATTTCACTCTGGGAACGGCCGTCTTCGATCAACGACTCGGTCGACCACGACAGCATGTTGATGAAACCTGGCGCTACTGCGAGGCCTTTGGCGTCGATCACGGTCTTCGCCTGGTCCGCGGAAAAATTCCCGAGCCCCGCGATCCGATCCCCGCGAATGGCGACGTCGATGATGCGCGGCTTTTCCCCGGTGCCGTCGTAAACCGTGCCGCCTTTAATGATGATGTCGAACTTGTCGGCCGACGATTCCGATCCGCCCGCGAGCGATGCGGCGACCAGCATGATCAGCAACCCAAAGAGAAACCGTTTATTCATAGCTGATCTCTTTTATCTCAAGCGTCTCTTCGCCCGAAGGAAATTTGAAACGAATCCATTCGCCACGTCTTCGGTTCAAAAGCGCTTTAGCGATTGGCGACATCCAGCTCACCCAATTGTTGTCGAGATCAGTCTCGTCCACGCCGACGATCCGGTAACACGTTTCGCTCCCATCCGGTCCGCGAACCGTGACGTACGCTCCGAAGCGCACTACGTCAGACGGGCCGCTAGACGCGTCGACGATCTCGGCAGCGTGCAGACTTTCTTCGAGCTGGGCAATGCGTTGATCGAGTCGCGCCACTTGCCGTTTCGCATCGGGATCATCCCGAGCGTCAGCTAATTCGGGCCGCGTCACTTCGACCAGACGCTGCAGTTCATCGCGCAGCTTCTGGGCGCCCTGCGGCGTGATGTAATTTTTCGCGCCGGGGACCAACGATGAAGCCGTCGGTAAAAGATCGGGAATTTCGGGCCCTTCGCTCTCGTCCCGCGTGAAAGCCTTGCTCACCGCTTGGGCGACGCGCTCGGCGAAGCGACCGGAAACGCGAATGTCGAAGTCGGCGATGCGCCCGGCGTTGCCGGCGAAGCTGATGGCGTTGGGCTGGGAGTTGGCGTCGGCGTCGGACTCGGCAACGGCGGAATAATATTTTCCCAATGATGAAGGGGCACGCCGGAGCCGCCGATTTCCTTCACGAACGCTTCGGTGCGCGTCTGGAGTTTCTCCAAATCCGGCGGGCCAAACGGCGTCTCGGCTGTTCCAGGAAAAATCAGGTAAGTGACCTTGAGATCGCTGACCGGACGATTGTAGGCGGTCGCGGCTGCGTTGATCTCCTTCGCGATTCGCAACGACGCTTCGCCCGCCTTGTCGGGCGGCCCGATGTCGCCCACGATCGCCGGGAAAATCCGGTCACCGAAAATCACCAGCGCGTAATCGCCCACCTTCCCGCCATCCATCTTCCCGATCCCGCTCGGCAACACGATGTAGGGATCGGTCGCGCCGATCAAGAAGCTGAACCTCTTCAACGTATCGATCTCGTCGCGGACCGCTGCGATCGCGCCTTTGAGTTCCTTCTTTCGTTCGGGCGCGGTCGCTTTTACAGCGAGCTCGCCTTCGTAACGCTTCAATCTTTCTTCGGCTGGCGCGATGTACGGATTCGGAATCTGACTTTTCTTCGGCCAGCGAAAACTCGTGACCGGCTTGAAGTTTGCCGATAACCCTGAGCCTGCAGGGAGGCGATCGGAATCCGAGCCATCGGCGTCGACGTCCATGTCGGCCTGGAGGAGCACCGCGCGTCGCTTCGTTTCCGGGTGGCGCAATTGCAGCACCGTCTGGCAGTCATAAAAGTTGTGGCGCGACAGAAGTTGATCGAGCCGCACGAGATTCTCTCTCAAGTTTCGCAGTTTGGTGTCGTAAAGTTCCTTAAAGAATGGGGAGACGGACTCTGGCGTGATCATCGCGGCCAGGCCCGGGAGCAATCGCGGCAAATCCGGACTGACTTTCGCCAGATCCTCGATACTCGCGTTTGGAGCCGGCATGCGGACATGCATCTTCAATTCAAGCAGGTAACTCTGCGGATCTCCGCGTTCGTCGGAGGCCGCCCCGCCGGGAGTCGGCTCGACGGCGGCGTGAACGGTGATCCCGCTGAACAACCGGGCCGTGTCGAGTTTTCCGGTGATGACGGGCGTCTTCGGCGAAGGCGCGGGGGTCGGCGTTTTCTCCGGGACCTCGATCTCAACCGGCGTCTCAGGTGCGACTTGAGCGCGATGCCATTGCTCGAGTGAAATCCAGCGCAACACGATCGCGGTCAGAACCGCCGCGACCAAGACCAAGGCGAAGAATCGGAGCGTCCTGAGCCGAACTTTTCGCACGCTGATTGGCTATTTTTTGATCCAGGCGACGATCGCGATGACGACGCCGATCGCGCTGAGCCCCGCCATTAAGGCGTCCGGCATGATCTTCCCGCTTTTCATGAAATGCGGAATGAACCGGCCGGCGAGCGCGATGGAAACAACGCCAGCGATGATAAGACCAAGCGCCACATTCTGCGGCAGCAAAAACGCCGCGATGATGAGCGCGATGCCTGAAATCGAACCGGCGACGATCGAGGCCGTGCTGCCGGCTTTCACATAACCGATCACGCCGCCGACGATCGTTAGCAGGCCGAAGATGATGAAATAGATTTTCGCGGGGCCGATCATAAGATGCTGCGCATCGGTAAGCCATTCCGGCAATGGTGTCCAGTTGCCGCCAGAATGGCGCTTGCGCGGGGCTAGTCTCGGACCCACACTTCCCGGCACATGAGCCTGCGACTCAGCGGCGCCAGACAGATCGCGTTCCGCGCGGCAATCGCCGCCGGATGCATAGGCGCGCTCCTCTTCGCGGTAGTCCTTTCCGCGATCCCGCAACTGCACGAACAGATCCATGACGCTACGGGCGCACCGAATCACGAATGCGTCGTCACGCTTCTCACGTCCGGTAATTGCCAGCACACACGGATCGCACCCCTCTCGCTCGTGCCACCGACGCCGCCCACGGTCTTCGCTCACGTTCTCGTCAGCTTTCAGTTAGTTAGCGCGCGCCTCGAGTTTTCTTTGCTCGAGCACGCGCCGCCGGCGATTTCCTAACCATTGGTGCGCCTCGCCTTCGCGGGGCCGGCGGTCTTCTCGCGCGTTCCGCGGACTGCTGATCCAATGCGCGCCGAACGCACGCAGTCGATTCGGAAGATCCGGGGGGGTTCCCCGGGAAGTCAGGAAACTAAATGAAATTTTTTATTATGGTGGCGCTCGCGGTTTGCGCAGTGGCGCGCACCTCCGCTCAGACGGCGGAACCTCCACCCGCCGCTACTACGCCGGCGAGTAGCGCCGAAGTTCAGGCGCTTCGCGAGGAAGTTCGATCACTCAAGGAACTGGTGCAGACCTTGCAACAACAGGTGAAGGATCAGCAACCGGCGACGGAAAAGAGCGTCACTGTAAATCAGCCCGTGCTCCCGGAGAATCCGGAAACGCAAACGGCCGCAACCGCTAGTTCACCGGCGCCGTCGGCTAGTGCGCCGCCTTTGTTCCCGACCACGGATACCGCGGTTGTGAGCTCTTCGGCGCCCTCTGTGAATGCAAACGGCACGACGACTTTTCCCACCAGCGACGAGACGGTCACAGCGTCCAGCGAGCCGGCGACCAGCACCGCCGACAACAGTTCCTCGCTCACTCAGCCGATCCCGATCATCGGCGGCGGCAACAACAAAAACTACATGAACATTTCGTTCGACTCGGTCTTTGCCCTGGCGGCGTCGAGTGAGCGTCATCTCGATCGGCTCGAAGTTGGAGATCACGATCCGCAACAGCGCGGCTTCAACGCTCGCAACGCCGAGATCGCGCTCGACGGCGCGGTCGATCCGTACTTCGAAGGGTTCGCGAATATCGTCCTCAAGCTCGATAATCCCAACCAAACTGAGATCGAGCTCGAAGAAGCATTTCTTCAGACAACGACGCTGCCGTTCGGCTTGCAGGTTAAGGGCGGGCAATTCTTCGACGCATTTGGTCGCATCAACGCCACCCACCCGCACACCTGGGAATTCGCGGACTCACCCCTCGTCAACGGGCGGTTGCTCGGCCCCGATGGATTGCGCGGAGTGGGCGCTCAGATTTCGTGGACGCTGCCGACGCCATGGTATGCGCAGCTGATTTTCGCGGTCCAGAACGGGCGCGGTGGAACTGGCTACTCGTTCCGCAATCCCGGCGAGGATGGAGTCTTCTTCAACCGGATGACGATCGATCGCGATGCGAGCGCGCTCCACGACATGGTGTACGTGCCGCGCTTCGAGACTTCGTTCAACCCAAGCGACACCCAGACGGTTCTGCTCGGCGCGTCTGGCGCGTTCGGGATGAACGACACGGGCTCAGATAAGCACACCCAGATTTACGGCGCGGACCTTCTCTACAAATGGAAAAGCTCCCATGCCGAAGGCGGCTTCCCGTTCGTGAAGTGGCAAACCGAAGCGATGTATCGGCGTTTCGAAGCCGGCCGCGGGCTCGATGATTCTTTCCCGGTCGATGAAACGTTCAAAGACTGGGGCGCGTATTCGCAGTTGCTCTGGGGGTTCAAGAAAGGCTGGGTCGTCGGACTTCGCGGCGACTATCTCCACATGCAGGAATCCGCGTTCACCGAGGACGAGACGCGCCAATCGCGCTCCCGCATTTCCGCGAACCTCACCTGGTATCCGACCGAGTTCTCGAAAATCCGGCTCCAATACAATCACGATTTCCTGGAGGAGAACGAGTTTCTCGCCAGCGGCAACGCGGATTCCGTTTTCCTCCAGTTCGAATTCATCCTCGGCGCTCACGGCGCCCACAAATTCTAAAATGAAAAAAATCCTCTTAATTCTGTCCGCAATTATCGGCTTCACCGTTACCGGTCAGGCCAAAATCAAAGTCGTTGCTACGCTCCCCGATCTCGGCTCGCTCGCGCGGGAAGTCGGCGGCGACAAAGTTGACATTAGCGTCCTGGCGAAGCCCACCGAAGACTCACATTTCGTCGACGCCCGGCCGAGCTTCGTCGTCCAACTACGCGACGCCGACATCCTGATCGATGGCGGTGCCGAGCTCGAGATCGGTTGGCTGCCGCCGCTCCTCCAAAACGCGCGCAATCCAAAGATCGATGTGGGTAAGCCGGGCCGCGTCGAGGCATCACAAGGCGTGCGGCTCATGAACGTGCCCACCGCGGCCAGCCGCGCCGCCGGCGATGTCCACGCTCTCGGCAATCCGCATTTCGTCGTCGACCCCATCATCGCGAAAACCGTCGCGCAGCATATTGCGCAAGCATTCAGCGCTGTGGATTCATCGAATGCCGCCGCCTACGACGCGAACTACAAGAAATTCGAGGCCGCCATTAACGCGAAACTTCAGGAATGGGGCGCGGCGATGTTGCCGTTCAAAGGACAGAGCGTTGTCGCCTATCACGATTCGTGGCCCTACTTCGCGCACCGCTTCGGTTTGAACATCGATACGTTCCTCGAGCCGAAACCTGGCATTCCGCCGTCACCTTCCCATCTCGCCGAAGTCATCGAAAAAATGAAGGCGCAGAAAATTAAAGCGATCATCATCGAACCGTTCCACGACCGGAAAATCGCCGAGAAAGTTGCCAGCTCGACCGGTGCAAAGGTGGTCGATTTCGCCCAATATCCTGGCGGCCTTCCGAACACCGACACCTACGTGAAACTCATCGACGCTCTCGTCGCGCGGTTGAGCGCCGCCCTGAAATAATATGTTTGAGATAATGTTCTGGCCGTGCGCGGCCTGCGTCCTTCTGCCGTGGTTGCTCGTCTATCTCGGCCTCCATGTCGTCCAACGCGGAATCATCTTCATCGATATCGCCATGGCCCAAATGGCGTCGCTCGGCATCTGCGTCGGCGTGCTCCTTGGTTATGAACCGGAGAGTCCTATTTCTTACGCGATGGGCCTGGGCGTGACGTTGCTCGGGGCGGCGATTTTTTCGGTCAGTGCCAAGCGATCCAGTCAGGTACCGCAGGAGGCGGTTATCGGAATTGCCTACGTCGTGGCCGCGGCCGCCGCGATTCTACTCCTCAGCCGTTCCGCGCACGGAAACGAAGAAATCCGAAACATGCTCGTCGGCGATATTACCGTGGTGAGCTCGGCAGAAGTTTGGAAGTGCTTCGCGGTGTTCGTCGCGGTCGGGGTCGTTCATTTCATCTTCCGGAAAAATTTTATGCTGGTGTCCTTTCAGCGCGACGAAGCCTACCGCCAGGGCTGGAGCGTCCGTTGGTGGGACTTTTTCTTCTACGCGACGTTCGGCATTGTAGTAACGGTTTTCGTTCGCGTCGCCGGCGTGCTCCTGGTCTTCAGTTATTTGATCGTGCCCGCCGTTTGCGCAGTGACGCTGGTCCGCCGCACCTCGATGCGTCTTCTTCTGGGCTGGCTGATCTCGCTCGCGGGCGGAATTGCCGGGCTCTTCATCTCCTTCTGGGGCGACTTTCCTTCAGGGGCAGCGATCGTCTGCACTTTTGGTGCGCTGTTGATCCTGGCTGCGCTAGTTGCCCTGTTGCGTCCGCGCAAAGCTTCGGCTTTGTAGCCTCTGGATGCATTCGTTCCATTACCGCGACGGCGAACTGTTTTGTGAGGACGTCGCGCTCGCGCGCGTCGCGGAGGAATTCGGAACACCGCTCTACGTTTACAGTGCCGGGACGATTCTCGATCATTACCGCCGGCTCGATGCGGCGCTCAGTTCGCTCGATCACCTCATCTGTTACGCCGTCAAAGCGAACTCAAACGGCGCGATCCTGAAGCTGCTCGTCGAGGCTGGCGCCGGGTTCGACATCGTCTCCGGCGGCGAACTCTTTCGCGTCCTAAAAGCCGGCGGCGCCGCGAACAAGTGCACCTTTGCCGGCGTGGGAAAATCGCGCGAGGAAATTGAATATGCGCTCGACCAAGGCGTTTCCAGTTTCAACGTCGAGAGCGAAGCGGAACTGGAAGCAATCAATTGCATCGCCCGCGACAAGAAAATGCAGGCGCCGATCGCGGTCCGGGTCAATCCCGACGTCGACGCCAGCACCCATCGCTACATCTCGACTGGGCGCAGCGAAAATAAATTCGGGATCGCTTTGGATCGCATCGCGGCGGTTTACGAAAAGGCTGCGCACCTTCCGAACATCCGTCTCCGGGGAATCCAGATGCATATTGGCTCGCAGATTACCGCGGCGAAGCCGTTCGCCGAAGCAATCGCGAAAGTCGCGCCTCTAATCCGCGAACTCCAACAAAAGCACGGTCTCGAGTTCTTCAGTGTCGGCGGCGGGATGGGAATCATCTACAAACGCGCGCTGGACAGCGGCTCCGGCAAATGGTGGCACGAGCACGGCGGAGAGGAAGCCGCCTTTAGCGTAGCTGATTACGCCGAGGCGATCGTGCCGCCACTACGCGAACTTGGCTTGCGCGTGCTGCTCGAGCCAGGCCGGTTTCTCGTCGGCAACGCCGGCGTGCTTTTGACCCGCGTTCGCTACCTCAAGCAAACTGAGAGCAAAAAGTTCATGATCGTCGATGCCGGGATGAACGACCTGATTCGCCCGGCCCTTTATCAAAGTTATCATGAAATCGTTCCGGTCCGCGAACCAGCGACGCCAGAGCGCGAGTCCGTGGATGTTGTCGGCCCAGTCTGTGAGAGCGGCGATTTTTTCGCACAGGATCGCGAGCTACCGGTCATGAAGGAAGGCGACCTCGTTGCGCTGATGAGCGCCGGCGCCTACGGATTCGCGATGGCGTCTAACTACAATTCGCGCCCGCTGCCGGCTGAAATCCTGGTCAACGGCAATAGTTGCTCACTCATTCGTCGACGCCAGACAATGGAGGACTTGGTGCGTGAAGAATGCTGAAACTGTTCGCCAAGTTGCAACTAACCCGATTTCAGCATAAATACTGCTCCCGACATTTCCCGATGAAACGACTGCTCTTGCTCCTCATTTTCCTGGCGATTTTCGTCGCCCGCCAAACGCCCGCCGCCCCCCCGGCCAACGGCGAATACGTCCTTCTCGTCGGCGGGCCGTCGTTGATGATGTGGGAGAAATATAAACTCCAGCCGCACGACCATTGGTGGGCAAATTTTATTCGCGCCGCTCGCATTCGCACCGAGCAGATCCGCGCGACCGCGGGACCTGATGCGAAGATCACCTGGCTCGTTTATCGCCAGGGCTACAAAGACCGCGGCGTCCAGGAAAAACAGGATCTCTTCGCCTTCATCGATTCCGTCCGCGAGAAGTTCAATCTCAAGGTCGTTTACATCGACAAGGGCAACGACGTCATCAACTACCTCAACACCGGTCAGCCGCGCGACAGCCTCAAAGTCGTCGACTTCGAGTACTTCGGCCATTCCAACGCGAAATGCTTCATGTTCGATTACTCGAGCAACATCGAGAGCGCCTGCAAATCATGGCTGCACGAGGACGAGCTGCGGCAAATCAGCGGCCGCGATTTCGCCAGGGGCGCGTTCGCGAAAAGCTGGGGCTGCCACACCGGCGAAAGCATGTCGCGGAAGTTTCTGGCCGCGACCGGCATCCCTATGTGGGGCGTGATCGGCAAGACGCAATACATGATGGACGAGCTGCCCGTCATCGTTGGCCAGGGCGCCAAGTGGGTCTCGCGCTAGTTGCGCTACAGGCCCTCGACGATTTCGCGAAGTAATCCCGGGCCGCGATAGACGTAGCCTGTATAGACCTGGATAAGCTGAGCGCCAGCCGTGAATTTTTCGCGCGCGCTCGCGGCATCGGAGATCCCGCCGGAAGCAATGATCGGAAGTTGAGATTGCGCGCGGATGGCGCGGATGAATTCGGTCGATTTTTCGCGGAGCGGGCGGCCGCTCAGACCACCGGCTTGATCCAACGGTTTGGGAATCGCGGAGTGATCGAGCGTGGTGTTCGTAGCGATGATCCCGGCAATTCCATTTTGTTCGGAGGTCGCGATTACCTGTTCGAGATCGGCGAGCGAAAGATCGGGGGCAATCTTTAGAAGAACGGGTTTTCGAACGCGTTCGCTTTCAGAACGAACAGCGCCGAGCAACTGTTGCAGCGCATTGTGTTCCTGGAGCGAGCGGAGCCCGGGCGTGTTTGGTGAGCTGACATTAAGCACCACGTAATCGGCGAGCGGCGCGAGCAATCGGAAGGAATAAAGATAATCATCTACGGCTTCTTCGAGCGGCGTGATTTTGGATTTGCCGAGGTTGATGCCTACCGGGATCGCAGGCCAGCGGCCGCCGTCGCGCAAGGCACGCATGCGCGCAGCGACGACGTCCGCGCCATCGTTGTTGAATCCGAGGCGATTGATGAGCGCTTCCTGGTCGGGATAACGAAAAATCCGCGGCTTCGGATTTCCGGGCTGCGGTTTCGCGGTGACCGTTCCGATCTCGACAAAACCGAAACCAAGCGCGGCCCAGGCCGCAATCGCAACACCGTTTTTGTCGAAGCCGGCTGCAAGTCCAACCGGGTTCGGAAAGGTCAGCTCGAAAACTTTTGTGGGTTTACGCGGCGGCCTGAAACGTTCGAGCTGACGAAGCAAGGCCGGCCATTTTGACGCAGCGCGCAAATTGCGAATCGCAACGTGGTGCGCGGACTCAGGAGAAAGCGCGAACAGTAACGGCCTAACGAGACCTTCATAGATGTCGTCGGCGTTCATTTGCCGATGCAAAATTGGGCGAAAATCGCATCCCGAATTTCTTCCCCATCAGCCGCACCGGTAACGTCGTCGAGGGCTCGGAGAGCAGCGTGCAAGTCGACAATGATATATTCAGGAGCAAGCGCGGCTTCCATTGTGCCGGCGGCCAGATCGCAGGAAGTCAGGGCTCGTCGTAGGCAATCGCGGTGACGGGCGTTAATGGCGATACCGCTTTCGGCGCGCAAATGCCGTTCGGAAATCTTCGCAACGATCGCTTCTTCTAAACCGCGCAGCCCATCCGACGAAAGACAACAGATCCGCAGCGCATCGATCTTCATCCAATCTGGATGCTCGGGGAGATCGCTCTTGTTGAGAAGAATGAGGCGCGTCTGTTCGGTCGAATTGTCGCTGAATCCAGCTGGACGCGGGGCGCTGCGGTCCAGAACGTGAAGAAGCAAGTCCGCGCCTGCGAGCGATTTCTCGGTGCGCGCTATTCCCTGGCGTTCGATCTCGTCGCCCGACTCTCGCAGGCCGGCGGTGTCGAGGAGGCGGACCGGTATGCCGCGCAGGTTAATCACTTCCTCGATCGTGTCGCGAGTGGTGCCGGGTTTTTCGCTAACGATGGCGCGATCATAACCAAGCAGGCGATTGAGCAAACTCGACTTGCCGGCGTTCGTCGGACCGTAAATCACCGCGCGGAGCCCTTCGCGCAAAATCCGCCCCTGATCCGCCGTCGCGAGAAGGGCGCGCATTTGTTCGCGAACCAAATCGAGCCGCTGCCGGAGCTGCGCCTCCTTGTCCGGCGCGATCCCTTCTTCCGGAAAATCGATGGAGGCTTCGAGGTGGGCGAGGAGGGTGACGAGGTCGGATCTAATCGCCGCAATCTTTTCCCCAAGCCCGCCTTCGAGTTGCTCGTGCGCGGAACGCAATGCGAGATCGGTGCGGGCGCGGATCAAATCCATGACTGCTTCGGCCTGGGTGAGGTCCATCTTGCCATTGAGGAAGGCGCGCTCAGTGAATTCACCCGGACGCGCGGCGCGCGCGCCGGCCGCCAAACACGCTTCGAGCACCTGCGCGGTCACAAGGATCCCGCCGTGACAACTGATCTCGACTAGGTCTTCCCCGGTGTAACTCGCGGGTGCGCGATGAACGCTGACCACAACCTGATCGATCACGCGTTCGCCTTCGACAATTTCTCCGAGACGCTGATGATGCGGTGGAAAATCCGAGGGTTTTTCGCTGCCACGAAAAATCCGGTCACCGATGGCGATCGCCTCGGAGCCCGAAACGCGAACGACCGCGATCGCGCCTTCGCCGAGCGGAGTGGAAATAGCGGCTATGGTTTCGCCAGAATTTCCTTCAACGCTGCGATGCATCGCCGGTTTTGTTCCATTGTGCCGACCGAAATTCGGACCCAGGCGGCGAGATTATATCCCTTGAGGGCGCGCACGATGATTCGCCGCTCAAGCAACGTCCGAAAAATTTTCGCGCCGTCCCCGACATTGACGAGGACGAAATTTGCGACGCTAGGGACGAACTGAAGACCGAGTGCGGCAAACTCAGTTTGAAGATAATCGCGCCCTTCGTCGGTAATTCGTTTCGTCTCTCGCCGATGCTCGTCGTCATCCAGACCCGCCAGCGCCGCGGCCTGAGCGAGACCGCTCACGTTGAATGGCTGCCTCGTCTTATGCAGCACCTGGATCAACTCCGGGCGCGCGATGCCGTAACCGACACGCAAGCTGGCGAGTCCCTGGATTTTCGAAAATGTCCGCAGCGTGACGACGTTCCGCCCTTCGCGAATGAAGCGCAGGGTATCCGGCGGATTGTCGAGATACTCGTAATAGGCTTCGTCGAACACGACCACGATCTGCGGCGGGACACGTCCCATAAACCGGTTGAGCTCGTCCTGAGTGGCAAGGGTCCCGGTGGGATTATTAGGGTTCGCAATGAAGATTAGGCGCGTCTTAGGCGTGATGGCGGCAACGATACCGTCGAGATCGTGACGAAAATCGGGACTGGGGGCTTCAATCGTGCGCGCGCCAAAACCTGCTGCGACCAGTTTGTAAACGACGAAGGCGTGCTCGGAAGTGATGATCTCGTCGTCGCGATCGAGAAAGGCGTGGCCGAGAAACTCGATTATTTCATTCGAGCCGGCGCCGAGAATCAGCTGATCGCGGTTCACGCCCAATTTGGCGGCGAGCGCTTCGCGCAAATAAAAGCCGCCGCCATCGGGGTACAGATTTGCAGAGGCGAGCGCGGTTCGCATGGCGGCAAGCGCCTTGGGCGAGGGGCCGAGGGGGTTTTCGTTCGAGGCCAACTTGATTATTTCGTCCGGATGGACGCCAAGCTCTCGCGCGGTTTCCTCAATCGGCTTGCCCGGTTCGTAGACCGGCAGATGGCGAAGTTGCCGATTGGCTAGGTCCCAAATGGATGACATGCGGCCGAACCTTAGCTGGATTCCAAGGAAGGGGAAAGAAAGACGGCTGTTTGTAAAGCGCCCCGCCTTAGAGGAACCTTGGCGCGTTATGAACAGCTTCCAGTTTCTCGCCGAGACGCACGTGTTCGGGATCTTGATTCATCCATGGAAAATCGTCGGGCTGAGCGGCAGCCTGGTTTTTGGCTTGCGCTTCCTGATCCAGTGGATCGCCTCGGAACGCGCCCGGAAAAGTGTAATCCCGTTCGGCTTTTGGGAATGCAGCGCGCTCGGGAGCCTCCTCATGCTTAGTTACTTTGCGATCTACCAGCGCGATTCGGTAGGTGTATTGAGCACGGCCATGCCGTTGCCGATCTACTTACGCAATCTCTATTTCCGCTACACCCACCGCGAGCCTCAACATCCGGGAAACGCGCCTCGTCCACCGGCCTAGAGTGCGATGCCGGACTTTACGTTCCCGGCGGGCTCGCCTACACTCGGCGCTTCCATGATCCCGGGGAGCCAGATCATTTACCTCGATAATAATGCGACGACGCAGCTCGATCCCGCTGTCATCGAGGAAATGTTGCCGTTCCTGACCGATTACTACGGGAATCCTTCGAGCGGCTACACCTTTGGACGACAGGTGCGTCGCGCGATCGATCTGGCGCGGGAACGGGTGGCGACGTTGCTGGGATGCGAGCCGGGCGAAATCGTCTTCACGAGTTGCGGCACAGAATCGAACAATGCCGCCGTAAATTCAGCGTTGCAGCTCGACTCGAATCGCCGTCATGTCGTAACCACAGCGGTGGAACACAGCGCAACCCGGCGCCACTGTGAGACCATCGAAAAACGTGGCTTCTCCGCGACGGTCGTCGGCGTCAACGGGGAGGGAAATCTGGACCTGGACGAGCTCGAGAGCGCGATCACGCCGCAAACCGCCATCGTCACCGTGATGTGGGCAAACAACGAAACGGGTGTCCTGTTCCCAGTGGACAAAATCGCGGAGATCGCACGCCGCAAACGAGTGCTCTTCCATACCGACGCCATTCAGACCGTGGGAAAAATTCCGATCCAGCTCGCGGGCACGACGATCAATTCGCTCGCGCTTTCCGCGCACAAATTGCATGGACCGAAAGGCGTCGGAGCGCTCTACGTGAACAGGCGATCGGCGTTCAAGCCCCTGTTAATCGGAGGAAGCCAGGAGAACAATCGCCGAGCCGGAACTGAAAATGTGGCTGCAATCGTCGCGTTAGGTAAAGCGGCCGAATGCGCGGGTGCCGCGCTGGCGGAAGAAAATTGCCGGGTCCGCAAGATGCGTGATCGGTTCGAGACCGGCCTTCTCGAGCGGGTGCCAAACACATTCGTCAACGGCGATCTCGCCGCACGTTTGCCGAACACTTCGAACCTTTCCTTCTCCGGAATCGAAGCAGATGCCGCCCTAACGATGTTTGACCGGCACCAGCTTTGTTGCTCGGCGGGGTCAGCTTGCCGGACCGGTTCGCTGGAAAGTTCGCACGTCCTGCGGGCGATGAATCTCCCGGCGGAACGCGCTCGAGCCAGCATGCGATTTTCGTTTGGCCGTTTCAATACCGAAGCCGATATCGACAAGGCGCTCGAGATTATTCCCGCCGTGATTTCGAAGCTCCGTGCGCTCTCGCCCGGAAACGCTGTCCGCGAGCCGGCGACGGTTTAAGGTCGAGCTGCGTGCAAACCACTCGCCCGCAGCTTTGCCCGGCGACGCGCGAAAACCGTAAGCCCAAACGCAAGAACGCAACTGCCGACGGCGGTCACGGTCGGATTGATTTCCGGAACAGGGGTGAAGGTCACGTCGCCGATCGCAATATCCTGATATCGCGGTGCGCCGGCGGTATTTCCAAAAGTGAAAAAGACGTCGGAAATAGAGGTACCGAAGCTGATCGTCGCGTTGCCGTTGCCCGAATTGTCCGGGGAGACTGCGTTGCCCGTAAGAGTATACGTTAGACCGCTGCCGCCCGGCGTGACGGCGGAACCGAGGTTCGTGATCGTCGCGGCAACGTGCGTACCATTAGCCGCCACGCCATAAATGTTACTGATGATGTCGCTGTTCGTAGTGACGTCGATATCGAAAAGCGTGAAGGAAACATTGTTCGCGAGGAATCCATTAGGGCCAGTAAAGCTAATCTGGACCGTCGAGTTGCTGTTCGTGTGCAAATTAGCGGCGATCATGAGCGAGTTTTGCGCGGGGACCAGGCCGCCGGTGAGAGTCTGATTGACGACCGGGGTTTGCAGGCCGGAGGTCGGATCGTTCTGCCAAATATTCGCGTTCTGTGAGGTGATCTTGACGGTAACATCATTCACCGCATCACCATTAAGATCGTACGAATTAATCAACGCGCCCGGAGCCCAGGCAACGCTATCCCAATCGAGGACGACAGCGTGGGCAGCCCGAGATCCCGCCAAAAACAGAAGGCAGGCTGCGGTAACTGCCGATAAACGTCGGGGAAAAGTACTCATTATAATTTCCATAAGCTGTTTCCGGGCCAACGTTGCCAAAAATTCCGACAACCCGCTGATTGGCTGCTTATTACGGATTCCGTAGAGGAATGGAACCCGTTCGATCGGATCGTCCCGAAAAGCCGGATCCCGCTAGGCGAGACTCGCTTGCAGCTCGCTGATGGCCCCCACGAGCTCTCCCGATTTGCCCGGCTTATCGATGACGCGGTCGACTCGCAGATCCGCGTACCGCTGCCGGTCCTCGGCCGTAAGTGCATTCGCGAATACGATGATTTTTCCTGCGAAGCCAGCGGAGCGCGCCTGTTCCACCACCCCGAACCCATCCAGCCGCGGCATCCGCGTGTCGGTTACGATCAATTGAAAATATGCGGGATCTTCCTCGACGCGGGAAACCGCGGCTCGCCCGTCGGTCGCCACTTCAACATGGTGGCCCGCTGACTGCAACGTCTTGGAAAGCATGTCGAGCACGAGCACATTGTCATCGGCGCAAAGGACCCGTAAGGGCTGGTGGGGCTCAATCATCTAAAAGTCCTGTGCGTCCTCGAGCAGCGCGCCGAGCCATTCAGACTCGCGATGAGCCCTGGCACTACGCCGATCGGCGGCGTTTCCGCCCAACGCTGGTTGCGGCGAGGAGCACAACCAACGCGGCGATCGGCATCAGCGCATTCATCTCCGGCACCGCGGGCAAATCCGCTTGCACTGCAACTGGCAAGACGTCGTCAGACATCGCCATCACTGAATAATAATTGAAGTGTCCAAAGCCGGCGATGCTCACAAATTGGTCGTCGAAAGCGCTGCCAAAGATGCCTGAAACCTGGGTCCCGAGGGTCCCGAGCGTATTTGAGCCGAAAATCGCGAACGACTCGCCTTGCTGAATACTGCCCACACTGAGCTGGCCATTCATCATCCCGGCTGCGAGGGCGGAAGTGAAGTCGAACTGAATAAAATGCAAACCTGTCTGAAGCTCATTGCTCAGAGTGTTTGTGAGACCGAGGCCAGTTTCCGTCGCCCCACCGATTTCGGGAATGCTTTTGTAGAAAAGTTCGTGGGCGGTTCCGATGCCGGCGTTGTTATCAAACCCGTAGGCCGTAATCGAAAATCCTGAGTTTGTGTACGTATGACTGCTGCTTCCGACCGGAGTGTTCTGCTGGTTCGGGTTGAGATCCCAGACGATGGACGCTTGAGCCGAAACGACAAAGCCAATGAACAACAAGACGCCAAAGGCGCCGGCGAACTGACGAGAACGATTGGTCAACATAAAAGGGTCTCCTTTGGTTTCCGTTTGCTTCGCCGCCAGGTATGCCTCCGGTCGCATAATTGTGTCAATAAAAAATTACGTAAGAATTGGCTGGCATCGGAAGGGATTCGCCATGACAAAAGAGAAAACGTGCGCCTGCTCATTCCCTCTGTTACGCTGGCGACGGAAACCAAAAGGATCCGCCAATGGAACGCACGAAGGCCCGCATCCTTCACGTAGACGATCATCAAGACACCCGCCTGATGATGGCGGCGCTGCTCCAGGATTGCGGCTACGGAGTTTTAACCGCCGGTAGCGTGGCTGAAGGGCTCGAGCTCGCGCGGGAAATTAATTTCGATCTTTATATTCTCGATGTCCGATTGCCCGATGGAACGGGCGTCGAGCTTTGCCAGAAATTGCGCGAACTAAATTCGCAAATTCCGATCCTCTATTACTCCGCCTACGGCGATGAAGCTGATCACCAGAGCGCGCTGAACACCTGCGGAGACGCCTACCTGAAAAAACCGGTTTGCATTGCCGACATCCAGGAAACGATCGCGAAATTGCTGGCCGAACGTACCACCGACGAGTAGGCCAACCGCTATTGTTGCTTGCAGCCTCCGGGCTGTTCCACCGCCCCCGATTTCGTCTCGCGAAGCCTGCGATAAATCGTTCCCAGGACCCGCCGAAAATGAAACGGCTCGAGGAACTGCAGGTATGCAGTCCAACGGCTCAAACTTTCCGGCAACTTCCTCTTCGCACGAATATCGAGACACAGCTCAACAAGTTGGTGGAACACGACCTCCTCTGAAAACCAGCGTTCCCACTCCTTTCGTGCCAGGCCGCCCATTGTGACCGCTTCCGGTTCGAACCTTTCCAGAAGCGCGGGCAGTTGAGTGAAATCTCGCTCCGGCACTCGAAGCGAGAACTCGTCCCACCGCGGGCCGACAGGCGGGATCCAGCCATCGGACAAAATAACGGGCACCCGCCCCATTCGCATCGTTTCAAACAATCGGACGCTGGACGCGCTCACTCCTCTTGGGCAGAGCACGAATTTTGTCGCTTTGGTGAGCTCAGCGTAACGGCGTTCGTAATCAAGTCGCTCGAGTCGACCCATCCGTCGCTCGAGGATTCGCTGGAAATCTGCTGTCGTATCTTGAAAGAAACCTCGGTGATGGCGAAGGCTGGAGAGTTTCGCACGAATGGGAGCATGGCCAACCGATCCGATAAAGCTGAAGAGATACGGCAGATCGCTGGTGGGGGCCGTGTAAGTGGTGAACGCGTTTAATGGCCGGCCGAGATAAAATCCGGGCCTCGTCCGCGAAGTGGCCCACTTTTTTTCGACCCCCGTGTACACCCCAGGCAGCAATGGGATGATCAGCGGGTTTGCATTGAAAAGAAAGCATTTCTCGCGATGACGCTTGACGAGCGGATGCTGGCGGACGCGTTTGAAGTACCAGCCGCCGCCGTAAAACTCGACAAAGATAATCAGGTCTGCCGTTTCAGGATCAGCCGTCAGTGAATGAATGCGGAACCGATCGATCTCGGCACACTTCAGCGCTTCCTCGAGTGGCGCCAAATTGTAATCGGTCTGATCATCTTCCGGAGTAGCCGAGAGCAGGAGAACGCGTGCCATGATTGCGCAAGAAGTTTAGCACACATCGGACCGAGCTTTGATGAGCACACAACCGTGCCGACCCGAAAGGACGATTACAAAGCTGGGATGCTGAGGGCGCGATGGCAGCGAGCGATTGTTTTGAGCGGTGCGTTGTTCGCATCCGCCGTCGCCCAAATTCGCGCCGCGGATGTGGTGGTTCCCAATGCCCTGCTTACTCAGCAAGGTGACACCGGCAATCTGCTGCCGATTCTTTCCCAAAATCAGATTCGGTATCAACAGGTGTTCGATCACACCCAGTTCGCAACCTTTGCCGCGGGCGGCGAGTACATCACCCAGATCGCTTTTCGCGTTCACTCGCCTGGGATTCGGTTCACCGCGAGCATTAGCGGCCTCCAGGTAAATTTGTCGACCACAACAAAAGCGGTCGACGCCCTTAGCTCGACCTTCGCCGCCAACGTTGGCGCCGATGACACGGTTGTGTTTCCGCAGGCGTCCGTGCAGTTCTCGAGCTCTGTCGCCGGCGCGGTGGATGGTCCTCAGGCCTTCGATCTCGTCATCACTTTTCCCACACCGTTTCATTACGATCCTGCGCAGGGAAATTTGCTGGTCGATATTAGAAACGCTTCCGGCGCGACTCACGACCCGGCGAACGACCAGGAAATCGACGCTACGAGCGCCACCGGCGATGCTACCTCGCGCGTCTACAACCTTGGGGATGTAAATGCGGCCAGCGCCGGTACGACCGGCAGTAGTTTTCAGATGGATACACTGGGCGCGGTGATGCGCTTTGTTTCCACACTCACCGCGCCGACAGTGACGCCGCCGCACATACTCTTGAATAGCGCCACGCGCATGCACGTCGGGACCGGTGATAACGTTCTGATCGGCGGATTCATTATTCGCGGTGGTTCGAAGAAAGTCATCCTGCGCGGCACCGGGCCTTCCCTGGCGGGCGCCGGCGTCCAAGGAGCCCTGGCTGACCCGACGTTGGAACTGCATGGTAGCGCGGGCGAGCTGATCACGTCGAACGACAATTGGGTTTCCAGTCCGCAAAAACAGGAGATCATCGATAGCGGTATCCCTCCAAAGGACGATCGAGAGCCAGCCATCGTCGCTACCTTGGCGGAAGGGAATTACACCGCGGTACTCGCAGGGGTAGGTGGCACTTCGGGCGTCGGTCTTATCGAAATTTACGATCTCGACCGGAGCGCGACAAATCGTCTGCTCAACTTGGCCACGCGTGGTCGCGTCGAGACCGGCGACAACGTCATGATCGCCGGCCTCATCGTGGGCGGCACCCAGAACACACGGATAATCATTCGGGCGCTCGGACCATCGCTTGCGACTCTCGCCCCGCCGGTGCCGGACGCTCTGGCCGACCCGACGCTCGAGTTACGTGATGCCCAGGGAAATCTTCTCGAAACGAACGACGACTGGGTAAACAGCCCGTATAAACAAGTAATTATGGACAGTACACTCGCGCCGCCGAACGACAAGGAGTCTGCGATCCTTCGCGCACTGCCTCCCGCGAACTACACCGCCATAGTCCGGGGCGTTAATGACGCGACCGGCATTGGCCTGGTTGAGCTTTACAATTTGGACTGATCATGACGAATAGGATTTCAATCTTCGCCGCTCTCGCCCTCGCCTCCGTGAACTCAATTCCACTCGGCGCGCAAACTCCGACGCTGCCTACTCCGGACCAATCCGGAATCGAGCACATCGTCGTAGTAACAATGGAGAATCGATCCTTCGATCACTTCCTCGGTTGGCTCGCAGGCGCCAACGGACAGCAGTCGGGTTTGACTTACAACGACAGCGCCGGGGGCTCACATCCCACCTATCACTTAACAGACTATCAGGGATGCAGTTTCCTCGATCCCGGCCACGCCTACTCCGATGGCCGTGTCCAATTCAACGGCGGGGCCGCAAACGGATGGCTCTTGAATGGCTCCAACTCACTGAGCGGCACTCCGAATCAGGCCAACGATATTTTCGCGATCGGTTATTACCAGCAAAGCGATTTGGGATTCCTTGGGAGCGCCGCGCCGGCATACACGACATGCGACAATTACTTCGCAGCTATGATGGCGGAGACGCGCCCGAATCGCATCTATATGCACGCCGCCCAAACCGATCGACTCGATAACTCGTCGTTCATTTCAGGGTTGCCCACTATCTGGGATCGTCTCGCGGATCACGGCCAGACCGGCCGCTACTATTACTCGGATATCTCGTTCCTCGATTTGTGGGGAACCAAGTACGCCGGCATCGTTCATTCGGTCGCTACCTTCATCGACGATTGCGCGGCGGGCACGCTCCCGAATGTCGCTTTCGTCGATCCAAAATTTCTCGGAGAAGGATCCGGCACGTCTGAGGACGATCACCCGCACGCCGATATTCGAAACGGCGAAGTCTTCCTGAACCAGATTTATCAGGCGGTAACCTCGAGCCCGAATTGGAAACACACCGTACTCATCGTCACTTTCGATGAGTGGGGCGGTTTCTTCGATCACGTCCCTCCGCCCCTGGCGCCGATTCCCGCAGCGAGCGCTGCAGCAGGAGACACTGACGGCCGGCTCGGATTTCGGGTGCCCTGCATCGTGATTTCCCCTCTCGCGAAACGCGCGAGTGTTAACCACGAGCAATTCGATCACACTTCGATCCTTCGAATGATTGAGTGGCGCTGGAGTTTGCCTGCGTTGAGCAGTCGCGATGTCGCTGCGAATAATCTGGCGGAAGTGCTCGACTTCACCTGCGCCCCGAACCTGGCTGTGCCCCAGTTTAACGTCCCACCCGGGCCGTTCGGCGGATCCTGTCCCTAATCAGTAACGCGAGCGCCGTCCTGTTCTCCAACGCCTAACGAATGTCTTCGACGTAGCTGGCGATTCGGTAGTCCAGCGGAGTGCCCGCATTAAGCAAGGCTTTGTCAAAGTGAAGCGTATTGTTTCCATTGCCGGTCATGCTCTTCACCACAAACGCGCCGACAAAGTCGGGGTTACCATTGACGGTAAAGTCGGCATTTGGGGCATACCACACTACGTACGTAGTCTGAGGCGAACCCGAACCTAAAACGATGCTTTGGTTGGTCCCTTCGCCGATCATCCAGAAGTGGTCGGCCTCGCTGGTGTTCGTGGATGAGGTGTAGCCTCCCAGGGTAACCGCGCTTTGCGTCCCGTTGTAAGACGGAGTAGCCGACAACGTCACGGTTGCGGAATTCACAAAAGATGCAATGGTAGTTCCAGAAGGTATTCCAGTTCCTCTCACTTGTTTGCCAACATCGCTCGCCGTGAAGGTCACATCGGTCGAAGTCATCGTAGTCGACGCGTTGGATAGAGTCATCGTTCCGGTGCGCGGCAACATGACGCCCGACAACGGCTCTGCATTGTTGTTATCGAACGTATTCGCCTTGGCACTGACGTTACCGTGGAAATAGATCTTGGCGAAGACGCCTTTCCCCACCGTGATCGTGTTCGAGGTTACATCGCCGTCCACTTTGATGTGAACATAAGTCTCGACGACTCCGCCGCCTAAACCAGTGGAGTCCAGCGCGGGCGCCGGATTGATGGTAATGCTGCCTAGAGAGGAATAGTGATAGTAAAACGTACGCTGCTGCCGGCTATCGACCGGGGTGTTTCCGGTCGGAGCGATCTCCTGGGCCGGCGGCGTGAGCGTCGAAGGCGCTGTAGTGGCAGCAGGAAACAAGGCAGAAGCTGGCTCCGTCCAGTTTGCGACCGGTGCGACCGGGACGTTGTTATCAATCACGCCGCTCACGGTGTTTTTGCCGGCGTTCCCGCCGTTAGTCGTAACATCGCCGTATACGGTGCCATTGAACGTCGAGCTGCCATCTATAACATTCCCGTTACGTGCGTCGGCATACGTTGTGCAGGTTGGAGTCGTGGCGCAAGCCGTGCCGGGATAGGCCCCATTGGCCGAATTGTAGCTGTCTACAGTAGGAAAGTTATATGCACCGCCGACCGTTTTAACCGCACCTTCGATAGGCATCATGGGCACGGCCACCATTTCGATTCGCCGCATCACCTGGCCGTGGTTAGGATCGCTCACTGCGACGGAGGCCTTGCCGTTTGAAGACGTAGCAGCCGCCGAGGGCAAAACGTCGCCATAACCGTACGTCGCTTGGAAATGATCGTAGTTATAATCGATTTTGCGCAGCAAACTATCCCCGTTGCCGCGAGCTCCAGTCCCGGTGCTGAAGTGCGTTCCCGAACTTTCCTGTAAGGCATCGTTCATGCCCGTCCGTTTTAGCCCAAACATTTGAGCAATACCAAGCGACCTAATCCGATAGTAGTAGACCGGCGGATCACTGCCTGGCAGGGGGCCAAATTTGTCCACAGTCACTTTCGCGGATAAATTATTATTCGTTCCAAAGGCAGGACCGGAGTTGCTGTAGCCAATTGCAAAGTCCGGAGCCGTGGCGCTGCCGGGGTTCGGAGGCGGAGCCGACGAATCATTTTGGACCCATCCCGTCGCGAATGACCCAGCCGCTGGCGTGGGCGAGACGTAGGGCTTGCGTATCTCATTGAAAGCCAAATCCCCGCCGGCTTCGGCTGCATAGAGCGCTTCCTTCCAGGCTTTGACCGCTTTCGATCCGACGTTATAGCGCGCGTTCGCATTTGAGAGAACCCCGGCGGCAATGATCGAGATAACAGTTAGAACACAGATGGCCACGACAAGCGTGCTTCCTTTCTCCGAACGGGGATGGAAATTTCGTTTCATATCGTTAGTTGCCGCGCCGCTTGTTTCGCAGGTAGGCCAGGGTATAAACTGTCGTCCCCGCCCGTCGCGGATCGGTTAGCATTTGCGTCGGAGTTAAGGTCTGTTTTTGAATGAAAAACGGCTGAAACATAACTGTGCTGGTCGTGTATTCCGTGTTGGAAAGCTGCCAATCCGTGGTCTGGGGAAGTAATTGATCGGTGCTAGAGGCAATCGTCGTTATTACCCCATTTTCGGTGCGCGTGATGGTATTACCGCTCACAGCATAGACGACCACCGTTCCGCCAATCGACACGGTGAGATTACCGGAGTCGGCGGTCGCCGCCGCGGAAAGCGTAGCGGTAGTGGTGTTAGTGACAGCCGCAATAGTCGCGCCTGCCGGGATTCGCGCGCCGACGATCTGTTTGCCGACATCGGCGGTCGTGAAATAGGCTGTGGCCGAAGTGATCGTGGTCGAGCCGTTGGTAGTGAAAGCATCCATTATGGTGCGATTGCCGTCACCATAGATCGAGACCCAAATGCTGCTGCCACTCGCGGTAGCAGGCTTGGACATCGTGACCGATGTGGCGCTGTTAACGGCGGTAATAATAGTCCCGCTCGGGATGTTGGTGCCCGTGACAGGATTATTAACGTCGGCGCTGGTGAAGGCGGCTTTGTTGGACGTAAGCGTCGTCGATGCGTTAACTGTTACACCGTCGGCCACGGAGCGGGTGTTACGGGTGCCATAGTCCACCACGGCTTTATAGGGAGGCCCAACCACAACTGGCTTGCGTCGTTGTCCAATGGTTGTGGGATCACTTACCGCTTCCGGATCGCCGCTTTGGATCACGTAATTTGGCATGATGCAGGTTACTGTCGAAAGATCTGAGGAAGTTGTAACGCTGTAGCTCCGGTTTACGTCGCGAGAGAGGTAGTCGATAATTCGAATCTGCTGCATATGCGTGGAGAAGTAGTCGTCCGACGCCGCATTCGCTCGGTTGAGCGCCGTGGCAGCTGCAAACAATCCAGCAAGGAGCAGGGTCGACACGGCCGTCGTCACCATGGCCTCGCCCAGGGTGAATCCACTTTGACGATTATTTTGAAGGCGCATTATTTCTTAGTTCCCGCACAGACGATCGTAGAGCTGCTCTCGCTTAGAGGCCGCGCTCCCAGGACCGAATTCCAACTATAAGTGACATCTACCTGGACGGCCGTAGCGCTACTGAGACTGCTGCCTCCTGACCAAGTAATTGTGGGCGTGACATTCGTGTCCGAAAAGGCTGTGGAGCTCCACTTTGCCCCTGGTTGGCGAACATAGGTGACTTTTGGCGTCGTCGCGGCCGTTCCGGAGAGGGTGCTGATCGTCACTGTTTCAGTGGCATAAGATGCCAGTGGAGAAGCATTCGAAGGGACGGTCAGGTTACGCCGTTGCGGGGGAGTGGGCACGGGCGAGGCCGCGGGGACGGCCGGAGTGACCCCCATATAGGTCGTATCCAGCAAACTCGTAAAATCTGTGCCCCGCACCTGCTCAATGCGATCGTGGACGCATTCCACCGCGCTGATGTTTTCCTTGCTCGAAGAGACATATCGAAGACAAATGCCGGTCACCTCGAAAATGCCCGAGAAGAAAATGCCCATGACGATCGCAGCGATCATCAACTCTGGAAGGCTTACGCCCTGTTCTGGTTTCCGTGCTGGGAACCTCATTTCTAGAAATTATAGCAGCCGCCATGCCTAAGTAGTCGCCGCATGCAACCTGCCCTCTTGCTCCCGCCGCGCGCATAAAAAAAGCCGGCGTTTGGCCGCAAAGCCAAACGCCGGCGCGAATCTATTACAGTTAATTACCGACTCTCAATCCTCGTCGAGGATTACGCGATCCACCATCATGTTGTCGCCTTCCCCGCTGTAGTGCACATGGACCGGAATGCCGACCTTGATCCGTGTCTTCACTGTCGCTTCATCGAGCTCTTTTCCGCTCTTGGTCACGTAAACAACTTTCTTACCGAACTTATAATGGCGCGGTCCACTCGTTTCCTTGAGTGTGAGCACGCTGCCCGGCGTGTATTCGGTGATCGTCCCGCCCCCATCAGTGGTGGTGGTTGTCGTTGTGCTGGTCGTGCTCGTTTGCGCCCAGGCGAACGGAGCCGCCAACGCCAGCGCGATGCTGAGTATTGTCTTTTTCATCGTACCCTTTCGATTTTATTTTCCCAAAATATGCGACCGCCCGGAGACTCCTTCTCGCCTCGAGAAGGCGGCGCCCGCTCTATTGTTACTTCGGATTAGACGGGTCGTTTGGCCCTTTTCTTCGAAGGTTTTACGCAATTCCCGACCATTCCCGTTTCCGAGACGGCGACGTTTCCGGAGGTCTCCTCGCCTATCGCAGGCAGGACTCGCGCAATCGTGAACCGCTGGCGCAAAGAGGATTCTTTGGAGGTACCGCGCCGTGCGGCGCCCCGCCGCCATCGGCTACCGGTTCTGCGCGACCTGGGCGGCTGGATTCGGCTCGATCCAATGCCAGGAAAGAACGCTCGAGCGAAACGCTCGTTGCAGCGCCTCGAAATCCGCCTCGCGTGCGGTAAGCCGGAAAGTGATCTGGCCGTCCGGCAGATTCACGTAGAGCGTGCTGCGATTGAAGGTCTGTCCCAAAGCTTGGTAGCTGATCGCGACTGCGTAAACGTCGCCGCGCTCAAGGCGAACCGGGTTCATTTCCTCGCTAATCACGGTGGCGTTCTGAGCCCCGGGTGGCGCGGCACGAAGCGATTGCTCCTTTAGAGCGGCAAATAGTTTTTCATCGAAAGGCTGCGGCTTGTTGATGTCGACAACCTGGATGGAGGCATCGGCATTTTCCGCCTTCACCGGCACTAATTGCAGGCTGCTTCCACCTCCGCGATAACTCCATTCGGGTGGAAGCTCATACACGACGCGGCGTTTACCGTCTTTGAACGAAAGCTGTTTAAATTTGATGCCTTCCGCGATGTACTCGCTCGCTGTTGGAGTGAGATCGATTCCTCCGCGCGCGGAGATCGCGAAGGCAAGGAGAATGACTAGGAGAAGCCTTTTCATATTAGGTCGTTCTAATAAACCTGATACCATCGCTGTTGCTGCAGATAGGCGGCTAGTTGAAATGTGCCTGGCGGCACATTGGTCGCCAGGCTGGTGTCATAGTACCAGTTGTTGGTCGTCGGAGCGGTGTAAATGGTCGACGAGGAGCTCCAGAATCCCGTCGCTTGCTTGCTCTGCCACAATTGCACCATAGAACCGTAATAGGTGAGCGTCATTCCGCTCCAGTTCTCGAGTAGTCGAATGAAGTTCTCTCCGCCGCCGCTGTAATGACTGCCATCGCTCGGCACATTCCCACCCACGAGTGCCGCCCGGACCGTTGTGTTCGAGGCGACGCGACTTCCAGAAGGGGTAGTATCGTTCCATGCGTTGGAAAGAAGATTAATCGCATCTCCGACGATTGCGCATTGCTTAGGGCTAGTTGTGTTGTAGTCGCCCTGGATGTAAACTGGGTTCTCGCAGACGAAGGTTAGCCCCAGGTTGGGGGGTATCGTGCCGCCTTTCTTCAAACGTATTCCACGCTTTGACGTCGTGACGCTGACGCCATTAACCATAAATGTCACGGGTGTCCCGGCGCTCGTGTCGCTGATATAGATTGTTCCATCGTCCAGCCCCGTATTCGCAGGGAGTTGGCTGACATCCAAGGTTGTGATGCGGACTGCTCCTCCTTCCCGCACGTCTTGTATCACTTCATTGAACGTAAGCGCACCGGTGATTTTGTTAATGTCCCCGCCGTTTAACGTCGGGGCGTCTACGGTGACCGTGTTGTTTTGGTCAATCAGCACTCTGCAGACGGCGGTAGTGTAAAACCGCTGTCCTGCAATGTCGTCGGCGATGGTAGTATCTGGGCGCTCAATCAGGTCATGATAACTGTCGTTGTTGGCG
>DATBCW010000127.1:0-11408 GCA_036270255.1 Chthoniobacterales bacterium
TTATCGAAGGAGCAATGGGGGAATATGGCTTCGTGGAGTTTGACCCAAAGAGTGGCCAGGTCACCCATGTGCAGTTGCCGGATAGTCAGGTAAAGCCGGTGGATTTCCTCGATCCCTCGAAAACGCCTGAGCTCCTTGCGAACATAAAGGAGGACTTCGGCCCGGCCGCGCGATTTCAGGAAATCACGATCAATCGCGATAGCGCGTGGGTTAAAGGGACGGCCCCCGCCCATCCCGCGGAAGTTCGGCAATATGATTACAGTGCCGCGAAACGCGCCGATCCCGGGTTCGCCAACTCGCTTAAAAATCCGATGGATGAGAAGTCGGGCCCGCAGGATCTTTTCGGCGCTGGCGAATTCCAGGTCTACGAGGCTCATCTGGGGGAACTCCTGCAGAAAACCCTCGATCGCCTCCGTCTCAACGAGGGCAAAATCGACCGCCTCACGTTTTTCAAGCAGAGCCCATTTTATCCGGCCAACAAGAAACTCCTGCTCGAAATCCGTTGTCAGGGAAAGGGAGACGATGGGCGAATTGTCTACGAACCGGCCGGAACAGAATTTGATCTCGTCGGAGGTCACCCCTCCGGGCCGGTCCGGACTACAGCGCCGCAAATGAAGTCGGGAATTTTTACCGGTGCGGATGAAAGGTTCACTTCGCCGGACTCGAGCAAAAAGAGCGATAAGGAAGTCGCGGCCATTTTCAAACAATGGAACGCCGTGATGGATGCTGATGCTGCCGCCGAGGAAAAGTGCAACGCTACACGCTGGGGGGAGTTGGCGGCGAAGGGACCAGTCAGTCCGGCAGATATTTCGAAAGAGGACTCGCGGCAGTATCGTCTGGCGCAGCGTGATCGGATTGAGACTGCGAAAAAATGCCTGGCATTTCTCGAGCGCTCAAAGACCAAGTCTCTGATGACGCAGTTAATGGCGACGAGCGAGCAACACGGGCTCGATCAACGAAAGTTTTTCGACCTGGATTTTTGGCGCGCAACGATTCGGCGCATGACCGCCTCGAATGAGTTAAAGAAATTAAACGAAGATCACTGGGAGGAGATTGGTCGCGACGGGTTTCCTAAAGAAGGTCCAGATCTCAAACCGTGGCAGCAAAACTATCTTCGCATCGAGGGGGAAGAGAAAATGGCGCGCGACGAGCGACAGCGGATCAGAGCGAAATACGAGTAAGGCGCGATTCGTTCGCGCTCTTCTGTAAGCGCGATTCGCCAGCACCTGCTTGCAATGAGGAGACGGTGTCGCCAAGTTCGCGGCGATGAGCGCCCCTGATGTTGAACCTGTCCTTATCGCGGCCCGTCAAGCCGGCTACCTCCGAGATTCGGCATTGGCGAACGTTCAACGTTTCTTCAGTGCGTCCCGATCGCCGCTTTATCGCGCAGTCGTTTCAGAATTGGCGAGCTCACAACAATGGGCGGAGCTGAACGACCGCTTCTATAAGACACTCGCGTTCGGCACTGGCGGTTTGCGCGGGCGGACCATCGGCAAGGTCGTCACGAAGGCGGAGCGCGGGAATGCGAAGGAGGGCGAGCCGCCGGAATTTCCATGCGTGGGAACGAACGCGATGAATTTTTACAACGTGAGCCGGGCCACCCAAGGGCTCGTCGCGTATTTGCATGAATGGCGGGCCGTCCAAAAGATTGAAGGTCGGCCCAAGATCGTGATCGCGCACGATACGCGGCATTACTCGAAGCAATTCGCGGAGCTCGCCGCGAAAACCGCCTCCGAGAATGGATGCGACGCCTCGGTCTTTGAAGGTCCGCGATCGACGCCGGAATTGTCGTTTGCGGTTCGTTATCTTGGCGCCAGCGCCGGCATCGTCATCACTGCAAGCCACAACCCGCCGCACGATAACGGATTCAAATGTTATTTCGATGACGGCGCGCAGGTCATCGAGCCGCACGCCAGCGCGATCATTGCGAAAGTGAACGCGGTCGCGGGTGAGAGCTACACCCCGAAGGCTGAGCGCGGAAAAATAGAAACGCTGGGACGCGAAGTTGACGACGCATTCATGGAACGGCTGGAAACGTTGATCCTCAATAAGGATTTGGCGCGGTCCGCCAAAGACCTGCGGATTGTGTTCACGCCTCTGCACGGAACCGGCGGGGTGATCATCAAGCCGATGCTTGAACGGCTCGGCTTTAATTTTTCAGTCGTCGCAGAGCAGGATCGCTTCGACGGAAATTTTCCGACGGTCGATTCGCCGAACCCTGAAAACGCGGCCGCACTTCGGCTCGGCGTCGGGCAGGCGGGAAAGACGGGCGCCGATTTGGTCGTCGCGACCGACCCCGATTGCGACCGGATGGGAGTCGCGGTTCGCGATGCTGCCGGCGAAATGAAATTGCTGACCGGGAACCAGATCGGTTCGTTGATGGCTTACTACCGGATCAGAGCGCTTTTCGATGGGGGTGTCCTGACGCCGGAAAACGCGGCGCGTGGGGTGATCATCAAGACGTTCGTCACCACCGATCTGCAAAAGGCCATCGCGGAAAAGTTTGGTTTACGGTGTGTTGAAACTCTAACCGGCTTCAAATACATCGGCGCGAAGCTGCGCAAGTACGAGCGCGCCATTCCGGAATCGCTTCGCGCGAATTACGTTCGCCTGACGGAACAGGAAACGCGCAACCTGCGCTTGAAGCACTCAGCTCTCTACGTTTTTGGCGGCGAAGAAAGCTACGGCTACAGCGGCGGCGATTTCGTCCGCGATAAGGACGGCAACGGCGCGGCAATCATGTTTTGCGAGGTGGCGGCCTACGCGAAATCGAAGGGGCTTAACGTCACTGCTCTGCTCGACGAAATCTTTTCCGAGTTCGGTTACTTCGAGGAATACGCCGGCTCACTCACCTTCGAAGGCGCGGAAGGCTCGGAGACAATCAAGCGCTTGCTGGCTTCGTACGTCGCGAACCCGCCTGCGGAATTGCTGAACACGAAGGTCGCGCACGTGAAGAATTTCGAGACTGAGACGTTCCGCGATGTGGAAGGGGACGAGATTCCGAAGGAGAAAATGCTCATCTTCGAATTGGAAGACCGGACCCGGATCGCGGTGCGCGGTTCAGGCACAGAGCCGAAGATCAAGTACTACCTGTTTGCTCAGGAGCGGCCGAACGGGCCGGCTTTCAATCCGGAGCAATTGGCCGCGATTAAGAAGAAAATGGGCGCGCGTTTGCAGGAGCTTTGGCAATGGCTGCGGGAGGACGCGATGGCGCGGACCGGCGGATAAAGCCTCGACATCCTGGCAAAGCGAAGGAAAGAGTTTCCCGGTGGGACGTGAAATAAAACTGAATGGCGGCGAAATATCGGTTCTGAAAAAGATCGGGCTTTCCGGGGCGCCGCTCTTCGGAAAACTCCTGATCGACCGCATCGAGGAAATGGAGACCGGCGAATTTCTCGACACGCTCGCTGGATTGATGGATCTCGGTTATGTCCTCTCGAATAAGGTCAACATTCGGTTGATGGCGGACGTGGAGAAAGCATTCTTCCGGGTGAATCCGGCGCATACGAAAGATTTGCAGGAGGCGGTGAACCCGGCGCGCAAGCGCGATCGCGAACGCCAGGAACGGTTGCGCCGCCGCTAGGAACGCGTGGCGCGGTTGCTCCAACTGCTGCGGATCCTCTGGCCATGGCTCGCCGCCATCGCGACTGGGATTTTCTACGCCGCGTGCTTTGCGCCGTTCAACTACGATTGGCTTTGCTGGATCGCACTCACGCCGCTTCTAGCCGCGATCTGGTTTTCGGGCGGCTCCTCGAAACGACGCTGGGCCCGCGATCTTCTGCTCGGCTACGTCGCCGGCATTTCCTTTTTCTGGACCGTATTCTCGTGGCTGCAGACGGTGACAGTTCCCGGCTGGCTTTTAGTCGGCGCCTACATGGCGCTCTACGTCGCGCTCTGGAGTTGGCTTTGTGGTCTGTTGCGGCCGGGGTTGCGAAAATTTCGCGAGAAACCAATCGAAGGTGTTGATGCAGTCACGCGCCGGCTCAATCAAAGATATGCCGCAACCCATGGAGGTGCGGTTGAAATCGCGGACGCAGCCGAACCGCTGCGAGATTCTCCCGCACGCCGATCGCCCTGGCTCAGCTCGATAAACAATCTGCGGCTCGCGTTCCTCCTCGCGGCGGCCTGGGTCGCGCAGGAATGGCTGCGCAGCATCGTATTTTCGGGCTGGGGGTGGAACACCCTGGGCACTGCGCTCCACGCCCAGCTCGTTTTAATTCAGATCGCGGAGTTCACCGGAATCGCCGGAATTTCATTCATGGTCGCGTTCACGAACGTCATCCTGGTCGCGACGGTCCGCCGGTTCATTTTGGAAACCCAGGTCAAACCGATGCGCCCGCATTTCGACCTGACCCTGACCATGGCCAGCATCGTTGGCGTGATGGGCTTCGGCGTTCACGCGCTGCACGTCCACCGCGAAGCCGCCCGGCTCAACATCGCCCTCGTTCAGCCAAACATTCCGCGTGACGAAAAGTTCAGCGTCGAGTTCGCGAACAAAACTTTCGAGAAGTTCACCGAGTTGAGCCGCCCGGCGCTGGAAGCAAGCGCCCACGCCGACCTTCTCGTCTGGCCGGAAAGCGCGATGCCGGGTCCGGTCCTCGGCGATGAGTTGAGCCACCGTTTCGTCATGGATTTTTCCGCGTCCGCGAAAACGGATCTGCTCCTAGGCACGATCGATCTGGATGAAAGTCACGCTTACAACGCGGCGATGCTCGTCTCCGACGCCGGCGCGCATCTTCAGATTTACCGGAAAGTTCATCTCGTTCCCTTCGGCGAATACGTTCCCGGCCGGCACACGATCCCGCTGCTGGCGCGCGTTGTCGGCGATCAGGTGCCGGACGATTTCGCGTTCGGAAAGGAATTCACCGTTTTCAAATTGACTGGCGATAAAGCGAAAGTCGCGCCGTTGATTTGTTTCGAAGACACGATCGGCGATCTCGCGCGGCAATTCGTTCTGAACGGCGCCAATCTGCTCGTGAATGTCACGAACGACGGCTGGTTCCTCCGTTCCGCCGGCTCGCGACAGCATCTCGCAAACGCCGTCTTCCGTTGCGTCGAAACGCGTCTCCCTCTGGTTCGCGCCGCGAACACCGGTGTCACCTGCTTCGTCAACGAATTCGGCAACATCACCCAAACCTTGCTCGACGAAAACGGGACGCCGTTTACTCAAGGCACGCTCACCGGACAGGTCGCTGTCGTGAGCAATCCTGAGTTAACCTTCTACGTCCAGCACGGCGAACTTTTCGCTTACTGCTGCGTTGGCCTGACAACGCTCGTGCTTATCTTCGTCGTTATCCGATTTGTGATGCGGCGAAAGTTGTAGCGCGGTGAGGCGTGCTTCGTTAGTTCTGTTCTCCCAATCGAAATGACTACCAACGGCGAATTTGCAATTTACGTGCGCGGGTTGCGTAAGGCGTACGGGACATTCGAGGCGGTCAAAGGAATCGACTTCGAAGTGCGGCCGGGAGAAGTCTTTGGGTTGCTGGGGCCGAATGGCGCGGGGAAGACGAGCACGGTTGAGATCCTCGAAGGATTGCGGCCACGCACCGCGGGCGACGTGAAGGTGCTCGAGTTCGATCCGGATCGCCAAAAACAACGGCTCAAGGATCGGATCGGCGTTTGTCTTCAGGCGACGAATTTGCCGGACAAGATCACGGTGACCGAAGCGCTCCAATTGTTCGGCGCGTTTTACACCCGCAATGTCGATGGCTTCGCGCTGCTGAAGCGCTTGCAGCTGGAAGACAAGAAAGACGCGGCGTATGCCACGCTCTCGGGCGGACAGAAACAGCGACTGGCGATCGCCCTCGCGCTCATCAACGATCCGCAGCTTCTCTTTTTGGATGAACCGACGACGGGCCTCGACCCGCAGGTCCGCCTCGAGATTCGCGATTTAATCGAAGAACTGCGGGCCGAAAAGCGGACGATCGTGATGACCACGCATTACATCGAGGAAGCGGAACGGCTTTGCGATCGGGTCGCGATCATCGATTCCGGTCAAATCATTGCGAGCGGTTCGCCGAGAGAACTCCAGGCAAAAAGCGCGAACCGGGCGGCGATCGAAATCGTGTTGGCGCAGCCGTGGATTGCGGAATTGCCGATGTGGCCGGATGCGGTCCGGAGCTCGCTGAGTCAGGACGGGCGGAGGATCCAGGTGACCTCCGAAAAACCCGCGCGCACTCTGGTCGAGATGGTGAAGTGGGTCGACGCGCAACGGATCGACTTGGAAGACGTGCAATTGAAACGGCCGACGCTCGAAGACGTCTTCATCGAGCTCACGGGGAAGAAATTGAGGGATTGAACTCCCATATGCGAATACTCGTCTCTTCTGTAGCGGCTTCGCTGTGCGAAGCGCCGAAGGTTAGTGAACCCCGGAGATGTTTCCCGTCGCCCACAGGGCGACGGCTACAGAAGATATGAAAGCTTTCCTCGCTCTCACTCGCATCGACCTGAAGCTCGCCCTGCGGAATCGCTCCGTCCTGTTCTTCAACTACTTCTTCCCGCTCATTTTCTTTTTCATGTTCGGCTTCATGATGAATGCCGAGCAAGGATCGCGAATCATCCAGGTCGTCTCCATGGTGACCGCGATCGGGATTCTCGGGAACGGGCTGTTCGGCGCCGGGATGCGCGCGGTGCAGGACCGCGAGACCGACGTTCTCCGCCGATACAAAGTCACACCGATCACACCTGTCCCGCTCCTTGCCGCCTCGATGGTGACAGGAGTCATCCTGTATCTCCCGGGCTTGATCATCATCCTCATTCTGGCCAACCGGATGTTTGGAATGGTGATCCCCCCAAACATCGGTTCGCTTTTTGTCTTTGCGATAATCGCGTGCGTCGCCTTTCGATCGATGGGCCTGATCATCGCCGCCGTCGTCAATTCATCGCAGGAGAGCCTCATTCTCATCCAGCCGCTCTACATGGCGATGCTCTTTCTGAGCGGAGCCACCATTCCGCTAAGCCTCTTTCCGGACTGGTTGCAGCTCGTCTCCCAATTCATCCCTGCGACTTACCTGATGATCGGAGTCTCGGGAATTTTGCAGCAGGGCGAATCCGTCCTGCAAAACATGCAATCGGTAATCGCGCTGATCATCACGGCGCTCATTGGTCTCTTTATCGCCACGAAACTTTTTCGCTGGGAAAAAGAAGAGAAGTTGCGCAACTCGGCGAAGCTCTGGGTCCTCTCTGCACTTGCGCCGTTTCTGCTTCTCGGCATTTACCAGTCCTACAGCCGCCAAGACTTGGCGAAGGCGAAAATTCTTGCGCGCGACATGGAGCGCGGAAAAACGTGGCTGATCCAGAACGCCCGGGTGTTCGTCGGAAATGGGAAAGTCCTCGAGTCGGCTTCGATCCTGATCAAGGGCGGAAAAATTGCCGAAATTTACGAAGGCAACGCGCCCGATCCAAAGACGTTGAAGGCCGACCCGGTCGAGGCCGCTGGTAAAACGGTGCTGCCGGGATTGATCGACGTTCATGTCCACCTGGGCGCAACCGGCGGCTTCGTAGAGGACTGGACGAAGTTCGATCAGAAGAAGGCGGTCGAGCGGGAACTGCGATCGTACCTTTATTGCGGCGTCACTTCGGTGCGAAGCGCGGGCGACCCGGTCGATGACACGCTCAAGGTCCGGAAGCTTTTTGGAAGCGGAGAGAAGCTCGGCACGGAATTGTTCATGTGCGGTCCGCTTTTTACGACAGAAGGCGGACATGGAACCGAGTACGGAAAGTTTATGCCGGAGGGATTGCGCGCCGGCTTTCTGGCGCAATTTGTCCGCACCCCGAAGACAGCCGAGGAAGCGCGAAAACAAGTCGACGCGCTCGCGGCCCAGAAGGTCGATGCAATCAAAGGCGTGCTGGAGTCAGGCGCGCCCGGCTATCCGTTCAACCGCATGGACGTAAACATTCTGCGAGCGGTGACCGAGGAAGCGCACGCGAAAGGTTTGCCGGTCGCGGTTCACACCGGTAAGGCTGAGGACGTCGTCGATGCCGTTTCGCTGCCGGCCGATTCGATCGAGCACGGTTCGTTCGTTGATGAAATTTCCGACGCGACCATCGCGGAAATGAAGGCCAAAGAAATCGCTTACGATCCGACTTTGTGCGTTGTCGAGGGATTCACGAATTTCGCCAAAAGCGACACGAGCCTTCTCAAGCGCTCACTCGTCCAGCAGGTCACGCGCAAAGAACTGCTGGATGCCACCGAGAGGGCGGCGACCAAACCCGAGCTGAACGGAATGCGCGAAGGCCTGAAGCATTATCCGATGTCGCTCGACGTAGGCGGGAAGAACCTTATTAAAGCCTGGCACGCCGGCGTGATGCTGGTAACCGGCACGGACGCCGGCAACTTCCTGGTCCTTCACGGGCCGACGGTGCAACACGAGGTCGAACTTTGGGTCGCCGCTGGCATTCCGATCGATGTGGCTTTGCAGGCGGCAACCTTGAACGCCGCGAAACTTCTCCGCGCCGACTCGCGCATCGGAACGATCGAGAAAGGGAAAGAGGCGACGATTTTGATCGTTGACGGCAATCCACTCCAGGATGTGCGCTCGCTTTCGGCGGTGTCGACCGTTTTCATGAAAGGCGAGCGCGTGAACCGCACCGCCTTACTTCAGGAGAAATAATTATGCTCTGGAAATCAAACCCTTACGGTTCTTTTTCTGCACGCATCGGCTTTATTTTTCTGACGGTTCTCGGGGCGAATGTCGCGTCTGCTTATGGACCCGTCGGTCACGAAATCATCGGAGCTATCGCTGACGAGAAGCTGGCCCACAGTCCAACTGGCGACAAAATCACCGCCCTCTTGGACGGCATGAAACTGGAGAACGCTGCCACCATTCCAGATGAGATTAGAGGCTGGGACAAGAACGGCCCGGACGATCCGGCGGCCGTTCACCATCCCGCTTATCCCAAAATCGAGGCGCAACTCCTGGATTTCTGGCGCGCTAACCCGGTTACGAAGGATTTGAATTCAGAGACACCGTCGCACCACTGGTTTCATTACACGGACGTGCCCGTGTTTGGCGGCGAGAAATACGGCGACGGAAAGATCGGCCGCTCAAAATGGGATATCGTTCACATGATCCCCTACTGCATCAGTGTCCTGAAGGGCGAGGCGCCGGAGGATAATCCGCGTAAGATCACCAAGCCCATTGCTCTGATTTTGCTGAGCCATTTCGTGGGCGACATCCATCAGCCACTGCATGTCGGGGCAGAGTTTTTCGACAAGGAGGGCCATCCAGCCAACCCGAACCAGAGCGCAGACACGTTGGAGGATCAGGGCGGGAATACTTTGACCCTAAACCTGACCAGCGGTGGGACCGAGCTCACGCGCCACGCAAAATTCCATTACTATTGGGACACCGAAACCGTGATGGCGAACCTGCCTCCGATGCCGGAGACGATCTCGAAAGAGGAGCGCCATGCGAAGATCGAGGCCGGCAAGAAGGATCTCATTCACGAATTTGTTACCCATGAGCCGAAGGACTGGCGGCTGCCGTCCAGCGTCGCTTTAAAAGACTACGCCGAAGCGTGGGCGAACGACATCATACCGATTGCGCGTCAGGCGCACGAGCGTCTCCAGTTCCGGGACGTAGCGCCGAAGCAGATGGATGACGGCACCGTCGCAGCGGCGGGCTTCCTCGACGAAAAGAAATCTGACGATGGCGTTTCCTACTATGATTGGTCGGCCCGAGTCGTCCGTGAGGAATTGCCGAAAGCCGGCTGGCGCTTGGCTGACGTGCTCGAACAGGTGTTGCGCTAACCTTCTTCAGTCATCCCGAGCCTGTCGAGGGACCCCGCTGGATTGCGATCGACGTGGTTCGCGGTGGTCAGGCCTTTTTATCCTGCAGCTTGTTACACTCGGCCTTGAAGGTCGCCATCTGCTCCTTCGACAGAATGCCTTCAGCCGACTTCATGAAACTGTCGGTACTTTCCTTCGTGCAACCGGCACCCTTACACGTCTCGACCAGCGCATCCATCTTCGCTTTCTGGTCGGGATTGAGCGTCAGGTTCGCGTAGGTCGCGGCGCAATCCATAACGCCTTTTACCGCGCAACAACTGCTTTCTTTCTCCTTATCGCCGGCCAGAGCGGTGGTCACCGCGAATGCGAGCGCTGCCATTACGGCCAAACCAGTAAGTCTCGTCATGATTCGAAGCTAAAAGCGAAACGGCGATTCGGTCACGCCGAATCGCCGTTTTGAATTTCGTTGTCTCGGCCTTTAGGCCTTTGCATCCTTCTTGTTCGGCATCTTGCTGCACTCGGCCTTCAATGTCGCCATCTGTTCCTTCGAGAGCACGCCTTCGGCCGATTTCATGAACACTTCCATGCTCTCCTTCGTGCAGCCGTCCTTGTTACATTTCTGGAGGAGCGCATCCATCTTTGTCTTCTGCTCAGCGTAGAGATTCAGCTTCGTGAACGACGCCGAATCCATTTTCTCACCCGTCGCGCAACACGCGTGATCCTTGTCCTTGTCTCCGGCGAAAGCAGGCGCAATCGCGAACGCCGCCGCTGCCATCAATGCCAGTCCTGTAAATTTCTTCATAGTGGAAAGCTAAGACAAACCCAGGGCCTTGTCGTTCAAATTCTCAGCTCGCGGAGAACGTCAGCGCGTCATCCTTCGTATCCACTTTGATCCGCTGACCTTCGCCGACTTTGCCTTCGAGAATCTCCAGGCTCAGCGGGTCGAGAATGTATTTCTGGACCGCGCGCTTGAGCGGCCGCGCGCCATAGACCGGATCGTAACCGTGGCTCGCAACAAAGGCCTTCGCTGCCTCGGATAACTCCAGAGTGATCTTCTGGTTCTCGAGCCGCCTAACGAGCCGCCGCAGTTGAATCTCGACGATCTTCTTCAACTCTTCCTCGCTCAGCCGGTCAAAGATGATGATGTCGTCGATTCGATTCAGAAATTCCGGCCGGAAATGCTGGCGCAACGCGTCCATCACCAAACGCTCGCGCGCAGCGGGCGACGATTCCTCCATGATAAATTGCGAGCCGATGTTCGACGTCATGATGATCACGGTGTTTTTGAAATCGACCGTTCTCCCCTGCCCGTCCGTGATCCGGCCGTCGTCGAGCACCTGAAGTAAGACGTTGAAGACGTCCTGGTGCGCCTTTTCGATCTCGTCGAACAACACGACCGAGTAAGGCTTCCGCCGAACCGCTTCACTCAGTTGCCCGCCTTCTTCGTAGCCGACATATCCCGGCGGCGCGCCGATCAAACGCGATACCGTGTGTTTCTCCATGTACTCGCTCATGTCGATCCGAATCATGGCCTGCTCGTCGTCGAACAAAAATTCCGCGAGCGCCCGCGAGAGTTCCGTTTTGCCAACACCGGTGGGCCCGAGAAAAATGAACGAACCAATCGGTCGATTCTCGTCCTGCAAACCGGCGCGCGCTCGGCGAATTGCATTCGCGACCG
>DATBCW010000128.1:0-2283 GCA_036270255.1 Chthoniobacterales bacterium
CTTCACATGAAAGCCGTTAGCGTCATTGAGGTAACCGTCCCAAGTCTCGGCGACGACCGGCAGGCTCCAGGCGAATCCGGCCGCATCCGGCCCGCCATGAGCAAGGCGATACGCGATTGTCGCGTCCCGGACGACGCCCACACTGTGTGTGTTGGTGAGCATCAGCGGGCCTTCGAGAAATCCGCCTTCCTCGACCCAGGCGATGCCGGTCATCTCACCGTTGCCGTTGAGACTGAAGTAGCCGGCGTAGACCGGGTCATCGAAAGATTTTTTGCCGCGCGGCAGAATCGCGGTGACGCCGGTGCGGACGGGGCCTTTGCCGACTTCGAGTTTTCCCTCGCCGCGGATGAGCGTGGTGTAGCCGACCTCGACACCGGCGACATCGGTGATCGCATTGAAATTTCCGGGCGTGCCGTCGAGAGCAATACCGAGATCGCGGGCGCGGACGTGCTGCGTGGGCGGAGGAGATGTTTGCGGCTCGCGAGCGAGGAGGAGCGGAGCAAGGAACGAGAGGACGATAACAGCGCAACGCCGCGACATGAGGTTCATGGCAAGGGGAAAACGTCGAACGCCCAACGCCTAACGTCCAACGCCGAATGAGAGGGATTTCTGTTTTCTGTTTTCGCGCGGGATTGAAGCGGCTTAGATTCGGTCCGTGAGCTATCAGGTCTTCGCGAGAAAATATCGTCCGCAGACATTCGACGATCTGGTTGGCCAGGCCCACGTCACACGGACCCTGAAAAACGCGGTCGAGCAGAACCGGCTTGCTCACGCGTATCTCTTCGTGGGCCCGCGCGGAATCGGAAAAACATCGACGGCGCGCATCCTGGCGAAGGCGCTCAACTGTGTGAAGGGACCGACGGTCACGCCGTGCGGCGTGTGCGACAGCTGCAAGGAAATCGCGGGCGGGAACAGCCTCGACGTGCTGGAAATCGACGGTGCCAGCAACAATGGCGTCGAGCAAGTGCGCGAGCTGCGGGACAACGTCCGTTACGCGCCGACCAAAGGAAAATTTAAGATCTACATCATCGACGAGGTGCACATGCTCACCTCCGCGGCGTTCAACGCATTGCTCAAGACGCTCGAGGAACCGCCGGCGCACGTGAAGTTCATCTTCGCCACCACCGAGCCGCAGAAAGTTCTGCCGACAATCCTAAGCCGGTGTCAGCGGTTCGATCTGCATCGCATCCCCGCAAACTTAATCGCGCAACATCTTCAATTCATCGCCGGTAAGGAAAAGATCGTGCTCGATCCGGCGGCCGCCCACGCGATCGCCAAAGGCGCCGATGGGGGCTTGCGCGATGCGGAGTCGATGCTCGATCAACTGGTCGCGTTTTGCGGCGACAAGATCGAGGAGCCGGACGTCCTCAACGTCTTTGGATTCACGAGCGAACAAACCGTGGCGCAGTTCACCGAAAAAATTTTAAGCGGCGAAACGCCGGAAGCGCTCGAGCTGCTCCACGCCGAAGCCGACAACGGCAAAGACATGATGAAACTCATGTCGGACCTGATTTCGTATCTGCGCGATCTGCTTGTCGGTAAGGTGAAACCGGAAGCGCTGGCCGACGATCTGAATCCCGAGCTCCAGAAATCGCTCGAAACTCAGGCGGCCATGATCGAGACCGACCGGCTGCTGGAGTTGATCGATCAGTTCGCCGCCGCCGAAGGCCGGATGAAATGGGCGCCGAATAAGCGGCTCCATTTCGAAGTCGCGGTGATCAAGGCGATCCAGACGTTGAATCAGGTAACGCTGAATCAGGTGATCGAGAATCTGGTGGCGTTGCGCGAAGGAAAAACAGTTGTAGCCGGGATCGCTGATCCCGGCCCGCGGGAAACCAAAACGAAGGCTGTTGAAAAAACTGTTGCGAAAACGAGCCCTGGCGGGATCACCGATCCCGGCTACAGCAAAGAGCAGCCGCCAATCGATCCGAAAGATGCGTGGGCAAAGACTGTGGAGAAAGTTCGCACGACACGACGGCTTATCGCGGGTTGGGTTGAAGCGGGAACCGCGCTGGGCGTCGAAGGCCGCTTCCTCATGGTCGGTTTTCCACCAGAACAAAAAACGGCGATGGAATCCCTCTCGATTCCGAAAACGCGTGATTACATCGACGCGATTTTGAAGGAAGTCAGCGGCCAGGATTGGAAGATCAAATTTGTGCTCAAAGAGGGATTGCCGGTGAATGCGCCGGTCGAAGCAGCGGCGCCAAAAAAACCCGACACGCAGGCGGAATTCAAAGACGATCCCATGATCCGGGAAGCGCTGGGAATTTTCCAAGGCGAAAT
>DATBCW010000129.1:0-23565 GCA_036270255.1 Chthoniobacterales bacterium
CTCGCTTCAGGAAGCATTCGGCGAACTGCACCTTCGCGATTTGTCGAGCAACTATGATTTCATCTCATCGCGCATCGGGATTCAACCGTTCGTGAGCGATTTTCGCGGCTTCATTTTCAACGACTCAAATCTCGGCCTTCGCCTCTTCGGCAACTACGACAACAACCGCTGGCAATACAACGTCATGGCGTTCGACATGCGCGAGAAGGACACCTATTCCGACCTCAACAAGTTCGATTCTCGCGATCAGCGCGTCATCATCCTCAACGCGTACCGCCAGGATTTCCTGACAAAAGGCTATACGGCGCAGCTCAGCTTCCACGCGAATTTCGACGAAGCGTCGCGCCATTACGACCAGAACGATTTCATCACGAGGCCGGCCCCGATCGGCGAAGTGCGCGATCATTACGTCCAGGCGTTTTACTTCGGCTGGACGGGCGATGGACACATCGGGCGGCTGAACATCACTCACGCGCTCTACGAAGTGCTCGGCGAAGATGGATTCAACGGGATCGCGCAACAGCGCGTTACGATCAACGCGCAAATGGCGGCACTCGAATTGTCGATCGATAAGGACTGGCTGCGCTTCAAGCTCTCCGGCTTTTACGCCAGCGGCGACGATAACCCACGGAACTCACACGCCACCGGCTTCGACACGATCTTCGACAAACCGTTTTTCATCGGCGGCCCGTTCTCGTTCTTCGTTCACCAGGGATTCAATCTTGGCGGCACCTCGGTGAATTTTAAGCAGCGCGACAGTCTCGTGATCGATTTGCGGACGAGCAAAAGCGAAGGGCAATCGAACTTCGTCAATCCCGGCACCATCATTGTCGGATATGGAAACGACGCCGACATCACGCCGAAGCTAAAGGCGTTTCTGAACGTGAACTACATCTGGATGGCGGAGACGGAAGTGATCCGGGACGTCCTCTTCACGAACCGCGCGAGCAACGAAATCGGTCTCGATTGCAGTCTGGGAATCCAATACCGGCCGTTGTTGACGAACAACATCATCCTCTCCGCCGGCGCCGGGTTTTTGGTGCCCGGCCAGGGATACAAGGACATTTACCGCGCGAATACGAACCCGGTTTTCGGTTATCCAGGACCGAGTGCCGGGAAGGTGGATGACTTTCTCTACAGCGGGATTTTCACTCTCACGCTGACGTACTGAGCGATGGAACGCCAGAAATCCCAAATCCCAAATCCCAAATTCCAAGGAATTTCCAAGTCCCGAATTTCAAAGGGAACCCTCGCGGCGCGCTTTGGAATTTTAGTGCTTGGGATTTGGTTATTGTTTGGGATTTGGAGCTTGGGATTTGGAGCTTCCGAGGGCGCATCGGACACTGGATATGGTCCGCCAACATCTCTCCCTCCGAATTATTCAGTCACCGCGCTCTCGGCCCGTCCGCGGCCGAACTGGATCGATCAATCGCAAGCAGCGGCCGACGCGAAAAGTTCCGGCTGCCTCCAATGCCACGCGGGCGTGGAACCGATGCACAAGAACTCCGCGAATGTCGTCCTCGGTTGCACGGATTGCCACGGAGGGAATCCGCGGCGTGGCCTAACGAAAGAACAGGCGCATGTTCCGCCGCGGCATCTGGAGTTTTGGAAAACGTCGGCGAACCCTCCGAACTCGAATGTCTGGCTGAACCACGAATCGCCCGAGTTCATCCGGTTCATGAATCCCGGCGATCTCCGCGTGGCGAAACAGACCTGCGGACTTTGCCACGACGACATCATCAACCGCGTGGATCACAGCATGATGAACACCGGGCCGCTGCTGTGGGGCGCGGCGCTCTACAACAATAGTGGCTTCTACCTGAAGAATTATGTGTTCGGCCAGGCTTATGCCGCGGATGGCGCGCCTTTGCGGTTGAATAACTACACGCCTGTTACCGCTGACGACACAAGGGTTCACGGCATTCTCCCGTTTCTGGATCCTGTCCCGCGATTTAACTTGAGCAATCCCGGAAATATTTTGCGCATCTTCGAGAAGGGCGGCGAAAAACCATTGTCGCTCGGCATCCCCACTACGGAAGAACCAGACGGAAAACCCCTCCGACGCTTGTCGGAGCGCGGGCTCGGAACGTTGAACCGGACCGACCCGGTTTTCCTCGGTATTCAAAAAACGCGGCTGCACGATCCGCTCCTCGGATTTCTCGGATCGAACGATCACCCGGGTGATTATCGTTCGAGCGGTTGTTCGGCCTGCCACGTTGTTTACGCGAACGATCGTTCGCCGACTAACTCGGGCTGGTGGAGCAAATACGGCCATCAGGGACTGACCTTCACTGCCGACAAAACGATTCCGCGAAACGAGCGCGGCCATCCGGTTACCCATCAGTTCACGCGTTCGATCCCGTCGAGCCAGTGCATGAACTGCCACATGCACCAGGGCAACCTCTTCGTAAATCCATATCTCGGTTACACCTGGTGGGACCAGGAGACCGACGGCGAGTTCATGTATCCGAAGGAACAACGGAATCCGACCGACGACGAGCTGGTGATCGAAACGCAGAGCAATCCCGAGGCGGCCGCGGCGAAGGGACTGTGGGGCGACAAGGAATTTCTCGACAAGGTTTCCGAGCTGAATCCGAAGTTGAAGCACACCCAGTTCGCCGATTACCACGGACACGGTTGGGTTTTCCGCGCGATCTTCAAACACGATCGCAAAGGCAACCTGCTCGATCTCAACGATAACAAGATCGCGGACGGGGACGCGCAAAAGTTCGCGAAGGCCGTGCACTTGAAGGACGTCCATCTGGCGCACGGAATGCAATGCGCTGACTGCCATTTCGAAGTGGACGTCCACGGCAACGGGATGCTCTACGGCGAACCGCGAAACGCGACGACGATCAACTGCATCGATTGTCACGGCACCGTCAGTCAGCGACCGACGCTCGTTACGACTGGAAACGCCGGCGCCGTCGATCTTGGCAACACGAGCAATACGCCGTGGGGGCCGCGTTTCGTCTGGGAAGGGACGAGGCTCTACCAGCAATCGGTCATGTCGCCGGAGATGCGGTGGGAGATTCCGCAGACGATGGACACGATCGATCCCCTCTCCGATCACTACAATCCGAAATCGGCTTACGCGAAAACACTGCGACGCGATGGGAAAACATGGGGAGGCGTTGTCTCGACCGATCCCGCGGAACAGCACGCGCAATTCGCGCACAGCAATAGCTCGATGGATTGCCAGATCTGTCACACATCGTGGGCGACAAGTTGTTTCGGCTGCCATTTGCCGATGAAGGCGAACCAGCGCGTGCCGCAAAATAAATTCGAAGGCGTCACCGATCGGAACTACACGACTTACAATCCACAGGTCGTGCGCGACGACGTCTTCATGCTCGGGATCGACGGCACCGTGAAGAAGAATCGGATGGCGGTGATCCGGTCCTCGAGCGCGGTGGTGGTCAGCTCGCAGAATGCGAATCGCGAATGGGTCTACTCGCAGGCCCAGACGTTTTCGGCGGAAGGCTACAGCGGCCAGGCGTTCAACCCGCATTTCCCGCACACGACGAGCAGCGTCGGCACGACGAAGACTTGCACCGACTGCCATCTCTCAAAGAACAACGACAACAACGCCTGGATGACGCAGCTCCTCGGGTTCGGCACCGGCGCGGTGAATTTTTTCGGTCGCTACGCGTATGTCGGCGAAGGTCGCGAAGGATTTCACGCCGTCGTCTGGACGGAGGCGGACGAACCACAAGCCGCGATCGGCAGTCACCTCCACAAGCTCGCTTATCCGGACAACTACCGGAAACACCTCGAGGCCGGCTCGATCTTGAAAGAGGCGCATGAGCACAGCGGCAACGACATCCAGGACATCGTCTTGCGCGGCGAATATCTTTACACCGCGAATGGGCCGGGCGGCTTCGAAGTATTCGACGTCGCGAACATCGATCAGAAAGGATTCTCGGAACGGATCGTGAGCGCGCCGGTGTCGCCGCTCGGACAACGGACACGCGTGAACACGAAATATGCGACGTCGATCGCGATCCCGAGCACGCTCGCACTCGACCCGGCGCGGGTCCGGTTACCGGAAAATGAAGAGCAGCCGATCGATTTGTTCTACGCCTTTGTTTACGTCTCGGATCGCGAAGAAGGCCTCGTCGGCTCGAATGTCGCCACCCTAGTCGACGGAAATCCCGACAACAATTTTCTGAAACGCGACGTGACCTACAATCCCGACGGCGCGCTGACCGGCGCCACGTTCGTCACCGCGGCCGGGCATCGCCTTTACATGACGACGCCGCGCGGATTGTTCGTGATCGATTGCACCGACCCGATGCATCCTAAGCTCGCCGGGCAATACACCGGCGATTTCCTGCGCAACCCGCATTGCGTTGCGATCCAGTTCCGTTATGCGTTCGTGACCGACAGCGAAGGCCTCAAGGTTCTCGACATCACCGATCCGTATCGGCCGGAGCCGATTCGGCGCGCGGTTGTCGGTTTGCGGAATCCAGGCCGACTCTATGTGGCGCGGACTTACGCGTACGTCGCGAACGGTCCCGAAGGGCTCGCGATCATCGACGTGGAAAATCCCGAAGCGCCGCATCTGGATCAAATGTTCAATGCCGACGGGCAGCTCAACGACACGCGGGCGGTGCAGATCGGCAGCGTGAGCGCATCGGAGTTCGCGCTCGTGGCGGATGGCCGTAACGGATTGCGCGTTGTGCAACTCATCTCGCCCGACACCGTGCCGGGCGCGCAAGGGTTCAGTCCGCGACCGAATCCGCGTTTGATCGCGAGCTATCCGACGCACGGCGAAGCGATCGCTGTTTCACGCGGATTGGAGCGTGATCGCGTCGTCGATGAAACCGGCGGGCAAACTGTGGTCTTTGGTCGGCGCGGGGCGCGGCCGTTTCATCTTGATGAAATGGAGAAATTTTATCTGCGCTCGGAAGGCGAATCGAAGGATGGACGCCGCTGGGGCAGCTTGTATTTCGTGGAAGACGTGACGGCGCGGAACCGGCAACTCGTGACTAAGGGCGGTGTGCTCTTGAATCCGCTACCGGGGCCGGAGCCAGCGGCATCCGTCAGCCCCACGCCGCCATTAGATTACGCGCCGGACATCGAGCCGAGTCCCATCGTTGGTCCGACTCCGCTGCGGAAATAGAAAACAAGGAACGGCGGTTTACAAACCGCCGACCGACGGCGGTGTGGACAGCGCCGCTCCTTGGGGCTGATCCTCGACGCCGCGATAAAAGACATTGCGGCGCGGACGGCCTTTCGAGTAAAAATCGAGTCATGGCCGATAAAGCAAACAAACTTCCGGAAAACGTTCCCGGCGCGTGGTACGTCGATAACACCTGCACGCCCTGCCGCGTTTGTCTGGACGAAGCTCCGAACCTTTTGAAATACAACGACGACGAGACCTACGTCTATTTTTACAAGCAGCCCGAGAATGACGACGAAACCGGGGCGGCCCAGCGCGCGATGGACGTTTGCCCCACCCTCGCCATCGGCAACGACGGTCCGTGATTTTCTGTAGCGGCGGTCTATGACCGCCGAATCGCCGCGTAATCCAAACCTCGGCGGTCATAGACCGCCGTTACAAATATGGGAACCGAAACTCCAGCCGCTGCGGCGAAACCTGCATCACAATATACCCGGACAAATCCGTTCCCGGGAAAATTAACCGTTAACCGCAGCCTGTGCGGTGAAGGCTCCGAAAAAGACACGCGTCATTTCGAAATTGATCTGACCGACTGGGGATTGAATTACGAAGTTGGCGATTCGATGACCGTTTGGCCGACGAACGATCCGAAGCTCGTCGACGAAATTCTGAAAGCGATTTGCGCGACGGGCGACGAGCCCGTGAAAAGCCCCAAGGGGGAGACGACGCTCCGCGAAGCGCTCTTCCGCGATTGCCGCATCACTCAGACGACGCCGAAGTTTTTGAAAATGATAACGGAACGCGCGAACGCCGCGCCGTTGCTGACCGAGCTTCTCGACCCTTCTCGGAAGGAAGACCTCGACCGTTATCTCTGGGGAATGGAAGTGATCGACTTCCTGATTGAACATCCGTCGATCAAGATTTCGCCGCAGGAATTCATCGACGTGCTGGCGAAATTGCAGCCGCGTCTTTACTCGATCGCCTCCAGCCTGAAAGCGCATCCGAACCAGGTGCATTTCACGATCGACGTGGTGCGCTACACCAGCCACGGCCGAGTTCGCGGTGGTGTTTGCTCGACGTTTCTCGCGGAACGCGCGCAGGACGGACCAATCCCAGTCTTCCCCAACGCCTCAAAATTTCGCCTCCCGGAAGACGGGAATACGCCGATCATCATGATCGGGCCGGGCACCGGGATCGCGCCGTTTCGCGCTTACCTCCAGGAGCGGCAAGTCACTGGCGCGAAAGGAAAGAATTGGCTCTTTTTCGGATCGCAGAAATCGGCCTGCAATTATTTTTACAGGGACGAGTTCGAATCGATGGAGAAGGACGGTTTGCTGACGCGATTGTCGCTCGCCTGGTCGCGCGACCAGGCAAGCAAGGTTTACGTGCAGGATCGAATGCTGGAGAACTCGGCCGAAATTTGGAAATGGATCGACGGCGAAGGCGCGCATTTCTTCGTCTGCGGTGACGCACGACGAATGGCGAAAGACGTCGATGCAGCGCTGCGCAAGATCGTGCAGGACCACGGCGGCAAAGACGTCGACGCCGCGAACGAATACGTCGAGAAGCTAAAGAGCGACAAACGCTACAAGCGCGACGTCTATTGATGGTTTGGATTTCTAACGAGAAATTTCCCAGTGACCCCCAGTCTAAATTTGCGCCCCCAGCTGATCTGTCTGAATCCCGTCAACTGCGTCTGTTAGCCTGCCATTTCTGTCGCCGAATCTGGGAACATTACCCGGTTGACTGGGCCGATGGAGTCTTCGCCTCGGACGATGGCTATCCAGGGGGATATGTGAGTGAAACAGTTTGGCGAGACCCGAAACCGCGGGATGCGATTGAGGCGGCGGAGAATTTTTGCCGGGGGCTGGCGAGCGCCGTTGACCTCGTCCTCGCGCATGCGGCGGTCGCCGCGTTCGCTCAGGAGACGTGGGAGAGCTGGCTTTTCGCGAACCGCAAACTTGGGGATAGTGCATCTTCCGCGGAATATGAGGTCGGTGCGGTCACCTTCTACACGGCCGCGGCGTGCGCAGCAGCCTCAGACGCCGATTTGATTCTCGGCAATTGCTGCAAGAATGCGGCGCTCGCGATTGGATTCGCCTGGGATAAAAAACAGGAGCGCGCTCAAGTAGAAGCGGAAGAGCGCATCCAAGAACAAACTACGCGAGACTGGCGAGCGACCGCGGCGAAAGACAGCAGAGCATCGCCGCCAAACAAGTGCCCTGTCGTCGACGATCTGCTCGATAAGATCGAGTGCCTGGCCGCGGCGCTGCAAGGCGCAACCATAAAGGTGGATGACGGCAATGTGACCGCCATGGAAAAGGCACGTGAATCTTTGAGGGAATTCCTCTCGTACCAGCCCCAGCATTTGAGCAACAATCAATTACGAAAGTGTTCTCTCCTCGTCGACGTTAGTTACCGGGTAAACTTCTACCAGCCCCTAGCAACCTCCAGCGAGAATCGAAATGAAGAATTGACCTTCGCCGACATCCGCCAACTGGCTAAACAGGAGGTATCGAATCGACGCAAAAACGAACTCTTTCAATAGTATTGCTGCTCCGGTCATTCCTCCTCGCTTAAAAGTAGTCGGCTACGCAAATGTCGTCGTGGGGCCGCTAGTCGCGCTCGTCAATCTGATCATCCTGGGAAGATCCGTCACGCGTCTGGCTGGATTGCAGGCGTCCAATGGCGTCCTAGTTCCCTTGGTTTTCATCGGCATCGTTTTCTGCCTCTTGGGGGGCATTCTTTCTCTCGGCGGAGTCGGTCTCATCAAAGAACGGCGTTGGGGCCGGACTTGGAGTTTGGTTTTTGCCTTTGGATCGTTTGTCGCGGCATTCCTGGTCAATGTCACCGCCGCCGTTCTCACGAATCTGATCCAAGCCGGCGCGGTTCGAGTTCGCGGCTTGCATCAGCAGGAAAGTTTTGGTGTCGGGATCGGCATCTTCACCGTCTACGGAATTCTGCTGATCGTGATGCTTTTCCTGGCGGACGCGAGGGCATGGGCCTGCGGCGGAATTCAAGTGGCGGGAACGGTTCCGGCCGGCGCACTCGATCCGGTTCCCGCGCGGGAGACCAGCGGGCTCGCGATCGGCAGCCTGGTGGCTTCGCTGATCCCGTTCTTGTTGCTCGGACAAATCACGGGGCTGATCCTCGGGATTATCGCTCTCCGAAAGATCAAGCGATCGGGCGGGACGGTGGGCGGGAAAGGATTCGCAATTGCTGGCGTTATTATTTCGTCGCTCATTCTTCTTTTTATCATTGGCATCCTGGTCCTGTTGATCGTGACGGGCGCGTTCAACAAATAGCGTTTCACGGCGGCGAATTTGAAATACTGGGCCTTTCTTAGCTACAGCCACACCGACAGGCAGTGGGGCGATTGGCTTCACAAAGCGTTGGAGACTTATCGCGTTCCATCGCGCCTCGTCGGAAAAGAATCGCGCGATGGGAACATTCCGGCGCGGGTCTTTCCGGTTTTTCGCGACCGCGAAGAGCTTCCTGTCTCCGCCGATCTCAATTCGAACATCGACGAAGCGCTGCGCGAATCGCGTTATCTGATCGTGATCTGTTCGCCGCGCTCCGCGCAATCCCGCTGGGTCGGCGAAGAAATCAGAACGTTCAAGAAGCTCGGTCGTGAAGACCGGATTCTCGCGCTTATCGTGGATGGCGAGCCGAACGCGAGCGACGGCAAAGAGGGATACAAACCCGAGGATGAATGTTTCCACGAAGCACTTCGGTTTCGCTGGTCCGAAAATGGTGAAGCGAGTGCAATCCGCAGTGAGCCCATCGCGGCGGATGCGCGGGAAGACAAGGACGGCCGGAACAACGCGAAGCTAAAATTGCTCGCCGGGTTGCTCGGAGTTAACTACGACGACTTAAAACAGCGGGACAACGAGCGCCGGATTCGCCGCCTCCGTTTTATCGTCGCAGCCGCGCTGCTTCTGGTTTCCGGATTCGGCGCGCTGAGCGTTTACGCGTGGTGGCAGAAGAAGGCCGCGCAACAGGCGCAGACGCGCGCCGAATCAGAAAAGTCACGAGCGGAATCAGAGCGCATCCGGGCCGAGTCTGCTCTCGCCAGAACGCAGGCCGCCCTTAGCCAATCGGATTTTCTCCAGGCAACGCGATCACTCGAAGCGGGCCGTGTCCCGGACGCGCTCGCCCAACTTTCGCGCAGTCTATCTTTTAACCCGCGGAACGAAGCTGCTCTCTTCCGACTTGTGACGCTGCTGAATTATCGAAATTTTGCAGCGCCGCTGAAAACCCTGAAGAACGAGGGCCCGGTCCAAGAAGCGAAGGTTCCGGCCGATCCAACGATCTCGGGGAGCGCGCAGTCGATCCTGGGCAAGAACGCGCCGACCCTGAACGCGGAAAAAGAAGCCCCCGCGGTGCATCCGATGTACCAGAAGGATCCGGACAGCGTGCATCTGTTCAGTTTGAGCCCGGATGCGCGGCGGCTGTCTGTTTTTTCCGACTTTCACATTGCGCAGATCTGGGACGCGCGCACCGGCGACAGGATCAAGCCGCCCTTCAAATACGGCGACCGTGGCCAAAGCGACATAACGTTTCTGAGCCCGGACGGAAAGCGGGCGGTGAACGTCGGCGGCGGTCCGATGCGGTTGTGGGACGTGCAAAGTGGAAACTCAGTGGCGAATCTGACCGAGACGGCCGACGAAGTCGCGGCGGCTGAGTTCAGCTCCGACGGCAGACAATTAGCCACAGCCCAGGGCGAGCTTTTGTCGATCTGGGACGGATCCAGCGGAAAGCTTCTTCTAGGTCCGTTACAGCACGACAGCGCCATCAGCATGCTCCGGTTCAGTCCTGACGCAGCACGTATCGCGGCAGTCGTGCGCAACGCGGTTGTCGTGTGGGACACACGAACGGGCGCGCGCGGCGGGACGCCTTTAGCGCATGAGAGCCAGATCGTAGCGGTGCGGTTCAGTCCGGACGGGCGTCTCATCGCGACGGCGACGGGAAACAATAGCGTCCAGATTTGGAACGCCAACGACGGAAAACCCGTTACCGCTCCAATCCCGCAGACTGGCCAGGAGAACGACATGCTCGAGTTCTCCGCGGATCGGAAGCGTCTGGTGGTGGGATCGCCAAAAACGATTTCGATTTGGGACGCTCAGAACGGAAAACAATTACTGGCGCCATTCGCGGCCTCGGGATCAATTTCTTCCGTCCAATTCGATCCGGTTGGGCGCCGGGTTGTCACGGCGTCGAGCGATCGAACCGCGCGAATCTGGGACGCAGACACGGGCGCAAGTTTGTGCCAGCCAATGCTTCATCCGACTGAGGTTCGATGGGCCGGCTTCAGCGATGACGGTGGAAAGTTGATCACGCTTTTGGCGGATGTGACCGGAACGCTTTGGGATGTTGGACAGGGCGCCGCGTTGCCCACAAGCCTCAAACGCGACGGTCGCGCGATGGCGGCCGAGTTCACGCGCGATGGAAATGAAATCATAATCGCGACGCAAAATCCCACGGGCGAAACCTCCGTCGAGGTTTTCTCGGCAGCGACGGGCAAGCCTCGCCTCAACCCAAAGAGCTACGGAACGATTGAAGGATTGCCGGAATTCAGTCCGGATGCGAAGCGGCTCGTCACGAAATCCGAGAAGAGTGCGCAGGTTTGGGACATGGCCAGGGGCCGGCCAGTCGGCCCGCCGTTGACGCACGATAGTTTCGTGATGTCGGCCCACTTCAATTCCGACGGGACGCGCGTTGTGACCGCTTCTCAGGACAACACGGTGAAGATATGGAACGCGGAAGACGGGCAACTGATCGGCAAGCCTTTGGTTCACGAAGACAAACTGATGTGGGCCGCGTTCAGTCCGGACAGCCGGCGCATCGCGACCTCCGCGGAGGATAAGCACATTCGAATTTGGGACGCGGCCACCGGCGCGGTCATCTCCGACTGGGAATACGTCACCTACATCGCTTCGGGAGAGTTTAGTCCGGACGGCCGGCGATTGCTGACTCGAACAATGGACGATGTAACGGCGCGAATTTGGGACGTCGAGCATGGCGAAGCGGTCGGCGCGCCTTTGCGCCACACGGCGGAGGTCACCTTCGCGGAATTCAGTCCGGACGGAACGAAAATCGTCACCGCATCAGACGACCACACCGCGCGACTCTGGGATGCGTCCACGGGCAAACCGCTGACCGATCCGCTGCAGCACCCGGCGGAAGTGATGTCCGCACGGTTCAGTCCCAACGGTCGGCAAATCGTGACGACTTGTATCGACAAGGCGGTTCGGATTTGGGACGTGGAGTCCGGCAAGCTAATCGCTGAACCTTTTCCAGGCGGCGACGATCAATCAGCGCAATTCAGTCCGGACGGCAAACGACTCCTCATCGCATGGCAAGATGGCGGTGTATTTTCATGGGACCTCTTGCCATCCGAGAGAGCGGCGCCCGGATGGTTGCTGAGTCTGGCCGAGATGGTTGCGGGCCAGCGGCTCGACGACCACGGCGTCTTCCAAGTCATTCGGACGGACCCGAGCCAAACCCGCGACGAGATTGAAAATGAATTGGCAAAAAACGGCGGCGACGAATGGAGCGCCTTCGGGAAGTGGTGGCTTGGCGATCGCAAGGCCCGAACGATCTCGCCGTTTTCCCAAATTTCCGTAGCCGAATACAATCAGTCCAAACCGTAATCACAGTTGGATTTGCCGTTGCAGTTGGCCCTGGTTTGCGATCAACATCCGGCTGATGAAGTCACTCGTTGTCATAGCCGCCTGGCTCATGCTGGTGGCCGGCATGGTTCTTGGCGAAGAGCCAGTGTTGATGTGGTTCCCAAACGAAAAGCCTATCATCGAACTTCAGTTCCCGACTGGATACAAGGCCGCCTATCGCAAAGACGGTACTTGTCTCGCCGTGGGGCCCAAGCAGGTAATGGCCCTGGTGACAATGGATAAAGTAAAGGATGCCGCAGCCGCGAAGAACGCGCTTCCTGAATTCGCGAAATCATTCGCCGTTCGGTCACTCGCCTTTCGCGACCTCAAAACCGGCAGCGTCGAAGATGCCAAGCTCCCGCGCCCACAGGAGAGCGCTGAAGCTATCGGCACGAAACTGCTGACAACGTCCGGCATCAACAGCGACGGCGATGAGACGTTCCTGACCGTCACGGCGTTTCCATGGAATCACCGCTATTTTGTCCTCTTTGCCCTTAGCCAGCCTGCGGACAAGGAACAGCTCGAGAAAGACCGGCGCCTTGTCCTGGAATCGGTCAGCGACGTGAACGACGACTGATCGCCATTGTCGCCGATCCCAGCATCACAACAAAACTAAGAGCGGCTACGATTACGCCGACGATCAACCACCACGGCCGATAGACGACTTCAAGCCGGCCCGAAGTTCGAGGCGCAATTTCAACTAGCGGGATCAGACTGCGGTAGGAGGTAACTGGCAACGCGTGGCCGGCGAGCGTGGCGCAATAGCCGTTGAAAAAAGGTCGCGAAATGGCTAGCAACGCCGGGCCATCGCTCGTTGTGACATTCGCGGCAACGGCATTACGGGCGTCGCTGATTTCCGAAACGACAGCTTCGACGAACCGCTCGTTAGGCCGGGAATCGATTGACGTCAGAGAACGAATGCGCGGCAGCGGCTCCCGGCGATGAAAAACGCGGCCTTCGTTCGTGGCGGCGACGATAGGCCATTCAGACGCGGGCTCGGGAACATGATCGATTTCATTCGCAACAATGATTCCGTCCACGCCGATTCGCGCGAGGAGACCGTCCGGACCGCCCTCCTCGTCCAACAGAGCCGTTGCTTTGGTCGGAGAAATTTCGCCGTGAATGGCGGAATCGAATTCGCGCGCAACACCCGACGGGCGAATCGGGCTGTAGCCATTAACGAAACTGACGCCGCCCCACATTGAGGTGCTGCCAGGACGGATGGTCGTTCCAAATGGCTCCGGATGTTTCTCGATTCTATAGGCATCTTCGGGCGCGGGATAAATGCTGAGATAGAGACGGTGCGGATCGAGCGGGGCAGGTTGGGTAAGTTCCTGCGCGAGGTTGTACTTCGGCACGCCGCAATTCGGCGGGATCCAAAGGTAGGTCGCGAGCAATGCGGCGAATGTGGCAACTGCGGGAAGCCAGGAACGCGTGAAAATCGCACGCGATTGACCAAACAATTGCAGCGCCTCCGCCGCGCAGAGCGCGAGAACGAGATGGACCAAAGGCAACCAGCGAAAACTCCAGCGAAACACTCCCGCCGTCGGTAGCATGCAAAGAATCAGCGCGATCAGAAGCAATCCAAGTTCCCAGCCGATGCGTCGAATCAGGACGCGACGAAGACCGATCAATCCAGCAATCAACGCAACCGGTGGAACCACACCGCAGGTCAGCTCGTTTGCCGTATGCGGCATGAGCCGCGAAGAAAAATCCGACCAGAGAACAGTCCAATTCGGGATGATGAAGCCCGGCAACGCGGCGGCCGGGACGCGCCATTGAAAATGCTCGGCGGCGTCCTGCACACTCCGCGCCGATCCATGAACGTAATCCAAAAGCGCGAGCCAGGCGGGCGCAGCCAGCCCGATTCCGAGGAGCGCTCCGAAAAACAGAGGCACGATCGAGCGGAGATTACGAGTTTGGCCTAACGACCTCACGGCCAGCCAGCCTGCGATCAGCGCCAGCATCAAGACCGTGTAGGGAAATCCGCCGGTGAGAACGAGGTAAACGAAGGGCGCTGGCCAGAGAAAGCGCCACTTGCTGCGCTGCGGATCAAGAGCGCGATCCATTCCCCACCAGGCCCACGGCAGCCAGGCGAAGGCGCCGAGCGCGCCGAACCAATCCGTCGCGCCCCAGCAAACGATCCAGCCGTTTAAAGCGGCCACGAACGCGACCATCATGGAAAGCGATGGCACGAGGTTTCGCCCACGCGCCAGCAGGTAACCGCCCATTGCCAGGACGGACAGATGCGCGATGGAAAGCGCCGCGGCTTGTTGCGGAAAGGTAAGCGGAAATTTCCAGATTAGAACGACCGCGGCGTTCACAAAGACCGAGAACGTTCCGTACTGATATTCGCCGGCAAGATTGCCGCAGACCCAGGAGTATGGACTCAGGAGCGGCCATTCACCGTGCGACCAACTGCGCGCCACGTCGGCGAATACAGGCAAAATCGAAAGTTCGTAGTCGTCGTTCCAAAACAGGAGCGGATCGTGGCGGAGAAGAACGAGACAAAAGAGAACGACAAGTCCACCTGCGCTCAGCGCGCCCAAGACATCCGAACGCGTGCGGCGCGATTCGGGCATCTATGAAAGAAAACGCCGAACGCCCAACGCTGAACGCACAATCAGCAGAAGTGCAGAGGCTCTGAATTCGACATTCGGCGTTCGACGTTGGGCGTTCAACGTTTTCTTCATAAAACCACCGGCGCGCCCTCGGTGAGCAGCAACACTTTATCGGCGATGCCTTGCTCCTTCGCGGCGGCAAGCAAGCGCGTGGGCGGTTCGTCGAGGGGTTCGTAGCCGAGGCGGAAACTGCCGTAATGCATCGGCACTAAAGTTTTCGCGCGCAGTTCCATGAACGCCTGGACAGCTTCCTCCGGATTCATGTGGACCGAGCGTCCAGTCGGCGCGTCGTAACCGCCGATCGGTAAAAGCGCGACTTCGATATCGTGGCGTTCGCCGATCTCCTTGAAACCATCGAAGTAAGCGCTGTCGCCACAATGAAAAATGGTGCGGCCATCCATCTTAATAATGAAGCCGCCGAAGCCGCGGTGAAGATCGGCGAGAAACCGCGCGCCCCAATGCGCACAAGGCGTGAGCGAAACTTCGATGGGCCCGAGCTTGACGGTCTGCCAGTAATCGAGTTCGTGAACGATGTTGAACCCGAGGTCGTGCACGAGATTGCCGACACCGATCGGAACCACGATCGGTTGATCGGCGGCCACCTTGATCAGCGTCCGGCGATCGAGATGATCAAAATGCGCGTGGGTCACCAGGACGAAATCGATTTCCGGCAGATGATGAATTTCGAAACCCGGTTGCTTGAGCCGCTTGATCACTTTCAGCCATTTCGACCAGATCGGGTCGATCAGGAGATTGCATTCATGCGTTTGAATCAAAAATGACGCGTGCCCGATCCAGGTGATGCACACTTCGCCTTTGCGGATTTTCGGAAAATGCGGACGCGTATGATCCCCGGAGCGTTTGGTGAAGAGAGATGGGATCAGGACTTCGGTGAGAAAATTGCGCTTGTGCCAATCCGCGCTCGGAATCAGGCGGACACGGGTGGAACGTTTGTTTTCCGCGCCGTCCCCGGTGGCCTGCCGAACGACGTTCCTCCGGCTTTTTTTCGAAAAAGGAATCGGCACGGTGGCCCAAGCATATAAGCTGAGCAGGGTGAATCAAAGGCTTTCCCCTCGTGCATGGTTCTGGCCGGCTGGTTGAGATGACGTAGCGGCACTCCTCCCCGGAACATGAAAGTGCTGAAGGCATGGCCGCGTCAGCCATTCTTGGGCGTTGCGATTTCCGCCACGGCCGGGATTCTCATCGCCGATAATTGGCCGCGCTATTCGTTAATTGTCGCGATGGTGCTCGCGGCAATCGCGATCGCCGGCTGGTTCTTGCGTCGCTCGCTGGTAACTTACGCATTCGTTGCGGTTGGGTTTTTCTTTCTGCACAGCGTCAGAACGACGGACACGGTTGGACAACGATTGGCGCGCGCTGTCGGAGACGAACCGCGTCCAATCACGGTCCGGGGAACGGTTATCACCGAGCCGAAAACGTCGGAGCGCGGATACGCGTCGTTTTTGTTAAAGGCTGAAGAGATCGAGATCGATGGCGAATCTCATTCCTGCAGCGCGAAATTGTTCACACGGTGGCGACATGCCATCGACTTCGGGGATGAAGTAAAGCTGTTCGGCACCGCTCAAAAAATTGAAGGGCCCCGTAATCCAGGCGAATTCGACCTGCGCGCTTATCTCGCTCGCGAAGACGTTCATCGCGCCTTGATCGTTCGATATCCGGAAAATGGCGCGGTGCTCCGACGGGACCGCGGCAACCCCATTCTTCGCGCCGCTCAAACATCTCGCGCCTGGATGCAGGCCACGATTTCCCGCGGGTTGGAGAATTCGCCAGATGTAACCAGTTCGATCAACGGAATGGTTCTCGGCCTGCGTCACCAGACCGCCGAAGATATTGAAGAGCCTTTTCAACAGACCGGCACCTTACATTTATTCGCCGTGGCGGGTCTGCACGTCGGAATCGTGGCGCGGCTTCTCTGGATCATGGCGACGGTGGCGCGGTTGCCGCAAAAATGGGCGACGCTGTTGATCATCCCGGCGCTGCTTTTTTACGCCGCCGTCACGGGGCTTCACACTTCGAGTGTTCGCGCGGCGGTAATGAGCGCGGTGTTGATCGGCGGATTCGTCGTGGAACGAAAGGCGTTTGCCTTCAATGGCCTCGCTGCGGCAGCAACGATGATCCTGGGCTGGGACACGCAGGAATTGTTTGCCGTCGGTTTCCAACTCTCCTTCTCGGTCGTCGCCGCCATTCTTCTGCTTCATGAGCCGACGTTTCGTTTTCTTCGGCGGCTGCTGGCGAGCGATCCATTCTTGCCGCGAAGTCTGTTCAGCAAAGGACGGCGCATTTTTGAAAAAATCATGACGTGGTTAGCCCGCGCGGCATCGGTGTCGTTCGCCGCCTGGGTCGGCTCGCTGCCCTTGATGCTCTGGTATTACCACTTGGTGACGCTCATCTCGCTCGTGGCGAATCTCGTGGTGGTGCCGATCGCGTTCTTCGTTCTCGCCGGCGCGATGCTCTCGCTCGTCACGGCGCCGTTGTCGCAGTGGCTTTCGGTCATTTTCAACAACGCGAACTGGGCGCTCACAAAGCTTATCCTCGGAGCCGTCAGTCTGTTCGCGCAGATCCCGGCCGGCCACTTCTATGTCGAGCATCCGCATCACTCGAGCGGCTCGATCTTGGAAATCAACGCCCTGGACCTTCGCTCGGGCGGCGCCCTTCATCTCCGCGACACGCATTCCGACTGGCTCATCGACGCGGGACCCGCCCGCGATTACAATCGGGTGCTCTTGCCGTATTTGCGGGCTCGGGGCGTCAACCGACTGGAAGGTTTCGTCCTGACGCACGGTGATTCCGCCCATCTCGGCGGCGCTGGGAACATCGTCGCTGGTTTTCGGCCCCGGCAGTTGATCGATACTGCCGCGCCAGATCGGTCGTCATTGCACCGCAAATTTCTCGCGTTCCTCGCGACCAAACGACGCACACCGCGATTCTGTCAGGCGGGAGATGAAGTGAAATTCTCCCCCGACGTCACCGCGCGAATTTTGTTTCCGCCGGCTAATCTCCCAACCACTCGCGCGGACGATCAGGCACTCGTTCTGCAACTGCTTGTTTCGGGTCAATCGCGTGTGCTTCTCATGTCAGATAGCGGCGAAGCCACCGAACAATTTCTCCTCAAAAATTACCCCGACCTGCACTGCGACATCTTGGTCAAAGGTCAGCATCACAGCGGCCTGTCGGGAACGGCGGCGTTTCTGGAGCGGGTACGACCGCAGGCGATCGTCACGACGGCGCGGGATTTTCCAGAAAGCGAACGCCTGAAGCCGGAATGGATCGAAAATGTTCGACGGCGCGGGATTAAGTTGTTTCGCCAGGATGAAACCGGCGCAGTCCAGATCCGATTGGATCGTGAACGGTGGCAAGCGACCGCTTACGTCACAGGCGAAACTTTCCACAGCTCAACCCGATGAATCGGAACACTCTCCTGAGTAAAACGCCTTTCGAATTTGCTCACGTCAAGAATTGGAATTGCGCCGCTGTTCACCATGAAAAGCGGGGATTTCGAAACGAGCTGCGTGATCTGACGGAAATATTCAAAGTCGTCGGTCGAGATTCGCACCTTGCCGTCTGCCCCAAGCGCACGATGCATCGACGACAGGAAACTTTCTGACACGAGACGGCGTGAAGCGTGGCGACGTTTCGGCCACGGATCGGGGAACATAAGATGAAATGCCGTGACTGAATGCGCCGGCAGGAGCCGTTCGACAAAGTAAGAAATCTCCAAGCGCAGGACGCGCGCGTTTCCCACCCTCGCCCGCTCAATTCTTCGAGAGGCGCTGCGGACCCGTCCGGCTAGGCGTTCGATTCCAAGAAAATCGTGCCCGGGATTTTTCTCAGCGACCGCAACCAGAAACGAGCCGTCGCCACAGCCCAGATCGACTTCGAGCGGAGCAACCCGTCCGTAGACCGCTCGAAGATCGAGCGGCTCAAAACAATTCCCTGGGACGAGCTCCGCCGGCGTTGCTGGATTTGTTAAAAGATCGGAGGACAATGTATCAGATGATTACGAAATTTTTTGCCCTGCTTTTAGGAATGACTGCGTTGCTGGCGAATGCAGCGGAACCGACGGCGGCCGGGACAAAAACCGCCATCTTTGCCGGTGGTTGTTTTTGGTGCATGCAACCGCCTTACGATAACGCCAAAGGAGTTGTCAAAACAGTCGTTGGCTATACGGGGGGAAACGCGGAGGACGCGACCTACGAAAAGGTGTCCGCGCATCGCACCCACCACCGCGAGGCGATCCAGGTGACGTACGATCCGGCCCAGATTTCGTATGATCGATTGCTCGATATTTTTTGGAGGAACATCAACCCGACGCAGGCCGACGGTCAGTTCCACGATATCGGACTGAGTTATCAAGCCGCGATTTATTATGGCACTGATGACGAGAACAAGGCGGCCGAAACGTCAAAAGAGGCGCTCGGCAAGTCAGGAAAGTTTTCGAAGCCCATCGTGACCGAGATTCTGCCGGCTCAACCCTTTTATCCGGCGGAAGATTACCACCAGAAATATTATCTCAAGAATCCGGCAGATTTTGAGGCGTACCACGTCGGCTCCGGCCGGGTAAGCTTCCTCGAGAAAATCTGGGGACCAGAGCCGAAGAAATAAATCAACGACGACGCCGGCGGAGCTTCGCGACCCACGCACGGAGACTCGTCAGGTCCATAAAGTTGATGACCCGATCCGGCTGTATTTTCGCTTTCAACGCTGCCGCGAGACCCAGCTCGATGAATTCCAATTGGTGAGGGTGATGGGCATCGGTGCCCAAAGAAATTCTCACCCCTTCTTTGCGAGCGATCTTGAGCAGCGCGACGTTGAGGTCCTGGCGATCCGGATAACTGTCAATCTCAACCGCCCTATCGCACTTTGCGGCTTGAGCAAAGACCCGCGCCCAATCGGCTTTCAGTCCCATCCGGAAATTGTAAATCCGACCGCGGGGATGGCCGAGAATCTGGATATCCGGATTGCGCAATGCTGCGAGATACCGCGGAGTCTGGTCCTCTTTTGTTCGCAGCGCGGAGTGGAATGCTCCGAGCACGATGTCGAGCCGAGCAAGCGATCTCGGATCCATGTCGCCTTCGCCGCGTGGATTGAGATTCATTTCCACCGAGCGCAGAACGGTCAAGCCAGACCCCGCGTTTCGGCGATTCACGCCAGCAATCTCGCGAGCCTGTTCCGCCAACGCTTTCTCGTCGATTCCTCCAGCGATCTTTAGCCCTTTAGAGTGATCGGTGATCCCAATGTACTCGTACCTGCGTTCCTTTGCTCCTTCCGCCATCTCGCCAATGCTCGCGCTGCCGTCGCTCCAACCGGTGTGCATTTGCAGATCACCGCGTAATCGTTTCGACCATTCGCGATCCTTCGCGAGAATGACTCGCGCGTCCGCGCTCGTAAGAAAATCACGCCGAATCAACGGCGGCTTTGCTTCCTCACGCGGCGGTTTTTCTATCCATGCTTGAAGTTGCCTAGCGATGAAGGGACCGACACCGTGAAGCTCAGACAGTGGACGCCCGGCGCGCAAAACGTCGTGCGCAAGCTCCGGCCAGAGGAAAGCGCTACGCGCCGCCCGGCGAAACGCACGGACTAATATCCCTGAACTCGCCTCTGCTTTGCGCGCCAATAATTCCGCCAGGTCGGCATTGGAAAGGGTCCGGCTCACAAATAACTATCGTGAGCGCGCACCGGAAAAGCCGCTGAAAGCCTTCAGAGAAAGCTCATCCGGACTTCCGCGCGGTGGAGGCACGGGCGTTGCTTTAGATGATCACGCGAGCCAGGAAGTCACTCACTAAAATCTAAAGTTACGTTACGTTCCTTTGGCCTTCGCGACGCGATCAGAAATGACCGCGTTTTTTTTGTCCAGAAACCGTCAGGGTTTGGCGAGCGACGGCATTTGGACGAAGACCGCCATGGGTGACGACGTCGCCGCCTGTTCGAGGGAGCTATAGGTGTAGAGTTCGGCTTCACTCGCGTTTACAAAGTCAGCCTGGCTCACCGCCAGCGGCTCATTAAGGATACGCGAAAGCTCCTGCGCCAAGACGATGGCAATCGCTCGGGGATCGCGGGTGTAAACGGGAATTGGAAACGACCCGGAGTTACGATCGTAGCCGTATACGTTGCCTTCGGTTTCCCAAACACAGTAGGCGTGGCCAGCTGGATGATTTTGGAAACGGACGAGGAGAATCTTGGCCCAGAAATTCTTGTCCAACGCGTGCTGGGTCTTCACAACGGCCAGATAATTGCACGCCGAAACGACGCAGCCGTTAAGGACAACGAGGTCGTCCTCCCCGGGCGTTAGAACAACCCGCTGGCGACAGCCGGTAGACCCGAACAGAAGTCCCAGCGCCACCGTCAGACTGAAAAAGCCACGAAAAAAAAGTTTCATCTCAGGCATCCGAAGTGAAATCGATTTACGAATAACTATGGCCATTGGTGTTTTTATAGCACCAAATCTGCTTTATTGGGAAGCTTTATCTTTGGAAGTTCCGGATAAGGCAAGGTTTTCCCATTCCCTCGCCTGAACTAGCTGCCTCGGACATACCGCCGTCGCTCGCCGTTAGCCGCCTGAATGACAAACGAATCTTCCTCGAGCTCAATAAGCTGGTCCCGGTCAGTTGTCCCACGGGGGATTCGGCCACGCGTCTCGCTCAAATAAACGTAGAGGATGGCGTGCTTTTCCATCTTCCATTGGCCGGCAAATTTCAAAACGAGCTTGCCGCCGCGGGTGACCTCGCCCGAAAAAGAGCCGTCAGCGTTAAAGGAATAATGACAACTTTGGATCGCGTCAGAATAGCGCCAGTTGCCCACCAATTTCGATCGAGCCGGAGAACCGGTCGTCGTGCACGACGCGATCACTAGCAGTAAAAACAAAGCAAGGACCGCTTTCATTAGCTCGGGAAGCGCAGCACGATTCACCGGCCCGATGCGAAGCGCAATCCATCGCGGGGAAGTTTATTACGGGCTCACCCCTACAAACAGCGAGAGCGACCCTCGGCGAGGATCGCTCTCTCGTGTCTGGCTACTCCTAAAAGACTAGTTTTGAGCCACGAGCGTCGCGGCGGTGCGAAACTTTTTGCTGCCGGCATAGGCATACAAAGGTTGGTAATTGCGCTTCCCCACTTGAGCGGCCGTGCAGGCTGCCCAATTAAAGGTCGGGTCAAGAACGTAGCTGCCGCTGTCAGTATCCCAAGCCAACCAGGCGTGTGTTTGCCGGCTGGTCGCCGTCCGCTTGCCGATTACGAGGCGAACATTTGTCGCCCCATTTTCCCGCATCTTTTCGTAGAGTGCGACGGCCTTTGCTTTGCAGTCCGCAGGCGCACCGGACTGAGCTTCGGCCGGTGTTTTCCAGAACGTAGTAAAGCCGTAGGGGATCGAACGAAGATCAGTCATCCACTGATTGACGATCGAGACCGACACTTGCGATCCAGAAGAATGAGTCGTGGCCGTAAGCACGGGGCGGATTCTGGCCATTTGTCGATCGTAAGGCGTTGAATTGACAGTGAAGAGAAGGGCATCTGCGAAGGATGAGGATGTTGCGAAAGCGAGGAAGAGGCTAGAGAGGAGAAGCGACTTTTTCATGGGCATTACTTTTATAGTTGTTGTTCTTACTATAATTTCTATAAGCAACGCTCGTGCCATCCCCAGCAGCTAGAAAAGGGCTATCCCACCGCGGAGCGGCAAGGTGGAACTAGCGAAGATTTCCACGAACGAGGGCGCGGACCCTAGGTGGAATAATGGAGAGTGCGGGTGGAGGCGAGGGGAGTTGAACCCCTGTCCTCGAAGCTATCAACGCAAGCTTCTACATGTGTAGCCGATGAAAATGTTTAAGGGGCCGAGCTTTGCACCGGCACACTGCCGGCCCCCGATCGTCCACGAAATTCCTTCACCGCCCGGCGCGGTCGCTCCGCCAGACGATTAGCCTGCTGTCCATGTTCCCAGCCGTAGCAGGCGTCCAGCCGAGAACATCGCGGTCAATTAAGCCGCGAGAGCGAGATCTTGGTGATCTGCGTTTATTTGTTTTGGTCCGGATTTTAACGAGGCCAACGAACCATCCTCGACATGCCGCCTGCGCTTCAAACTACGAGTCGAAGCCAGTACGCCCCCAATTTTGGGAAGGTCGAAAGATATCTGCAACGCTCCTCGGCCGCAAGCCCCCGAGGAATGGGGAAAGAAAGTCCTTGCGCGGGCAATCAGCCTGTCGCACGAGTTGCGGATGCCGGAGCTGAAAGCGTTCGCCAGCTCGGTTGCCGTCGTGGTTTCGAGTTGCGATGCGTTCTTCGACGCTTGGCGGCCATTCGTTTTCTTCTTTCGAAAATATTGGCCCGACTGCCCATTTCCGGTCTTCCTCATTGTTAATGAGCTTCGAATTCGTTCCGCCTTCGTTCAGCCGATCTCAGTGGGGCCGGATCGCGAATGGGCTTCCAATATGATCGCCGCGCTGGCGGCCCTTCCTCAGCCCTACATTCTTTATTTTCAGGAAGACTACTTCGTCAGTGGTCCGGTGAACAACGAGCGACTGGCGCAGGATTTCGCCTACGCTTTCGACAACCACGCCGCCTCTTTTTGTCTTCACGCTCGGGGACAACTGGAGGCGAACTTCCAACCCTTGAACGACCGATTCGGCATCGTGCCGCCTGATTCGGATGGGCGGACGCGTTTGCAAGTCACCCTGTGGGACAAGAGCGTTCTGCTATCTACCCTGCGGCCGGGGGAAACGGCCTGGAACATGGAAGCCCGAGCCAGCGAGCGGACGCGCGACCTCCTCGCTTTGTCTTATTCGCAAAGGCGCGATCGGCCAATCCCATACCTGATGTCCGCGATCGTGCGCGGCCTCTGGACACGAGAGGCCATGGAAATGTGTCGCGAAGCAGCGATCGAAATCCAGCCCCGGTTCCGATCTGTCCATTCCGACGTCGCATGGCGCCGTCGCTTTCGTCGAGGCTGGGACCGGTTGAAGCTCGCCTTCGCGGTCGCAAAACAACGCCGGCAAATCCTCAACCTCGACACGCTGCCCGAATGAGGCGGACTTGCAGCTGCGAGGCGGTCATACGCAACTCCTGATGCGAAGGTAATCTAAGGCCCTGATCTGGATGGAATCGAAAAACGAAACTGGTTCGCCTCCTCTCTCTGAGACGCA
>DATBCW010000130.1:0-1918 GCA_036270255.1 Chthoniobacterales bacterium
GCTAGCATGCGGCGGAGGAGATGAGGGCCGCGCGCGGAAAATCCGAGCAAGTCGCCTATGGACGATTTGTTTGGAGGCGAGGGGAGTTGAACCCCTGTCCTCGAAGCTATCGACGCAAGCTTCTACATGTGTAGTCGGTGAAAATGTTTAGGGAGCCGAACCTTGCACCGGCACACTGCCAGCCCCCGAGCGTCCGCGAAATCCTTCACCGCCGGACGCGGTCGCTCCGCCCGACGACTAGCCTGCTGTCCATGTTCCCGATCATAGCAGGCGTCTAACCGGGAACATCGCGGTCAATTAAGCCGCGAGAGCGAGATCTTGGTGATCTGCGTTTATTTGTTTTGGTCCGGATTTTAACGAGGCCAACGAACCATCCTCGACATGCCGCCTGCGCTTCAAACTACGAGTCGAAACCAGTGCGCCCCCATTTTTTTGGAGAGCTGGAAGTTATCCGAAAAGGCGTGCTCTCGCAAGCGAACGAAACCGCGCCGGTAAAGAAATTCCTTGCACGGCGAATGGCGCTGCGGGACGAATGGCGGATGCCGGAGCTGAGCGCATTAGCGAGCTCGGTCGCCGTGGTAGTGTCGAGCTGCGATGCGTTTTTCGATACTTGGCGGCCGTTCTTTTTTTTCTTCCGAAAACACTGGCCGGATTGCCCGCTTCCGGTCTTCCTCATCGTCAACGAGCTTCGCGTTCGTTCGAGCATCGTCCAGCCGATATCCGTCGGCCCCGATCGAGACTGGGCATCGAACATGGACGTCGCGCTGGGTTCGATTGCGCAGCCCTACATTCTCTATTTTCAGGACGACTATTTTCTGACGGGCAAAGTCAACAACGACCGGCTGGCGCAAGATTTCGCCTACGCGTTCGAGAATAACGCGGCATCGTTCTGCCTCTATGCGCGGTCAACTTTGGAGCCAAATTTCCAGCCGCTAAACGATCGCATCGGGATCGTCCCGCCGGATTCCGACGGCCGGACGCGCCTGCAAGTGACCCTTTGGAAGAAAGACGTTTTGAAAGCCACGCTTCGCCCTGGCGAATCTGCCTGGAACATGGAAGCCCGCGGCAGTGAACGAACAAAAGATCTTCTCGCGCTTTCCTACGTTCACCGGCAACACCTCCCGATTCCGTACTTAATGTCCGCCATCGTTCGCGGGCTGTGGACGCCACAGGCGCTCGCGCTTTGCCGGGACTCGGGGTTCGCAATCCATCCGCGCTTTCGTTCCGAGCACAGCGACATCGCGTGGCTTCGCCGTTTTCGGCGCGGACTCGATCGCATCAAACGCGCTTTCGCTTTGGCGAAGCACCGTCGGCATGTCATCGATTTGGATTCGGCGCCGGAATAAGACAAAGTCCTCTGCCCGAGGCAATCAAAGTAACCGCGGGGCGCGAATTTAATCTAAGTCCTGTTAATTGATGGAACTCCACACCGCACCTGCCTCTTCGACACCGTCAGAGACCAGGCACGGCGGGCTGGACCGCGCGCTCCTCGATTCGGCGCTGGATTGCATCATCTCGATCGATGCCGCCGGCCGCGTGATGGAATTCAATCCAGCGGCTGAGCGCGTTTTCGGTTACAAACGCGACCAAGCCGTCGGACAGGAATTAGCCAGCCTGATCATCCCGCCAGAGTTCCGCGAACAACATCGCAAGGGACTCGCGCATTACCTGGCGACCGGAGAAGGCCCGATGCTCGGGAAACGACTAGAAGTAAATGCGCTGCGGGCTGACGGCTCGACCATTTTTGTTGAATTGACGATCACGGCATTGCGCGACGGAGACGCGCCAATCTTCACCGCTTATCTCCGCGACATCACCGATCGCAATCGCGGCGAAGAAGCGCGACGGCGCCTGGCGGCCATCATCGAGTCATCGGACGACGCGATCGTCAGCAAGGACCTCAACGGGATCATTACGA
>DATBCW010000131.1:0-3296 GCA_036270255.1 Chthoniobacterales bacterium
CCCGTCCGGATCCTGGACCACCGCCATTCGGCAGACCGGGCTGTCGATTCCTTCGGCGGCAAACGTAACGTTCGCCGCTTTCAGGTCCTTTATCGCGGCTTCAAAGTCATCGACTTCGATCGCCACGCTGGTTCCATCCGATGATGGTTTCCATTGCTCTCCGACGCTCCCGATCGCAATCGTGTCGTTACCCAGCGCGTACTCGACCCAGATTCCTTCGGCAAATTCCCCGGCCACTTGTAGTCCGAGCGCGCCTTCGTAGAACGCGCGCGCCCTTTTCATGTCGGTCACTGGAATGCCGGTAAAGGCAATATTTGTTGCTTTCATGTTCTCGATTTCGCCGCTTTGACTGCTTTTTCCGCCGCATCCGCCAGATCATCGGCCGTGATCAAAGTTAGTCCGCTCTCCTTCAACAGCTGTTTTCCTTTCTCTACGTTGGTTCCTTCCAGCCTAACGACCAACGGAACGCTGAGCCCGACGGCTTTCGCTGCCGCAATAATTCCCTGAGCGATCACATCGCATTTGGCGATTCCGCCGAAAATATTTACTAGGATCGCTTCTACCCTTTTGTCGCCGACGAGAATCTTGAACGCTTCGGTGACCTGCTCTTCGGTCGCGCTGCCGCCAACGTCGAGGAAGTTGGCCGGGCTGCCGCCATAGACTTTGATGATGTCCATCGTCGCCATCGCGAGACCGGCGCCGTTTACGAGGCAGGCGATGTTGCCGTCCAGGCCGATGTAATTGAGATCGTGTTTTGAAGCTTCGACTTCACGCGGATCTTCTTCGCTGATGTCCCGCAACGTCGCTACTTCCGGGTGCCGGTAGAGCGCGTTGTCATCGAAATTGAATTTCGCGTCGAGCGCGACAACCTCGTCTTTATCCGTCACGACCAGCGGATTCACTTCCACCATCGAACAATCGAGCCCGACGAAAGTCCGGTAGAGACCATCGAAGAGTTGGGCAGCCGCCTTGATTTGGGACGACTCGAAGCCGAGTTGTCGTGCCAGCTTTCGCGCCTGAAAAGGCTGGAGACCGGCAAGCGGATTAATCGGTTCGCGAATGATTTTCTCGGGGGACTTCTCCGCAACGGCTTCGATTTCGACGCCGCCTTCCGTGCTTGCTACGATCAGTGGGCCCGCCGTCGCGCGATCGAGCAGAATCGCGAAATAAATCTCGCGCGCGATGTTCACCGACTTCGCCACCAATACGGTGTTGACGACTTTGCCGTTTGGTCCGGTCTGATGGGTGACAAGAGTTTGCCCCAACATTTTCGCGGCGAGGTCGCGCGCTTCTTCCGGCGAGTTGCACAAATGGACGCCGCCCTTGAAACCGTTCGTGAAGGTCCCCTTCCCGCGCCCGCCGGCGTGAATCTGCGCTTTCACCACGAGCTCGCCGCCGCCCAGATCTTTCGCGGCGCGTTCCGCTTCAGCCGGGCTGCCCGCAGCCTTCCCCGGCGGCGTCGCGACACCGAATTTCTGGAGCAGTTCTTTCGCTTGGTACTCGTGAATATTCATCCGGCGATCAGACGATCACTAAGCCGTTGAAGGGTAAGTCCGGCAATCCTTTTTCTTCGCGCTCAATTTTGCACTGCCATAGCGCGACGTTTTCAACCTAGGATGGTGAAGTTTGAGTGCGCGTCGCGCTTTAACCTGAGGAGGTCCTGAACCATGAAGGCCAAATTTCCCAGTGCCCCTATCTTTCGTTCGGAATATTTGCGGGGTTGGAGACCAGGTCTCTGTCTCATCCTCAGCACCTTGTCGCTCTCAAGTTGTTCGCCGAAAGCGCAGCTGAGCCTTTTTCAGGGCACTTCTTCGCAGGAGGCGGTGGCAAAATTAAGCGAAAAACTGAAGGCCCCCGTGCGGGTGCTCAAGATCGAAATCCAGCCCGAAACGCTTTCCATCCAAGTCCAGGATCCCGCCGCGCCGACGCACGTGAATGAATATACTTACCGGAAAATCACCGGGTTGCTTGCGATGGTTTTGCCGGCGGTCGTGGGACCCACGCCGGTGCGGCTTAATCTGATCAATCCGAACTTGGAGGAGAATCTTTTCGATCTCGGGGAAGTGAATTTCACGGCCGTGCCCAAGACCGTGGAGGAAGCTGTCCTGCGCGTCGCACTCGATGGAGGCGGCACGGCTCGAAGCATTCAGATTCAGCGGCGCGTCGGAATACTTCCGCCATCGAGTGGCGATATCGAGTGGAATATTTCAGTCGCCGGTCCGCGCGAATCGGCTGCGGCCTACGCCGATGGGCAAGGCCGCATCCGGCGGCTCAACCTTGACGGCACGTTGCGCGCGCAAGCCTTGGATTACACGAAAGACCCTAAAGCGTTGACCGAAGCGATCACCCAAATCCGGGACCAGTTCGGCTCGGAACCGGTCTTCAACCACTTCAGCGTTTCCCGCCTCGACGTCTCGTTCTCGGCGCGCGTCTCGAAGGGCTCGAATGAAACCCGCGGGTACAACTGCAACCTCAATGGAGTCCGGCTCGGGTTAAATGACGCCATGAATATCAAGCTCCCCAAAACCATGGAGACAAAGCGCGAGTTTTTCAGCATTGACGATACCGATTGGTCCCGCGTGCCCGCGATGTGCAAGATCGCGCTGGGAAAGATCAATCTTCCGCATCCTAACATTCATAGTATCGAACTGGAAAAGCCGCCCCCGACGCTGCGAGAGCGTCCATTGCGATGGAGGGCGCAGGTTATCGAAGGAGCAATGGGGGAATATGGCTTCGTGGAGTTTGACCCAAAGAGTGGCCAGGTCACCCATGTGCAGTTGCCGGATAGTCAGGTAAAGCCGGTGGATTTCCTCGATCCCTCGAAAACGCCCGAGCTCCTTGCGAACATAAAGGAGGACTTCGGCCCTGCCGCGCGATTTCAGGAAATCACGATTAATCGCGATCGCGCGTGGGTTAAAGGGACTGCCCCCGCCCATCCTGGGGAAGTTCGCCAATATGATTACAATGCCGCGAAACGAGCCGATCCCGGGATCGCCAACTCGTTTAAAAACCCGATGGATGAGAAGTCCGGCCCGCAGGATCTTTTCGGCGCCGCCGAGTTCCAGGTCTACGAGGCTCGTCTGGGGGAACTCCTGCAAAAAACCCTCGATCGCCTTCGGCTTAACGAGGGCAAAATCGACCGCCTCACGTTTTTCAAGCAGAGCCCATTTTATCCGGGCAACAAAAAACTGCTGCTCGAAATCCGCTGTCAGGGGAAGGGAGACGACGGACGAATCGTCTACGATCCGGCCGGAACCGAATTTGATCTCGTCGGAGGTCACCCCTCGGGGCCGGTC
>DATBCW010000132.1:0-14288 GCA_036270255.1 Chthoniobacterales bacterium
CAAACTTTCAACCAAAGAGCTGGAAGCCGTTTCGCGTCGTTACATGCAGGAGATGAGTCCGTTTGTCGGGCCGTACACCGACATCATGGGCCCGGACATGGGAACGAACGAACAGGTCATGGCGTGGTTCATGGACACGTATTCCGTGTATCAGGGCTATTGCGTGAACGAAATCGTGACCGGCAAACCGGTGTCGATCGGCGGCACCGAAGGCCGGCGCGAAGCGACGGGGCGCGGCGTCGTTTACCTGATCGAGCGCGCGATGGACATGCTCAAGATGGATCCGGAAAAGAGCACCGCGATCGTCCAGGGATTCGGCAATGTCGGCGGGGTCGCAGCTTTGTCGCTCGCGCTCAAGACGGGGGTGAAGGTCGTCGGCATCAGCGACCACACCGTCGCGCTTTACAATCCAAACGGGATCGACGTGGCGAAGGCCGAGCAACACGTGCTCAAAAAGGGTAACCTCCGCGCCTTCGATGAAGCCGATCGCGTCGATCCGAACGAACTCCTCACCATGCCGTGCGAGGTCCTGGTTCCGTCCGCGGTTGATCGCGTCATCAACGCGGGCAACGCGGCTAAACTGAAATGCCGGATTCTCGCGGAAGGCGCGAACGGTCCGACCACGCCCGAGGCCGATCTCATTCTCAACGAGCGTTGGGAAGAACTCTTCGTCATCCCGGATATTCTCTGCAACGCCGGCGGCGTGATCGTTTCCTACTTCGAATGGGTCCAGGGACTCCAGGCCTTCATGTGGTCGGAAACCGAAGTGACCGATAAACTTTTCCGCATCCTCGAACATTCGTTTTCGCAGGTCATCAAGCGCGCCAAAGCGCACAAGGTCTCGCATCGCACGGCCGCCATGGCCATCGGCGTCGAGCGTGTGATGAAAGCGAAGCACGCTCGCGGTCTCTTCCCCTAAACTGTAGCGGCGGTCTATGACCGCCGACCTATTCAACGATGAGCTTTTCGCAGCGCGAAGAACAGCGGGGCGATCGGCAGCTCGATGTTTTGACAGACGAAGCGAACGAACTGCGCATCATCGTTTCGCGGCTCGGCGCGGAGCTGATCAGCGTCGCGCGACGCAATTCGGCCGGTGAGTGGATCGGTTTTCTGAATCGCGATAACGAAATCGGGCCGCCCGAGAAAGGCTGGGCGAACCATGCCACCGTGATGGGCTACTACCTTCATCGAATCAAGAATGAGAGGACGCTCTATCGCGGCCAGGAAATCCGCGGCGGTACCCACAGTTTTCTTCGTAGCAAAGTCTGGCATCGCGTCGATTCGGATCATGACGGCGAACTCGGCTATCGAATCACGCCCGACGATTTCACCGTGACAGAATACCCACTCAAAGTCTCGCTCGACCTGACTTATCGAATCGAAGCTGAGCGCATTGTTGTCACATTTCGTTTTCAGAACCACGAACCGGAACTAACCGCCCACCTGGAGTTCGGATTGCATCCAGGGTTCGCCGCGACGTCGTTCGAATCGTTTCGCTTCGAGATGCCCGCCGGAGTTTATCGGCGTCATTTTTCGCCCGACAATTATTTGAGCGGCGAGACCGCAGACATTCGGTTTGGCGGCGGCGAAATGCCTTTCGAACGCGCGAAGCTGCCAGGTTCTTACATTCTCGAATTCATCGATGTCCCGGATCGTATCTTCACCTTTTCCGATCCGCCGAGCGGTCGCACCGTTGACCTCGACCTGACTGGTGTTCCTTACTTAACGCTATGGTCCGATGGCGGCCCGTTCCTTTGCGTCGAACCATGCTGGGGCCTCACCGACCATCACGAACAGCGCGCATTCGAGGACAAAGAAGGCATCCAGAAAATTCGCGCCGGCGGCGAGCTCATTGCGAGCTTCAGCTTCGAGCCGCGTTCAGCCTAACGAGCCGTCATCCCGAGGCTGGCGGAGCGCGCCGAGGGACCTCGCAGTTGCAATTTGCGCTTCCGCGAAAGACCGCACGTACACAGACGAATGACGCGTGTCGTGGCGCGGTAGCGGTTTAGCGCCTGAGAGGTCCCTCGGCGCGCTGCGCCAGCCTCGGGATGACCCTGTCTTCGTTACACACCCGCGAACGCCTGATCCAAAACCTCCAGCAGAAAATCCGCGTCGGCTTTCGTGATGTTCATCGGCGGCGAGAAACGGATTGTCTGGCCTTGCAAACCGCCTTTGCCCAGAAGCAGTCCCATGTCTTTGCAGCGTTCGATCACTTCGGCGCACTCAGCTTTCGCCGGCTCTTTCGTGGCGCGGTCTTTCACCAGCTCGATCCCGAGCAGCAGCCCTTTCCCGCGCACGTCGCCAATCAGATTGTGCTTCTCCTTCAACCGATTCAATCCGCCTAACAAGTGGTTGCCGATGTTCAGGGCGTTCTCCTGCAACTTCTCGCGATCGATCACTTCGAGCACGGCCATGCCTTGCGCGCACACGACCGGGTTCCCGCCAAACGTGTTGAAGTGGATCCGTTGCGAGAGCGCCTGCGCGATTTTCGGCGTGGTCACGACCGCGCCCAATGGCGCCCCATTCCCAATCCCTTTCGCCATGCAAACGATGTCCGGCATCACGCCCTGCGTCTCAAAACCCCAGTAATGCGAGCCGCATCGACCGAAGCCGGCTTGCACTTCATCCGCGATGCAGACGCCTCCCGCCGCGCGGACATGTTCGTAAGCGTGCTTGAGATATCCGTCCGGAAAAACCACACAGCCGCCAACGCCCTGAATCGATTCCGCGATAAACCCGGCGACCTGACCTGGCGTCGCGTAGTCAATCAGGCTCTTCACATCCGCGGCGTACTTGCGCCCCGCGTCGGCATCGTCACGGCCCCAGTAACCGCGAAACGGGTCGGGCGTGATCGCATGATGAACCCCGAAGCTGTGCGGCGTGTTGAATTTCCAATTGCTATGCGCGGTCAATCCCATCCCGGACGAGTTCCCGCCATGATACGCGTTTCGCAACGCGATCATGTCGTAGTTGCCCGTGTAAGCACGCGCCAACAGCAGCGCGAGATCGTTCGCTTCCGACCCTGAGTTCACGAAGTAGCAGACCTTCAAGTCGCCCGGCATCTTCGTCGCGAGCTTCTCCGCGTACTGCGCGATGTTCGGATGCAAATAAATCGTGGTCGAATGCTGGAGCGTATGGTTCTGACGGTCCGCCGCCGCGACCACGTCCGGATGGCAATGCCCGACACTGATCGTGACGATCCCGCCGAGCGCGTCGAGGTAGCGCCGCCCCTCGACATCCCAGACGTATTGCATTTTCCCTTCCACGATCATGATCGGCTTTTTGTAGTAGATAAAAATTGCCGGGTTCAGGAATTCGCGGCGCAGCCGCAAGACTTCGTCGGCAGACGGTCCGGTGTATTTGGCGGGCTGATGATCGAATGGCGGAAGCTGATGCGTGTTCATGCGTTTTTGAATCCAAGGCGACGCAACGCGATGTAGAGGCAGAACGCAATCGCGAATCCAACAAACCATGCGTAGCTGTAAAGCGTGACAAAGAATGCTGGGACGCTTCCGGTATCGAGCACTTTCACGGTGACAAGAAATCCGGGGAGGTTCGGCAGGATGGCGATGAGGAGCGATACCAGCGCGACCACGCTGAAGCCGTGAGTGTAGCAATGTTCGGCGTCGTGCTGGTAAAGCGCGTTCAAATTCAGCTGCCGCCGGCGCAGGACGAAATAATCCGCGATCATGATTCCGCCGATCGGGCCGAGCAGCGCGCTGTAACCCACGAGCCACGTGAAAATGTAGCCGGACGGATCGGCCACCAGTTTCCACGGCATCATGAGCACTCCGATGATTCCGGTCAGCAATCCGCCGGTGCGGAAGGAAATTTTGTTCGGCGCGAGATGCGAGAAATCGTTGGCGGGACTGACCACGTTCGCGGCGATATTAGTCGCGAGCGTCGCGAGACAGAGCGCGAACATCGCGACGACGAGAACGATCGGGTTGGTGAATTTCGTCAGAACGTCGACCGGGTCCCAGATCGTTTGGCCATAAATGATCGTGGTCGCCGAAGTGACTGCGACACCAATGAACGAATAGAGCGCCATCGTCAGCGGCAAGCCGAGCGCTTGTCCTAGGACCTGATCGCGCTGACTGCGCGCATAACGCGAGAAATCCGGAATGTTGAGTGAGAGCGTCGCCCAGAACCCGATCATGCCGGTCAGGCCCGGGACAAAGAACGACCAGAATTGGCCCGCCTTCGGTTGACCGGGATCGAATGCGGACGGTTGGGCGAGGATCGGCCCGAAACCGCCAGCGTTGCGATACGCCCACCAAAGGAGCAACAAGCCCAGCGCGATCAACAGTGGCGCTTTGATATTTAAGAGAAAGCGGATCGACTCGATGCCTTTGAAGACAACGAACATGTTGATCCCCCAGAAAAAGAGGAAGCAGACGAATTCCGCGAGAGTGATTCCGAGAAATGTCGGCGCGCCGGGAGTCGTTAGGCCAGGAAAGAAGGCGCCGAGGATCTTGTAGATCGCCGCGCCGCCGATCCAGGTCTGGATCCCGAACCAGCCGCAGGCGACGAAGGCCCGCATGAGGGCGGGCACGTTCGCGCCGCGCGTTCCGAATGAGGCGCGACAGAAAACAGGAAACGGAATTCCGTAACGGGTGCCGGCATGGGCGTTCAGGATCATCGGGACGACGACGATGAGGTTGCCGAGAAAAATCGTGAGGATCGCCTGCGACCAATTCATTCCGCCGCCGATGAGCGACGAAGCCAGCATGTAAGTCGGGATGCAGGCCGACATTGAAATCCAAAGCGCCGCGAAGCTGCCGACTCGCCAAGTCCGGCGCGCCTTCGGAACCGGCGCGAGATCTTTGTTGTAGAGCGTCGAATACTCGATCTCGATCGAGACTTCGACATCGGGGGCGTCTCCAATCGTGCTCGTGCTCATGCTCGTGATCGTAATCGAATTATCTTTTGAAAATCGAGCACGAGCAGGAGCACGAGCACGATTACGAATCAAAAATGCGCCGGCTCGCGCTTCAACATCTTGCCGCGGCCAATCGTGCCAACGAACTTCCCATCGCGAACCGCTACTTCGCCGCGCACCGTCACGAGGTCCGGCCGGCCTTCGATCTCCCAGGCTTCGAAGGCGCTGTAATCGACATTCATCAGCTGCGTCTTCGCCGAAATCTTTCCGCGATACTCCGGATCATAGACGACCAGGTCCGCGTCCGCGCCGATTTGGATCGCGCCTTTCCGCGGAAAGAGTCCGAACGTCTTCGCCGCGTTCGTGCTCGCGACGTTCACAAACGTGTGCAAATCAAGTTTCCCTGTCTTCACCCCGTGGGTGTAAAGCAGGTTCACGCGATCTTCGAGTGACGGAATCCCGTTTGGAATCTTCGTGAAATCGTCGCGGCCCATCGGCTTCTGGGTTTTGAAATCGAACGGCGCGTGATCGGTCGCCACCGTCTGGATTTCGCCGCTCGCCAATCCGTTCCACAAGACCGGTTGATTGCTCTTGTCGCGCAGGGGAGGGGACATGACGAACTTAGCTCCTTCGAATTCCGGCCGGGCTGCATCCTCTTTATCGAGTAACAAATATTGAATCAACGTCTCAATCGAAACGTTGACTCCGCGATGCCGCGCTCGCAGTGCTTCGCGCAAGGCTTCGTCGCAACTGAGGTGGACGATGTAAACATGCGCGCCCGTCAGTTCGGCAAACGTCATCAAATGATGGACACCTTCCGCTTCGACGACGGGCGGCCGGCTTTCGTGATGTTGTTCCGGACCGGTAAGACCGGCCCCGAGCAATTCCTTCTGTCGTTCCGCGACGAGTGTTTCGTTCTCGCAATGCGCTGTAACGATAACGCCAAGCTCCTTGGCGAGCTTTAACGTGTGATACAGCTCCGCGTCGTCGATCCCAAACGCGCCTTTGTAAGCCAGGAAGATTTTAAACGAGGTGATTCCAGCCCCAACGATCTCGCGCAGCTGTTTCGCGTTTTCATCATCGAACCGCGTCACTCCCATGTGAAAGGTGTAATCACAGGCCGATTTGTCGGCCGCTTGTTCCTGCCAGATCCGGAATCCTTCCGCCGCGCTCATGTCCCGCGATGGACAGACCATCTCGATCAGCGTCGTCGTTCCGCCGACCAGCGCCGCCTTGCTCGCCGTCTCGTAAGTGTCCTTGGAGAACGTCCCCATGAACGGCAGATAGATATGAACGTGCGGGTCGATGAACCCCGGGAAAACATATTTCCCGCTCGCATTGATTACTTCGGCACCTGCAGGCGCATCGATATTGCGGTCGATGTGCGTGATCCGCTCGTGCTCGCAGTAGATGTCAGCGATGTAGTGCTCGGTCCCGGTGACGACTTCTCCACCTTTTACAAGCAGGGACATATCAGGTCGCGGGCCTCTTTTGTGTTGTCATGTTGAGCGAAGCGAAACATCTCTGGCCATTTCTGCGCTGAGCAAACGAATATGATCAGAGATCCTTCGCTCCGCTCAGGATGACAAACGATAGGAGCAGGCGCGACTTACTTTTTCCAGACATCGCCCACACCATCTCCAAACCAGCGCGTCGTCACGACCTTCTGTTGCGTATAAAACTGCACTCCTTCTTTGCCCTGGATGTGTAGATCGCCGTAGAAGGAATCGTCCCAGCCGGTGAAGGGAAACATTGCCATCGTCGCTGGGACACCGACGTTAATCCCGACCATCCCGGCTTTCACTCGATGCTTGAACTCGCGCGCCGCTTTGCCTGAGTTGGTGAAAATCGCGGCGCCATTTCCGTAGGCGGATTTGTTTGCCATCTCGATGGCGTCATCGAGGTCTTCCATTCGCATGACATTTAGGACGGGTCCGAAAACTTCTTCGCGCGCGATCGTCATCTCATCGCGGACTTGATCGATGACGGTCGCCCCCATGAAAAATCCGTTCGGGGCGGAATCGATCCGCGCACCGCGACCGTCACAAATGACTTTCGCGCCTTCCTTTTCGCCGCTCGCAACCAGACTTGCCACGCGGTCGCGATGTTGCGCGGTGATGACCGGCCCCATGTCGGGTTGCATCTCGACGTCCGTCGGTCCGACGCGAACCGAACGCGCGGCCTGAACGAGTGACGGCAACAAACGGTCGGCAGCCGCGCCGACGGTGATCGCAGTCGACCCCGCCATGCAACGTTCGCCGGCGCATCCGAACGCCGCGGTCGAAAGCGCCTCAACCGTCTTCGAAACGTCTGCATCAGGCATTACGACGATGTAGTTTTTCGCGCCACCATTCGCCTGGACGCGTTTCCCGTGGCGGGTGCCGGTTTCAAAAATGTATTTCGCCACCGGCGACGAACCGACGAACGAAATCGCTTTTACTTTCGGATGGGTCAACAGCGCGTCGACGCACTCGCGTCCGCCATGAACGAGGTTCAGAACGCCCTTCGGCAAGCCGGCTTTTTCGAGCAGCTCGATGATCAACACGACCGTGAGCGGAACTTTCTCGCTCGGCTTGAGGACGAAAGTATTTCCGCACGCGACGGCCAGCGGGAACATCCACATCGGCACCATTGCCGGGAAATTGAATGGGGTAATCCCGACGCAAACGCCGAGCGGCTGAAGCAACGTCTCGCAATCGACACTGCGCGCGAGGTTCTCGAGCGTGTCGCCCATGAGCAGGGCCGGCACACCGCAGGCGTATTCGATGTTCTCGATCCCGCGATAAGCACTACCGCGCGCTTCCGCCAGGGTCTTGCCGTGCTCGCGGGTTATGCTCTGGCAAATCCGATCGAAATTTTCCTCAACAAGTTGCCGGTAACGAAAGAAAACCCGCGCCCGTTCTACCGCCGGGGTTTCTCTCCACGCTGGAAATGCGGCCGCGGCCGACTCGACCGCTTCGTTTACAACGTCCGCGCCGCACATCGGTACCTCGGCGATGACTTCGCCACGAGAAGGATTGTAAACCGGCGAAGTGCCGCTCCCATGCTGGGTCCGCCATTCCCCATCGATGAAGACTGGGCAGGGGGAAAGTGAAGTATGACGAGTGAGGGGTGACGTGTTTGAAGACATAGCGACTTCCTTACTTGTCACACGTCACATGTCACTCGTCACTTTCTTCATCCCCGCGCCAGGGCGTCGGATTGTTTCACGAAATCATCGCCGCTCCATTCACCGTCGGCCCGCACCATTTTCTTCGCGGCGGCTTCTTCGGCGGCGGCTTTGTCTTTCGCTTTCCGTTCGGTCTGCATCCGGACCAGCTCTCGATGCGTCGTGAAATAATCGAGGCTCTTGCCTTTGAAATCGGCCAGGGTCTCGAACTTGTGTTTTTCCATGAACGCGAGCAGCTCGTCGCACATCCGTTTCACCGATTCGTAACCGTACTTCATCACCCCGGTGCAAACCTGGGTCGTGTCAGCGCCGAGCAGGATGAACTGGGCCGCGTCTTCGCCGCTCTCGATTCCACCGAGGCCCGACAAACTGTGCCCGGGAAATTCGCTCCGAATCAGCGTCGCGATTTCCATAACCATGCGCAGCGCGATCGGGCGAACCGCTTTGCCGGAATATCCGCCGGGCGTTGTGAAACCTTCGACCGTCGGCTCTGGTCGCAACGTTTCGAGGTTCACACCCATCACGCTGCGAATCGTGTTGATCGCGCTCACGCCCTGGCAACCGCCGCGAAAAGCAGCTCGGCTCGGCTCGGTGATGCGCGTGACGTTCGGCGTCATCTTCGCCCAGACGGGTTTCGTCGCCGCCGCCATTACCCAGCCGGAAACTTCCTCGACGATCTCCGGGTTCTCGCCCATGGCCGCGCCCATCTTGCGTTCCGGCAGTCCGTGCGGGCACGAGAAATTCAGTTCGAACGAATCAACGCCGGCGCCTTCGCAACGCTGCACGATCTCCGTCCAGGCATCGCGATTATATTCCTCCATGATCGACGCAATCAGGACACCGTCCGGATGCATGTCCTTGCACTTCTTGAATTCGTCCAGCCAGATATTGAACGGCCGGTCGCTGATCAGCTCGATGTTTTCCCAGCCGATCACGTCCTTCTTGTCGTTCCCGTGAAATTTCGCGTAGCGCGGCGCGACATTGATGACCTTCGATGAATCGAGACTCACCGTTTTCGCAATGACCGCGCCCCAGCCTTCGCGAAACGCGCGCGAGATGACGTTGAGATTCGTCCCCGGCGGCCCCGAACCAATGACAAATGGGTTTGGTAATTTGAGGCCGTCGACGGTAGTAGCGAGTGTAGGCATTGGGTCCCCCTCTTTTTGAGAAGCGATCTGTTTAACGCTTTCGAGGAAATAACTCGATAGAATTTTTTGTAGCGCGTCCCGCCGTCAGCACCTAGATCGCAAATCGAATGGTGCGGCAATATCTTCGTATTTTCCGGTGGCACGTCCTGCGGTATCTGACCCGCCATCCGCTGCTCGGCGTGCTGAATATTCTGAGCGTGGCGCTCGGGGTATCGGTTTTTCTGGCGACGCAGATTGCCAATCAGAGTGCGAATCGCGCCTTCGCCGCGTCGGTCGATCTCGTTGCTGGAAAAGCGGAGCTGGAGATCACGGCGCCAAGTGGGCATTTGCCGGATACGGTGTTACCACTCGTTGCGGCGGTGCGCGGTGTCTCGGCGGCGACGCCGCTCGTTGAGGGCTTCGTTTCGTTACCGGATTTTCGTGGGGATTATCTCCAGATTCTGGGCATCGACGTTTTCACGAACGGGCCGTTCCGCACTTTTGACCCGTCGAATTTCGACGCCAGCGGGTTCGACATTCAGCGCTGGCTCGGGCCACCCGGCACGATCGCGGTCTCGGAAGGATTCGTGAAGCAGCATCATTTGAAACAAGGCGACAAACTTCGCGCCCGGGTCGGGGGCGTCGATCGCAAGTTGGAAATCGGGTTTCTCCTTCGCAAAGACGAAGCGTTCGACCCGCACTTCGCCGCGATGGACATTGGCTGGGCCCAGGAATTGTTCGGCCGGCGGGGCGAACTCAGCGTGATCCAGCTGAGGCTCGCCGATTCACGGCAACGCGACGCCATCATTGCTGCGCTCCGCCAAATTCTTCCCAAGGACACGCGGATCGCGCCGCCGGCGCGGCGCACGGAAGAAGTGGACAAGATGCTCGGCGGTTTCCAGCTCAACCTCACCATGATGAGCCTGGTCTCGATGTTCGTCGGGATGTTCCTGATCTACAACACGGTGTCGGCGTCGGTTGTGCGCCGGCAGCACGAGATCGGGATCTTGCGGTCGTTAGGCGTCACTCGAAATGAAATTCGGAGCTTGTTCCTCGCCGAGGCCGCGGTTCTCGGCGCGATCGGGTCGGTCATTGGTTTGCTTGGCGGCGTCGTGCTCGCGCGCCTCCTGGTCCGGGCGGTCTCCACCACGATCTCTTCGTTGTATGTGCTCGTCAGTGTTCGCGACCTGACGCTGCAACCTTGGGCTTTCGCGTTGGCCGGACTGGTTGGGATCGGGTCCGTCGTCGCTTCGGCATTTTTCCCGGCGCACGCAGCGGCGAAGCAAAAGCCGGTCGAAGCGTTGCACGGAGGAATTCGATTGGAACGCTCAGTCCATCCATCGATCGCTTGGCTGATCAGCGGGCTGCTCTGCGTTTTCGTCGCCGCGGTATTTTCCTGGCTGGCGCTTTCGACCGGACCGCGCTGGTTAAGTTTCGGCGCGGCGTTTTTCGTCATTGCCGGTTTCTCATTCCTCGTCCCGCGCGCGATGTTTCATTTTAGCAAAGCGGCAGGAAAATTTCTTCGCCGTTTCCGTCCGCGCCGGCAAAAAGCAAGAGTTGAGACGGAAATGGCGGCAGCAAATCTGTCCCGGGCTCTTCTGCGAAATTCCGTTACGGTTGCCGCGCTTGCCGTTGCGGTCGCAATGGTCGTGGGCGTCAGCGTGATGGTATTTTCGTTCCGCAAGACGGTCGAAAACTGGATCAACGATACCCTGCTCGCCGATCTTTTCATTGCGCCGGCCGGGAACGAGTCAGGCGGCAGTTCGTTTTTTCCGGCCGACGCCATCGAATTTCTGTCCAAACATCCGGCGGTGGAAACGGTGGACACCTTCCGCGAAATCGACGTGCCGATGGGGGACGCCGAGGTAACCGTGGCGGTGATCCGCGGCGACAGGCGGCAGTTTCAATTCTTGAAGGGCAATCGGGCCGAGCTCATGCGCCGTTTCCACGCCGAGCCGCATATATTCGTGTCGGAAAGTTTCGCTCGGCGCCACCGGGTCGGCGAAGGCGGCACGATTACGCTGACGACCCCGGATGGTCCGCGGCCATTTCCGATCGCAGCGGTTTTTTACGATTACACCCGGGATCAGGGCATCGTTTACATGAGCACGGAGAATTTCGCGCGCTTCTGGCACGACGATCGTGTTCACAGTGTAGCCGTTTATCTGAGGTCGAATCATCACGGCGATGAAGTGAGAAAAGACCTGTGGTCGCACTTCGGTCCGGATCGTCATTTCACCATCTTCTCCAATCAGTCGTTGCGGCAGCGCGTATTTGAAATCTTCGATCAGACCTTCGCCGTTACCTACGTTTTGCTTGCGATCTCACTCTTCGTTGCGATCACGGGAATTTTCCTGGCCCTCACGATTCTGATCACGGAACGGCAACGCGAGCTGGCGATTTTGCGCGCCATCGGCGCCAGCGGGGGTCAAATCAGAAAGATCCTGCTTTCGGAAACCGCGATGCTTGGAGCCCTCGCGGCTATTATCGGAGTCGCTTCTGGAATTTGTCTTTCGCTGGTGCTGACTGGCGTAATTAACCGCGCCTTCTTCGGGTGGACGATCCATCTCGCGTTTCCCTGGCGGACATTGTTGTTCACGCCGGTATGGATTCTCGTCGCGGCCATTGTCGCCGGGATTATTCCCGCCTGGCGCGCGAGCCGGATGCCGCTGGCCGATAATCTCCGCGACGAATGAAAATGAATTTTCGATTCTCGATTCTCGATTTTCGATTGTTGGCGATCACGTTTGCGGTCAGTGCAGTCGGCGCGGAATGGAGGAACGCGGAGCCGGGTTGGCGTTACGAATTTCCGCGGGACCATCGTGTCCATCGTGAATTCAAAACCGAATGGTGGTACTTCACCGGCAATCTTTTCGACAGCGGAGGCCACCGTTTCGGTTACGAGCTGACCTTTTTCCGGCAGGGAATCCAACCGTCCGCCGTGCGTGATCCTAAGGTGTCGCGATTCATCGTCGACGATTTGAAATTTGCGCACTTCGCGATCACCGACGTCACCGGTCGGAAATTCCAGTTTGATCAAAGGACCAGCCGGGGCGCTTTTGGCGAAGCGGGATTCGACGATGGAAACCGGCTCGCCTGGATTGACAATTGGACTCTGACCATCGCGGGGGGTGACGATTTCGATCTGGCGGCCGCAACCGATTTTGGAGCGTTGCGTCTGCATTTGCACGCCACGAAACCGCCGGTCGTCCATGGCGAAAACGGCGTGAGCGTGAAAGCCGCGGAAGGATCAAGCGCGTCGCATTATTATTCCATCCCGGGTTTGGAGACATCGGGGGAAATTGTCTTGAACGGCAATTCGAATGCGGTCCACGGCGAAACCTGGTTCGACCACGAATGGTCGAGTAGTGCGCTCGGAAAAAGTGAAGTCGGGTGGGACTGGGTTTGCCTGCAATGGGACGACGGAAGCGAGTTGATGCTGTATCGGATGCGGCTCGCGAAGGGCGGCGTGGAGCCGAGCTCGAGCGGAACATGGATCGCGCCCGACGGTACGGCGACGCACCTGCGCGCCTCGGATTTTCAAATGACGCCGACCGCTTTTTGGAAAAGCAAAGCGAACAGCGCGCAGTATCCGATCGGCTGGAGAATCGTGCTGCCTGCTCAGCGCGCCGAGTTCATGGTCCGTGCGGCGTTGGACGATCAGGAGCTGAATCTTGGTCCGATTACATATTGGGAAGGTGCGGTAGATGCGACCGGAAGTCGCGACGGAAAGCCAATAACAGCCCGCGGCTATCTTGAGCTAACGGGATATGCGGGAAGACTGAGTGATGCGACCGGGGGTTCGGAGGGACGCGCTGCTGCACGTCCATAACGAGTGCGGGAAATGAGACCGTTGGGACGCGCGGAAGCACGTCCCTCCAGGAAAAACCTACGCCTGGGTATGGCGGGCGTAATGAACTTCCACGCCCTTCGGCAACAAACGCTTGCGACCCCGCTGGCGCCGGCGCGCAAGAGTGGCGCGTCCGCCTTTCGTGCTCATCCGGGCGCGAAAACCGTGCTGGTTTTTCCGGGTCCGTTTCGAGCGTTGGAGTGTTCGTTTCATGACGTGAAGAGCGGCTACGTTAGGGGCGTTAGCCGGTCTGTCAACCGTTCCCCTGCAATCTTCCTCTCGTCCTCATCCTCTTGCTCTTACTCATACTCTTACTCGTTCTGGTTCGAGCAGGAGCAAGAGCAAGAGTAAGAGTAAGATGAAGGGAGGAAGCATATCGCATTGCGAATGGTTCCGCTTTATGGAATAACCAGTCGCGCCCATGAGCGAAGTGGTCATCGAGCCGGCGGTGTTCGAAGATTTGGACGAGCTGTCGAATCTTCTCGGTGAGCTATTCAGCGAAGAAAAGGACTTCCGGCCGGACAAACAGAAACAGCTCCAGGGGCTCCGGCTGATTTTCGAGGAACCGAACCGCGGCCGCGTTTTCGTTCTCCGCCGCGATCGGACCATCGTCGGGATGATCAACTTGCTTTTCACGATCAGCACGGCCGAAGGCGGGTTTGTCATTCTCCTGGAAGATCTCGTCGTCCACGATTCTTTCCGCGGCTACGGCTACGGTTCGCAGTTGCTCGAATACGCGATTAATTTCGCGAAGCAGAAAAAGTTTTTGCGGATCACGCTTCTGACCGATCGCCCGGAGCTGCGTTCCCAGAATTTCTTCAAACGCCACGGCTTCTTCGAGTCTCACATGCTGCCGATGCGACTCCTGATTTCGAAGGATATGCCTTCGGAGACGACTCTGTAAAACCGCAGGCGCGCAGGTCGCGTTTCCGCTGTAGATTTCCTCGTCATGGGCGGCACAATTCGACTTTTCAAGTTCAGCGGCATCCAGGTTTACCTGCATTTTTCCTGGTTCCTGATCGCGGCTTACGAATTTACCCAGCGTAAGAGGGTTTATGCGTCGCCGATATGGGCGGCTGCTGAAATCATCGCGCTCTTTTCGATTGTTCTGCTTCATGAGTTCGGGCACGCGCTCGCTTGCCGGCAAACGGGAGGGATCGCTAATCAAATCGTGCTTTGGCCGCTCGGCGGTATCGCGTTCGTCAGTCCGCCGCGGCGTGCCGGCGCCATGCTCTGGAGCATCGCGGCCGGTCCGCTGGT
>DATBCW010000133.1:0-32226 GCA_036270255.1 Chthoniobacterales bacterium
CAGGACATTGGCGTTCCCAAGCTGGAGCTTGTGAACGAGGGGCAACGAGACGGAGACGGGCCGCATCACGACTTTCCGTTTCCATTGCGGCCAGAGCAGGCGCATAGTTTTCGCCGAATGGATTCACCGACGAACGAGGCCGCAGCGGAACTGCTTCAAACTTACACCGAAGGCGGCGGTATAAATTATCTTGATGCGGCTGCCAACCTTCCGTCGCGGCCGGCGATCGAAGCTGCGTGTATCGACCTGATGAGCCTGATGTTCCCGGGATTTCACGGCGAACCGTTTGTGGATTCCAGCGACCTGCCCGACGTGACCCGGAGTCGCATTCGAAGGCTCCATGCCCAGATGAAGCCGGAGATTTCCAAAAGCTTTAACCAACTCGACCGCGACACGGCCGATATAAAATCGGAAGAGATCCTGATCTGGTTCATGTCGCAACTGGGCCGGCTGCGCAAAGTCCTCTGGACGGATGTCGACGCGGCCTATGAAGGCGATCCGGCGGCAACCAGTTACGAGGAGGTGATTGTTGCGTATCCGGCGATTGAAGCGATCGCGATCCAGCGAATGGCGCATCTGCTTTACGAAAGAAAAGTGCCGCTGATTCCGCGACTCATGACGGAATGGGCCCACACCCGGACGGGAATCGACATTCACCCGGGCGCAAAAATCGGCCCGCACTTTTTCATCGATCACGGGACGGGAGTCGTGGTGGGCGAGACTTGCGAGATCGGGACGCGGGTGAAGTTGTATCACGCCGTGACGCTGGGCGCGCGCAGTTTTCAAAAAGACGAGCACGGCAAAATAAAGAAGGGCGGGAAACGCCATCCGACTTTGGAAGACGACGTGACGATCTATCCGAACTCGACTGTGCTCGGTGGTGAAACGGTGATCGGCGCGCGAAGCACGATCGGCGGCAACGTATTCCTCATCCAGAGTGTGCCGCCGGATTCGTTGGTGTATTACGAGGAGAAACAACTCCAGATCGTACCGAAGCGACGCGCGGGAGCGAAGGATTTCACGGCGTAACGCGGGTTGAGATGATCTACCTCGATTACAACGCGACGACGCCGTTGGGAGGCGCGGCGCGGACGGCGATGGAGCCGTTTCTCTCGGAACATTACGGCAATCCATCCAGTGTCCATGCGGCCGGACGCGAAGCGCGCGCGGCGGTGGATGACGGGCGCGACCGGCTGGCGGAATTGCTCGGCGCGAAACCGCATGAGGTCATCTTTACGAGCAGCGGCACGGAATCGAACAATCTCGCTGTGCTCGGACTGGCGCGAGCGCACGCGAACCGCGGCCGGCATTTGATTTGCGCGAGCACAGAGCATCACGCCGTCCTGAACGCGTTCGAACATCTGCACGAGCGGGAGGGGTTCGAGGTCACGTTTCTGCGCGTCGATCGACGCGCTCTAATCGATCCGGACGAACTCAGCCGCGCCATCCGGAGCGACACGACCTTGGTTTCCATCATGACCGCGAACAATGAGACTGGCGTGATCCAGCCGATGAAAGAGTTGGCGCGACTGTGTGAGGAACGCGGGGTTCTTCTGCACAGCGACATGGTCCAATCCTTCGGCAAAATGGAAACCGATCTCGCGAGGAGCGGCCTCGCCGCCGCCAGTTTCGCCGCGCACAAATTTTACGGACCGAAAGGAGCGGGCCTTCTTTATCTTCGCGCTGGAATCCCCATCGAGCCGATTCAGTTCGGCGGCGCCCATGAAAATCAGCGGCGCCCGGGGACGGAAAATGTGGCGGCCATCGCGGGAATGGCAGCCGCGGCCGAATTCGTTCTGAGGGATCGAGAGCAGGAACAAAAACGCGAAGAGCGTTTGCGCGATCGATTGTGGGAAAAAATTTCCGCGGCTTGCCCGGACGCAATCCGAAACGGGAGCGATTCCAATTGTCTCGCGAACACGCTCAACGTCAGCTTCCCTGGCCTGAGCTCGGAAACGATCCTGATGGGACTGGACCTCGAAGGGGTCTGCGCTTCGAGCGGCTCTGCCTGCATGGTCGGGTCGGTCGTGGCATCGCACGTCTTGCTGGCGATGGGTTTGCCGTTGGAACTCGCGGGCGCCGCGGTGCGCTTCTCGTTAGGCCGCGAGACGACCGAGGAAGAAATCGATCGGGCTGCGATGATTGTCGGGCGCGTCATTAACCGCGTTCGCTCTGCTAGCGCCGATAAGCGTATCGCCTATGCCGCTGTTTAGGCAGCTCGACTTCGTTTTCCCCTCGAAGCCAACGCTCGTCGTTCTCGGACGCGATTCCGCGCTCGAAGCGACAGCGCGCGAAATTCTCGGTCCCCTCGGCGCCGAGGAACTCGGCCGCGTAATTCACGTGGAATGGAATGCCCGGCTCTTTAGCGCCGCCGGCCGCGCGGATTCGCACCGTAATCTCGTTTCGCTGAATCCGCGACTCCGCGAACACGACGCGGCGGAAATCGACCGCACCCTGCGCCATGAGCTCGCGCATTTGCTCGCGCAATTTCGAGCCGGGCGCCGGCGAATTTCGCCGCACGGTGCGGAGTGGCGCCGAGCTTGCCGCGATCTCAGCATCGCGGATGAAGCGCGCTGCCATACCCTGCCCTTTCCCGTGAAGAAACGGGAGCGCCGTTTCCTCTACAAGTGTGCCCGGTGCGGGAAGGAATTTCCTCGGGTCCGCCGGCTCAAGCGGACGGTGGCGTGCCTGGACTGCTGCCGAAAATTCAATCGCGGAAAATTCGATCCCAAAGCGCGACTCCGGCTTGTCGAGAGCGGGAAATGAAGTAGCTTCCACGCTCTTTCCTTAAGAACTATGTTCGCCACCAGACTCCTCACCCTCACCGCCGCGATCACGATCATTTTCGGCGTCACCCAAGCCCACGGCTACGTCCGCGAATTTGACGACAACGGGGTAAACTTCGAATGGAACAAGAATCGCACGGTCCTGATGCACTTATCGCTTCCGGCTGGTGGCCCGATGTCCGATGGGGCGCCTTCCTTGAACGCCGTGGCCGAGAGCGCGCTCAACATCTGGAACCAATTTCTGGTGCACATGAAGTTCGCGGTCGACCGCGACTCGATCCTGCCACCCTCAGAATACGATTCAAACGTCTCGGTTCTGATGTCGGATACGGTCTACGGCAAAACTTTTGGGACGAATACGCTCGCGACTACGCTGCTTTTCACGCGCGACAATCATTTCATGGAAACAGACGTTACTTTTAACTCGGCATGGCAATGGGATTCCTATCGCGGCAATTTGTCGGGTCAGGTCATCGATTTTCGCAGGGTCGCGTTGCATGAATTTGGCCACGTTGTCGGCCTGGATCATCCGGATCAAGCCAGTCCGAAACAGACTGTTAACGCGATCATGAATTCAATCGTCAGTAACATCGACAATCTGCAGAGCGACGACATAAACGGCGCGAAAAGCGTTTACGATAGCGGTCCGGCGTTTCAGAACTCGGTCCCCGCGCCGAACCTGGTGAATCTGGCCACCCGTGCCGTGGTTGGCCTTGGCGACAACGCAGTAATCGCCGGCTTTATCATCCAGGGCTCGCAGCCAGCCACGGTAATTCTGCGCGGTATCGGTAATTCGCTTCCGGCGTTCGGCATTACGAACGCGTTGAAAGATCCGGTGATCGAACTGCACAGTACGAGTGGCGGTAACGACATCACCCTCGCAACCAGCGACGATTGGATCGACGATTCGTGGGCCAGCACAATCGCCAGTTATCATCTCGACCCTTCAAACAGCCAGGAATCAGCAATCCTGGCCACGCTCAATCCGGGCACCTATACAGTAGTCGTTAGGTCATTTGATAACGGCGATGGAGACGTGACCGGCACGGCTGTGGTGGAATTATACGATCTTCACACGAGTGGTGGACGGGCTGGGAATATTTCTACTCGCGGTCAGGTGCAGAGCGGCGATCAACTGCTCATTGGCGGTTTCATTGTGGGCGGGACGCAGTCGAAGAACATCGTGGTGCGCGCGCTTGGCCCTTCACTCGTGGCGGCCGGCATTAATCAGCCATTGAGCGATCCGGCGGTGGAATTGCGTGACGCGAGCGGCGCGCTCCTCGCGTCCAATGACAATTGGGGCAGTGGTCCGAACGCGGCCCAGATTCAATCGGAAAACCTGGCGCCTTCGGACCCAAACGAGTCCGCGCTTCAGGCAACGCTTAATCCCGGCAGCTACACCGCTATCGTGCGCGGATCGAACGGCGCCACGGGCATCGGTCTCGTGGAGATTTACGATCTCAGTCCGCCGCCGAATTAATTATCTCCTGCTCCTGATCATGATCGTGCTCCTGATCTCGGGAGCGGTCATGTTCGCCCGAAGGATCATGATCAGGATCATGAGCATGAGCAGGAAGATCAAATCTCGTCCTTCCCCTCGCCCTTCTTCGCTTTTTGTCCGCGCAGTTTTGCCTGGATAAACAGGTCGATGTCGCCATCCATCACCCCTTGGACGTCGCTTGTCTCTGCGCCCGTCCGATGGTCTTTCACCATTTGATAGGGCTGGAAAACATACGATCGAATCTGGCTGCCCCAGGCCACATCGCCTTTCTCGCCGTACTGGCGATCGATCTCGGCCCGCTTTTTGTCCTGCTCAATCTCGTAGAGCTTCGCCTTCAACATTTTTAGGGCGAGCTCGCGATTGCGGCCCTGGCTGCGCTCCGCCTGGCAGGCCACCACAATTCCAGTCGGTTTGTGAACGATCCGCACAGCGGTCTCGACCTTGTTCACGTTCTGGCCTCCTTTCCCACCCGCGCGGAACGTGTCGACCTCGATCTCCGCCGGATTGATTTCAACCGGCGTCGAGTCCGCGATTTCCGGAACGACATCGACGCTGGCAAACGAGGTGTGCCGGCGTTTGTTCGCATCGAAGGGCGAAATCCGGACGAGCCGATGGACGCCGCGCTCGGGATTCAAATAACCGTAAGCGTATTCGCCCTGCACCAGCAACGTCGTCGATTTGATTCCGACTTCCTCGCCCACTTGCACGTCGATGGTTTGCGCCGTGAAACCGCTCCGCTCAATCCAGCGTTGATACATCCGCAAGAGCATGTCCGCCCAATCGCACGATTCGGTCCCGCCCGCGCCGGAGTGGATGGTAAGAAAGGCGTTGGCCCGGTCGTTCTCGCCCGAAAGAAATTGCCGCAGCTCGAACTCCTCGAGCCGATGAAGCAACGGCGCCTGTTCGTGGGCCAATTCCTTTTCGGCTTCCGCGCGATGAGCCGGGTCCGGTTCCTCAACCGCCAGTTGCCGGAGCGCTTCGAAATCAGCAACCGCGCGCTCCAGCTCGCGCAACGGATTCAGCAGCGAACGGAGGCGCGAGACTTCTTCGACGTCGCCCTGAGCCCGTTCACGATTCGACCAAAAGTCGGCCGCCGACATCCGCTCTTCGAGCGCGCGAAGTTCTCCTTCTAGCTTCGGGACGTCAAAGAAACCTCCGCAATTCGCGCACGCGCGATTGGAGTGCTTCTGGTTCGATCACCGGAACTTCGCTGGCCATGACCAACAATAACGGTGTCGGAACTGGACGCTACTATCTTATTTGGGTCGGCGTCGGCGAAGCCTTGGGACGCGGGTTGCGAGGCCGGAAAGGGGTTGGAGTCGTTTTCGGCTTCGAGCTATTACACGCCGCGGCCGCTTCTCTTCGTGATCCGTAGCACTGACCGCCTCTCGCGCGGGCCTGTTCCTCGGTGAGCTGCACCACTTGTCCGCCCACACAAGTCCAGCACGTCTTATCTTTCGGCCGGCAATTCTGGAGTGCTTCTTCGCGGGATCCATAACATTGCAAGCCCCTGCCCCGGGCCTGCGTTTCGGTGAGCTGAGTGACCTGTCCGCCCACGCAGACCCAGCACTTGTTATCTTTCGGTTTGCAATCCCGCATCGCTTCTTCGCGGGTCGGATAACATCTGCCCGCTCCCGCGGCCTCCGCCTCGCTCACCTGAACGACCTGCCCATTTCGGCAGACCCAGCAATTGGTTTTCGGCCTGCAATTCCGCAGCGCTTCCCCTCGCGAAGGATAACACGGCAGATTTCTGCTTCGCGCGGTGGCTTCGCTCATCTGCACTGCCTGGCCGTTCTCGCACACCCAACACATCTTGCATTCCCGCTGGGCCGCTTCCTTCGTGGGGTAACACTGCCGTCCTCGAGCCCGCGCGTCATCCTCCGAGACCTGGACGACGTTTCCGTCGACGCAGATCCAGCACATCTTCACCCCGCAACCGCGACGACGCGCCTCTTCCGGGGAACTGTAACATTGACCGCCCCGCGCCTGGCACTCGGCCTCCGTTGTTCGCACTAATTGCTTTCCATTCGGTCCCTGGATGCAGCACCAGCACAACTTCTCGCAATGCCGCTGCGCCTCTTCCGCGGTGGGATAACACTTCAGTCCGAGCGCACGAGCTTCTGCTTCAGTGCCGCGGACCGGTTTACCGTCGATGCAATACCAGCAGTCGGGCGGGTTACAATCTCTCCGCGCTTCTTCTTCTGTCGGGAAACAATGCCAACCCTTCCGGCCCGCCTCGACGTCGGTCGTTCTGATGACCTTCCCATCGACACAGACCCAGCAGAGTTTTGCGTCGCAGTTCCGTTTCGCTTCAGCCGGCGTATCGTAACACTGGAGACCTCGCGTCTGACAATCAGTCCAGGTCGTTTCGACGACTTTCTTGTCGAGGCAATACCAGTAGCGTTTGCAGCTCTTCCGCGCTTCTTCGAGCGAATCGAAACGCTGCCCGCCCTTGGCGGCGCAGTCCTCGGCCGTCGTCAAGACGATGTGGCCCTTGATGCAGCAATAGACATAGTTCGGCGGAGGCGGAGGCGGCTGACATCCGCAATCCGTAGGACACGGCAGCGGCCACCACCAACAATGCGGCGGTCCGGGAGGAGCAGGCGGATGATCTCCCCCGCCACCGTGCCATTTGTAGCAACAGCAACTCGATTCCCACCACCAGCCGCCGCCATCCTGGATCCACACCCACTGGCAACAGCGATAGGACCAGCGTCCTCCATCCACCAATGCTGGCGTAAGCATGAACGCATGCTTTTCACCGTTCAGAGTGACGCCGTCGCCGACGATTACACAATCGTCGTTGATGGCCTTCGCCACCGTTAGCGTCTTGAAGTTGCTGTTCGCTAAATCGCAAAGCGTGTTCAAGTCGAACATCTGCCCGTTCGTGTAGAGAAAGGCGTGTTCGGCGTTATCGCTCGTCGTTGAAGAACCGACGATCATTCCAGCCGCATTAAAATTCTGCTGCCCGGAGGTGCTGGCACTGCTGGTCGTTCCGCCCAGCGTGCCGAGATCAGTGACCTCGTAAGTTAGTTGTGCCTCGGCTCGGTTAAAGGAAACGACGAGAGCAAAGAGAGCAGCGTACGTGAGTTTATGTTTCAGTCTCATAGGAAGGAATGAAAGGTGACGGGGCTCCCGGTTTATCGAGCCGTTAAGAGCTGGGCAAGAACTATCTTTCGATACCTAACGAGTGAGCATCTGCCGTCATCCCGCTTGGAGCGAAGCGAAGTCGAGGGACCTCGTGTTAGTCGAGTGACATTCGAGCGGGGCCCTCGACTTCGCTCGGGATGACCTACTTCTTCACCGCCGGCGGCGGCTCGAGGCGAAAGATAGTTTCGCCTTCCTTCATCAGATCGAGACGATCGCGCGCGATCGTTTCGAGATAGACGGGATCGCTTGTGAGCAGATGCACTTCCCGGGTTTGGCGCGCGAGCATGATCTTCTGATCGTTGACCTGGCTTTGCAGGTTATCGATTTCGTTCTGGCTTTGGACGCGCTTCTTGTAGAGCGGAAGGAACAGACTCACAATCACAAGCACAACGGCGAGCCCGAGCAGGACGCGCAGAACGCTGTTGAGACGTTGCCAGACTGTGGCCTCACGCCGCGCGCGAAAGTCGCCATAGCCCGAATTTTCCACTAGCGCATTTTACCGCCGTAAACCGCGTTGTCACCAAGTTCCTCGGCGATCCGCAACAGCTGGTTGTACTTCGCCACCCGATCCGTTCGGCAAAGCGATCCGGTCTTAATTTGGCCCGCGTTCGTCGCCACCGCGATGTCGGCAATGGTGGTGTCTTCGGTTTCACCGGAACGATGACTGATCACGGCCGTGTAATTATTTTTCGTCGCCAGATCGATGGCGGCGAGCGTTTCCGTCAGCGTGCCGATCTGGTTTACTTTGATCAAAATCGAATTGGCTACGCTTTCCAAAATTCCTTTCCGAAGAAACTCGACGTTCGTCACGAAAAGATCGTCGCCGACGAGCTGGATCTTTTTCCCGAGACGGGCCGTCAATTTTTTCCAGCCGTCCCAGTCGTTCTCCGCGCAACCATCTTCGATCGAGATGATCGGGAACCGTTTCGAGAGAACCTCATAATAATCGACCAGCTCTTCCGCCGTCCGTTTTGAGCCATCGGACTTCTTGAACACGTAAGCGTTTTGTTCTTTGTCGAAGAATTCCGAAGCTGCCGGATCGAGCGCGATGAAAATCTGTTCGCCAAATTTGTAGCCGGCTTTTTCCACCGCGAGGCCGATGCAATCGAGCGCGTCCTCCGCCGAATCGAGGTTCGGCGCGAACCCGCCTTCGTCACCGACGGCGGTCGAAAGGCCTCGATCGTGCAGTACGCCTTTCAACGCGTGGAAAACTTCCGCGCCATACCGAAGCGCTTCCGGAAAACTTGGCGCGCCTTTCGGCATGATCATGAACTCCTGGAAATCGATTGGCGCATCGGAATGGGCGCCGCCGTTCAGAATGTTCATCATCGGGACCGGAAGGGTCCGCGCGGAATTGCCTCCGAGATAACGAAAGAGCGAGACGCCCGACGCCACCGCCGCCGCGTGAGAGGTCGCGAGCGAAACCCCGAGAAGCGCGTTCGCGCCCAGATTTTTTTTGTTTGGCGTCCCGTCGAGCGCGATCAGCTTTTCATCGATCTTCGCTTGCTCCAGGGCGTCCCATCCGGCGATCGCCGGCGCGATCGTTTCCGTCACGCTGCGAACCGCTTTCGTCACTCCTTTGCCGCCGTAACGTTTCTTGTCGCCATCGCGCAACTCCCAGGCTTCGTGCTCGCCCGTGCTGGCGCCGCTGGGCACAGCCGCCCGCCCCATCGCGCCGCCGTCCAGATGCACATCCACCTCGACCGTCGGGTTCCCGCGTGAATCCAAAATTTCACGTGCATTGATTCTGGCGATGGTCGTCGGCGACATATCCGCGGGATTACATCAGCTTGTCGCCCACGGCGCAAATTTGTTTTGCGCGTTTCCCATTGGCAAAGCCGTTCCGGCGCGGATAGTCTCGGTCACATGAGATTCGGGATCGCCACTGGAGCGATGGCGTGGCTGGCCTGCGCGTCGCTCGGATTCGCCGCCGAACCGGCCGCGCTTTCGCAGGATCAATTGGCGAAAGCGATCAAGATCGATTCCCTTACGATCCCGACTCCGGGTGAACTTTTTGCGGCGCTCGAGAAACCGGGGAAACCGGATTGGACGAGCCAATATCGGACGCCGATTCCGATGACCTATCGCAACCGCGCCCAGATCGCGCTTAATCTCGGCGGCCTTATCGCCGATGGTTTTATCGCGGTCGAAGCGCAGGATAGCCAGCAGGTGAAGAACATCGGTACTGACATTATCAAGCTCGCGAAGGCGCTCGGCGTAAGCGAGAACGTGCTCCGCCGCGGTAACAGCATCAATGCGTTTGCCGAGACCGGCGAGTGGGACGCGCTCCATGAAGAACTCGAAGCGACCCAGAACGAAGTGAAGACTTCGATGCAATCGAACCACGACCAGGACCTCATCATTTTGGTCAGCCTGGGCGGCTGGATTCGCGGGACGCAAGCGGTCAGCGCATCGATCATCAAAAATTACGATGAGCAAAGCGGCAAGGTTTTGCGGCAGCCAGCCGTGGTCAGTTTCATTCACGCGAAGATGAACGATATCAGCCCGGAATTGCGGAACGAACCGCTGGTCAAAAGCGTAAGCGATCAGCTGACCGGCATCGAGAAACTGGTCGCGTTCCAATCCAGCAAAGGCCCCACCTTGGATGAAGTGAAGAAGCTGAACGATGCGGTCGGGAAACTGATCGACGAGATTCAGCGCAAGGAGGACGCGAAATGAAAATGCGCGTTCTGTTTCTCGTGGGCGTCGCTCTGGCTGCGGCAGCGGCGCTGGCCTGGGCCGAGACCGATGACGAAGTGGAGGCCCACAAACAGGTCCTCGATCTGACCGGCGCGTTCCAAAACGACGGATTCAAGTTACGGGATGGCCACTGGGCGGGACAACTCAAGCCGAAGGATCGTGCCGTCGTCGCGGTGAATCTGTATGCCGGCAATCAGTATTGGTTTTCGGCGGCGGCCGCGAACGACAAAGCGAAGAAAATCGCCGTCGACCTTTACGATGAAAGCGGCAAGCCGATCACAACGGAAAATTACAACGAAGGCGAACGCGCTTCAGCAGGGTTTTCTCCGACCACGAGCGGTCAATATTTCGTCGCGGTCAGCCTGCTGGAGGGCGAACCGTCGACCGTTTGCCTCGTCTACTCCTATAAATAACGTGGCCCGCCACGTGCTTAAATCCGCGGCGTGAACCTGTCTCGTTTGCTCCCCGTTTTTGCGCTCCTGGCCGTGATTATCGCCGGCTGTTCCAACGCCACCAAGACAACGCAAACCACCACGACCCCCGCAAAACGCGAGGCAAAACTTTTCGTTGTGTCGGTCGATTCCGCAGCGTTCTTCCGTCACGGACCGCAGACTGGCCGCGATCCTGACAAGACGCTTTCGAAGGAAACCGTGGTCAAATTGATTCGCCCCTCCTTCGGCTTCAGCAAAGTCGAAATCGCCGCGACGGGCGAGCAAGGCTACGTCTCGAGCGAAGAGCTTCGTCCCGCTTCATCGAATCTGATCGCGTCCGTTTCCGCTCCAAAAGTCGATCCGCTCGCGACACCGTCGACATCTCCGGCGGTCGAGCAGTTTCAATTGAACTCAGACGATCCCCGGCTGGTTCCGCCTCCAGAAGCCTTGCCGCCAGCGGAATTGCCAGTCGCTCCGCCGGAGCCGTAGAACGCAGCGCGCTTGCCGCGCAAGCGAAGCGACATCAATCTTCGGATGCATGAGCGCATCCGTGCAGGTGTTTTACGAAGGCAACGTCCAGGGCGTCGGCTTTCGTTGGTCCGTCAGAAATATCGCGAAAGGCTTCGACGTGACTGGGTCAGTTCGCAATCTCCGCGACGGCCGCGTCGAACTACAGGCGACCGGCGAAGACGAAGAGGTGCACGCGTTTCTGGACGCGATCTTGCAAAGCGAGCTCCGTGCTCATATCAAGAAGCACAGCGAATCCCCGCTCGCCGAACCTCCGGCTTTTCGGGGGTTCGAAATTCGGCATGACTGACCCCCCCGTCGCGCTTACCAACGTCACAAAATTTTTCCCGACCCCTTTTCGAGGGCCTCCGGTCGTCGCCGTGCGCGATCTCAATCTCGAAGTTGCGGCCGGCCAAGTCTACGGATTGCTCGGGCCGAACGGTTCGGGAAAAAGCACGACCCTGAAAATTATCATGGGGCTCGTTACTCCGACGCGCGGACACGTCCGGATCTTTGGACGCGACAGCGATCGCGTTGCCAGCCGGGAAGCGGTCGGATTTTTGCCGGAGAGTCCGTACTTCTACAAATTCCTGACCGGTGAAGAGACGCTTCGGTTTTACGGAAAACTTTGCGGACTGCGTGGAGCGGACTTGAAGAATCGCGTCGAAGAAATGCTGACACTGGTCGGCCTAACGAATGCAGGAAAGCGCCGGCTCGCCGGTTATTCCAAAGGAATGCTCCAACGGATTGGGCTGGCGCAGGCATTGATCGCAGAACCCGCTCTGCTCGTGCTCGACGAACCGACGGCGGGCGTCGATCCTGCCGGGACGCGCGAAATTCGTGATCTGATTCTGGCGCTGAAGAGCCGCGGCGTCACCGTCCTGCTTTCATCGCATTTGCTCGGACACGTCCAGGAGATTTGCGATCGCGTCGGCATTCTGGCGAACGGGGTTTTGGTTCGTGAAGGTCCGCTCCCGAAACTGCTGGATGTCGAAAACCAAACGCAGTTTGTCGTGGAAGGCGCTTCGGCGGATTTGCTCCATCAAATAGAATTTCTGGCGGCCCAATCGGGCGCCCGCGTCATCGAACGCGGTCCACCGCGCACTTCCCTAGAACAACTGTTCCTCGAAGCGACCGCGAAACGCGCGGATGAATAATCGCGCACAGCGCCTCCTCTCGTTAGGCCGCCTGACCGCGGTTGCCGCGAACACGTTCATGGGGCTGACGCGCCTGAAGATCTTCTACGTTCTCCTCTTGTTCGGGCTGGTCCTGATCGGCAGCTCGGTGCTCATGGCGCAGATGACGTTTCAGCAGGAGTTCCAGGTCCTAAAAGATGTCGCGCTGGGCGCGATGAGCCTTTTCACTTCGCTCCTTGCGGTCATCGCCACCGCTCGACTGGTACCTCAGGAAATCGAGGACCGCACCGCCTACACCGTTCTCGCGAAGCCGGTCTCCCGCTTTGAATATCTCGCCGGGAAACTGTTCGGAGTTCTCTTCCTCCTCGCGCTCAGTCTCATTGCCATGAGCGCTCTTTTTTTTCTCGTGCTCGTTCTTCGAGAACAAAGCGTCCTTGGCGAGACCGCACGGCAGATGAGGACAGCGCCAACCGAACAACGTGCGGAAGCGTTGCGACTTATTCGCGCTTCCGCCTTCAACCCGAACCTGTTTTCCGGCGTCGCCCTGATCTACGCCAAGGCATGCCTGCTCGCGGCGCTCACTCTCTTCATATCCACCTTCGCCACGAGCACGATCTTCACGATGATCGTGATGGCATTCGTTTATTTCATCGGCCATCTCCAACCGATCGCGCGCGAATACTGGCTCCAAACTAACGGCACCGGCTGGCTCACAAAAACTTTTCTCGCCGTTGTCGCTTTGCTTTTTCCCGACCTGCAATCGTTCAACCTCACCGACGACCTCGCCGCGGGAAACGCGATCCCGCTCGAGGTCCTTTTGAAAACACTCGCGATGGGAGTGTTCTATATCGCCTTTTATCTGGCTCTCGCGTGGGCCGCTTTTTTCCGGAAGGAATTATGAGGCGCACGCTGGCGATCCTTCTCACCCTTCTTCTTTTCGGCGCAGTGCGTGTCCCACTGGAACACGGACTGACGGAGACGCATCGCCGGCTCCATTTCCAGGCGATCGATTTCAATCTCGATTTGCGGGAGCAACTTGGTCAGTTGGGGTTCGTGGCCGCGCTCAACGGATTTCGTTCGTTGGTCGGGGACGCCCTTTTCATCGAGGCGCATGGAGCGTGGGAACGGACCGAATGGGGCCGCCTCTTGTTCTTGTTTCGGCAAGTCACCACCTTGCAGCCGCGCGCCGTTCTATTTTGGGACACGGCAGCGTGGCACATGGCTTGGAACGCCAGCGCCGCCGCGATGAACGATCCTCATCAGCCGCGTGAGGCCCTTCGCCTCAAAGCCGCCCGCGAATATTTCCAGCTCGGGAAAGATTTTCTCGAGCGGGGGATCAAGAATAATCCGGACCGTCCGGAGTTGTACGAGGCACTCGCCCGCCTTTATCGCGACAAGTTTAAAGACCACGCGCACGCCTCGGAATTCTTCGCGAAGGCCGCAGCCCTTCCCGGCGCGCGCAGCTACACCCAGCGCTTCGCCGCCTACGAACTAGCCGAATGTTCCGGACGCGAATCCGAAGCCTATGCGGAACTGCGAGCCCTTTACGACCGCGGCGAACAGGAGCGGCTTCCGACCCTGCTTCGCCACCTCAAACGGCTCGAAATTCATTTGAACATTCCGCCAGATCAGCGGATACCCGACTAAGGGCGGCGTTGGCCGCTCTTGTCGTCAATGCGCATTGCCATTCTCAGCGACCTCCACGCGAATCTCGAAGCGACCGAGGCCGTCCTGGCCGACGCGCGTGAACGCGATTGCACGGACTACATCTGCCTCGGCGACGTCGTCGGGTATAACGCCAACCCTCGTGAGTGCGTTGCGATCGTCCAGAAGATGGAATGTCCGGTCGTCAAAGGAAATCACGACGAGCAGGCATCGCTCGAGGAATCGTCCCGTGATTTCAACGCGCTGGCCGAAATGGCCATCAATTGGACGCGCGAAAAGTTGACTGAGGCTGACAAAAAATGGCTTCGAAACTTGTCCCTATCGCAGCAAGTCCGCGACTTCACGATCGTCCACGCGACTCTCGATTCGCCCGGGCAATGGGGATACGTCTTCAACACTCTCGACGCCGCGGCGAGCTTCCCTCATCAAGACACCACCGTCTGCTTCTTCGGCCACACCCACGTGGCCGGCGCCTTTGTTCGTGACGACGGCGTCAAACGGGTGAAGGTCGACCAGCTCACGATCGAGCCGGCAAAAAAATATCTCATCAATACAGGCAGCGTTGGTCAGCCGCGGGATGGCGACTGGCGGGCGGCCTACTGCATTTATCACGTCGAGAAAAACGTCGTCGAACAACGCCGGGTGAAATACGACCTCGCCACGGCACAGGAAAAAATCATCAAGGCCGGTTTGCCGCGTCTGCTGGCGGAGCGTTTGAAACTTGGCCGGTGAGAGATTGCCGATTGTAGATTTCAGATTGCAGATTGGTCCGGTTTCAATCTGAAATCTGAAATCTGAAATCTGAAATCCGTTCCATTCTGGTCATCAAGCCGAGCTCGCTCGGTGACATCGTTCACACCTTGCCGGCGGTGGCGGCGATTCGCGACGCGAATCCGGATACCGAAGTCACCTGGGTGATCAATCCGGAGTGGGCCCCTTTGCTGCGCGGTAATCCGGACGTGAACCACGTCCATATTTTTCCGCGCGGCGAGTTCGCGGCCTTGAACGCGCCTCGCACCTTCTGGCCATGGATCAAGAAAACGCGATCGCTGCACCCCGACGTGGCGCTCGATTTCCAGGGACTGTTGCGCAGCGCGCTTATCGGAAAAATCAGTGGCGCCCGCGAGTTCTGGGGAATGAGCGATGGTCGCGAAGGCTCGCGCTTTTTTTATAACCGAACAGCGAAAGTGGATCGGCGCGCCCATGCCGTCGATCGCTATCTAAAACTCGCGGAAGCCTTCGGCGCGCCGATTCGTGAGCTGCGGTTCCCTTTGCCCAGCGGCGACCCTCTGCCGCGCTTCGATCCGTTCCCGCCGTTCGTGCTCCTCCACCCTTTCTCGCGCGGAAATCGCAAATCGTTGCGCACTTCCGTCGTCGAAAGATTTTGCGAAGCGTTCGACCCCATCCGGGTCGTGATCGTTGGCAAATCGTCCCGCAAGATCGCGGTCCCGGAGAATTGCGTGAATCTTTTGAATCAGACCACTCTACTGCAACTCATTTGGTTGATTCGCGCCGCCCGCTTCGTGATCAGCGTCGACAGCGGTCCGATGCACATCGCCGCCGCCGTGACGTCGCAATTAGTTTCGATTCACACCTGGAGCGATCCGCGGCGGGTCGGCCCTTACAACGCGGAAGCCTGGGTGTGGAAAAACGGCCAACTTTTCCGGGCCGGCGAAATCACGCCCGCGACGAAGTGGAAAAGAAGCCGCTCCTTTCGAGAGACCGACATAAAGACGCTTGTCGATCTGGTCGGCGAAATTCCGGAAGCGAGGAAAATCTAGGCGCGGCGGGCCAGGACGGCCTGGGCCAGAAGCAGATCGCGCGGATACGTGATCTTGACGTTCCAGTCGTCGTTGGGCACGAGAACCACCTTCCCGCCGAGATGCTCAATGGCGGAAACTTCATCTGTAACCGCGAGATTCGCGGCCCCAATCTTGCCGTAAGCCTCGTCCAACAGGTCGCGCGCGAAAATCTGCGGAGTCTGCATCGCGTAGAGATTTTTGCGGGGAACGCCGCCCGTGACGACGCAATTTTCGTCGGCGCGCTTCACGGTGCTTGTGATCGGCTCCGCCAACGCCGCCCCGCCATGCAATCGCGCGAGTTCAAACACACGTTCGATCTGCTCTGGCGTTACCAACGGCCGGGCCGCATCGTGAACCGCAACATGAGTGGCGTCTTCACCAACCCGCCCCAGGCCGGCGCGAACTGAATCGTGACGCAGTTCTCCACCCGCAATAACGCACGTGATCTTCTTGAAACCATTTTGCCTAACGAGTTCTTCGAATTCCGCCACTCGCTCGACGCGCGCGACCAAGATAATTTCATCGATCGACGGCGTCCGCTCGAATGCATCGATCGTGTGAGCGAGAACCGGTTTTTCGCCCAGCAAAGCCAGCAGTTTGTCGAACCCCATCCGTTGGCTGCTGCCCGCTGCGACGATGATGGCGCTTAGCATGAAGAGGGAAGAAAACGCCGAACGCCCAACGCCCAACGCCCAATATCGAATGCAGATGCCTTCCATTCAGCATTCGGCGTTGGGCGTTCGGCGTTCGGCGTTTTCTTCATCCCAACTGTTTTTGTACTTCCCCGCTTAGCGTCTTGCCATCGGCTCGCCCCGATACTTTCGCCTGCAGCGCCTTCATCACCGCGCCCATCTGCGCCTTCGATGTCGCGCCGACTTCGCCAATGGTCTCTCGAACGAGCGCGGATAGTTCTTCAGCGCTCAATCCCTTCGGCAAATAGGCATTTAGAACCTCGAGCTCTTCCTTTTCCTTCGCCGCTAGCTCGGGTCGCCCGCCTTTCTCGAAACTCTCGATCGAATCCTGCCGCTGTTTGACTTGTTTACGAATCACCTGAACAGCGGCGGAATCGTCCAACCCCGCATCCGCTTTTTCGATCTCGGCGTACTTCAACGCCGACTTCAACCCGCGAAGAACAGAAAGCTTCCCCGCTTCTTTCGCGCGCATCGCATCCTTCAGGTCCGCATCGATTCGCTCTTGTAATGTCATTCGTTAATCCTCTCGCAATTTTTCTACACAAGCATGGACAGAAGCCGGATCACTCACACTGACAACCTGCGCGTCCTTTTGAATTCGGCGCAGCAACCCGGCTAGCACTTCCCCTGGCCCAAGCTCGATGAAAAAATCGCAACCCTGATCGAGCAGCGTCTGCATGCAATCCGTCCATCGGACCGTACTCGTCACCTGTTCTTGCAACGCCGTCCGAATCTCCGGCAGAGTTTCGACCGCCTCGCCGGTCACATTGCTCATGACCGGGAAACGCGGAGCCTGCAATGTCGCTTCGAGCAATGGTTCCTCGAGCTGTTCGTAGGCGCTATTCATGAGACGCGAATGGTAGGCGCCGGCGACGTTGAGCAAGGTCGCCCGGCGGATGCCGTGTTCTTTCGCGAGACTGATGGCGAGCTCTACCTTCGCCGATTCGCCTGAGATCACGATCTGGCCCGGCGCGTTGAGATTGGCCACGTCAACGTCTGTATCCGCTGCGAGACCACGCACCGTGTTCTCGTCCGCGCCAATCATCGCGGCCATCGCTCCCGCGGTCGCGGCGCACGCCACATCCATCAAGCGCCCCCGCGTTTCCACCAGCTTCAAACCAGTCGCAAAATCAAAGGTCCCCGCCGCGGCGTGCGCGGTCCACTCGCCCAACGAAAGTCCCGCAGCTCCGGCGATCGGAAGTTCGCCCGCCGCACCTCGCAACGCCGCCAGGCAAGCCAAACCGTGAACGTAAAGCGCGGGCTGGCAATTCGACGTCTTGGTCAGTTCCTCGAGCGGCCCGGTCCAGGCGATCTCGCTCAGTGATCGTCCCAGAATTCGGTCCGCTTCCTGAAACATTTCCCCGGCCGCGGGATGATGGGCCGCCAGCTCCTGCCCCATTCCGACACTTTGTGCTCCCTGGCCCGCAAACAGCAGCGCGATCTTTTTTGCCATGTTGATTCATAGTTTCGCCGCCAGCTTTGCGATGACAACTGCTATCGCCACGGCGACTTTGCGCTTGCGCCGCGCGCCCCTCTCGCCAGCGTAAACCCGAGGCTGGCCATGGCATTTGTCACTCGCGAAATTGAATCTCCGGATCCCGTGACACGGGTCGCCGCCGCCGATGCCCGGATGCGGGAAACTCTCGGCGACATCGGCGAAAAAATGGTGCTCAACATGGGACCTTCGCATCCGGCTACCCACGGCGTCTTGCGGCTGGTGCTCGAGCTCGATGGCGAAATCATCACCAAGGCGATCCCGGACGTCGGCTATCTCCATCGCGGCGACGAAAAAATCGCGGAAAACATGCAGTACAACCAATTCGTCCCCTACACCGACCGATTGGATTATCTCGCACCGCTGGCGAACAACGTCGCCTACGCACTCGCGGTCGAGAAGCTGATGGGCTGGGATTTGCCGCCGCGGGGCAAAGCGATCCGCGTGATCTGCTGCGAAACCGCGCGCATTTCCTCGCATCTCCTGGGACTCGGGGCCATGGCCCTTGATCTCGGCGCGATGACGGCGTTTCTCTACACGTTCACCGAGCGCGAAAAACTCTATAATCTTTTCGAGCTTCTCACCGGCGCGCGCTTCACCACTTCCTACACCCGCGTCGGCGGCCAGATTCGCGACCTGCCGGAGACGTTCATTCCGCAGCTGGAGAAATTTCTCAATGGCTTCATCCCGCAATTGGACGAAGTCGACAAACTCCTGACGCGAAATCGGATCTTCGTCGATCGCACGAAGGACATTGGCGTGATCCCGCGCGATCGCGCCATCGCTTACGCGCTTTCCGGCCCGAACTTGCGCGGCTGCGGCGTCGAACACGATCTGCGCCGCAAGCATCCATACCTCGATTACGAGAAATACGATTTCGACGTCGTCGTCGGATCAGCGGGCGATTGTTACGACCGTTATCTCGTGCGCGTAGAAGAGATGCGGCAAAGCGTGCTGATCCTTCGACAGGTGATCGACAAATTGCCGCCAGGTCCGATCAACGTGGTTGATTGGAAAAATATGCCGCCGCCGAAATCGCGGGTCATGACGAAAATGGAAGAGCTGATTCACCATTTCATCGTCGTCACGGAAGGGCTCGACGCGCCACCCGGCGAGGTTTATTTCGCTGCCGAAAATCCGAAAGGCGAGCTCGGATTCTACATCAACAGCAAGGGCGGCGGCGTCCCGCACCGTTTGAAAATTCGCGCGCCGTCGTTTGTGAATCTCAGCATCCTACCCGAACTTTTGCCTGGCTGCTCAATCAGCGACGTCGTCGCTGTTCTCGGCAGTCTGGACTTCGTTATGGGCGAATGCGACAGATGAATTGAAGACAGTGATGAGTGATTTACGGAAAATTTTTGGCCGGCCCTTTGGCGCCCTCGCGTTCGCGGTCTTGCTCGCGTTCACGATTTCGGCCTGCAATTCGAAGACCATCACGAAGGCGAACGTGGATGAGGTCACCGACGGCATGTCGAAAAAACAGGTCGAATCCATCCTCGGCCCGCCGACCACGATCGACACGAAGGATTTCGTCCTGCTGAAAAAGACAACTTACGTTTACGCGCAGGGCAAGGAATCGGTTACGATCGTTTTTAAAGACGACAAGGTGCAGTCGAAGGCGAGCACGTTGTCCGAATAATTGAGCGCGTTGTTTGCCGTGGAACCGACGAACAAACGCATTTCCGCCGAGCTCGAGCGAAAGATGGACGACGCGATCGCGCGTTATCCCGCCGATCGAAAACGGAGCGCCGCGATGCCGTTGCTCCATTTGTGGCAGGAAGAATTTGGGTTCATCAGCGACGAAGGCGTCCGCTGGATTGCCGCGAAGCTCGAGCTGCAACCGATCAACATACTCGAGCTGGTTACCTTCTATCCCATGTATCGGCAGGCGCCGGCCGGAAAGACGCACATCCGTGTTTGCCGGACGCTGAGCTGCGCGATGGCCGGCAGTTACCAGGTCATGGAGCGTGTCTGTGCCTCGGCCGGAATCGGTCGTCAACACGACGACAACGGAATGCACACTCCGGTCTCGGTAAGCAAAGACGGCAATTACAGCATCGAGTTCGTCGAATGCCTCGCCAGCTGCGGCACCGCGCCCGTCTGCATGGTGCAGGACGAGTTGCTCGAAAACGTTCAACCGGACGACGCAGCTCTTCTCCTCAATCGAAATTCGAAAATCCAAAATCGAAAATACGCTCCCCCTCCCCATCCGCTGGAGCACCGACTCATTTTCCAACACATCGGCCGCACGGATTACACCACGGACATCGACTGCTATCTCCGCCATGGCGGCTACGAGCAGTTGAAGAAAGCAATCACGATGTCGCGCACCGAGATCGTGAACGAAGTCAAAACTTCTGGGCTGCGCGGCCGGGGCGGCGCCGGTTTTCCCTGCGGCGTGAAGTGGAGCTTCATCAAGGCCGATGAAAAGAAGCCGATCTATCTGATTTGCAACGCGGATGAATCCGAGCCTGGCACGTTCAAGGACCGCTACATCATTCACGAGGATCCCCACCAGTTGATCGAGGGCATCCTAATCTCCTGTTTCGCGCTGAATGCGAAGACGGCCTACATCTACATCCGCGGCGAGTTTCCAGAAGGCGCGAAGATTCTCGAACGCGCCATCGAGGAAGCGCGTGAGAAAAATTTTCTCGGACGCGACATGCTCGGCACTGGGTTCGACGTCGAAATTTACGTTCACCGCGGCGCGGGCGCTTACATTTGCGGCGAAGAAACCGGCTTGATCGAGTCGCTCGAAGGCAAGCGCGCCTATCCGCGGATCAAGCCACCGTATTTTCCCGCCGTGCTCGGCCTCTACATGTGTCCGACGATCGTGAACAACGTCGAGACCCTATGCCACGTGAAACACATCATCGAGATGGGCGGCGGCAAGTACGCCAGCCTCGGCCGGCCGAACAATACCGGCACGCGAATCGTTTGCGTGAGCGGTGATGTCCAGCGACCGGGCTATTTCGAAATCGAAGTCGGCGCCGTGACGATGGGCCAGCTGATTTACGACATGGCGGGCGGTCCGCGCTATGGACGACAAGTTAAGGCGGTGATCCCCGGGGGAAGTTCCGCGAAAGTTTTGCGCGCCGACGAGCATTTCAAACTCAAACTGAAACAGCCGGACGGCTCGATGGCTGAGCAGGAGGTGTCACTCTACGAAATCCCGATGGATTTCGATTCCCTCGCCGCAGCCGGATCGATGGCGGGCTCCGGCGGCGTCATCGTGCTCGATGACACGCGCGACATGCTTTGGACGCTGAACAACATCAACCAATTCTATGCCCACGAGAGTTGCGGCCAATGCACGCCTTGTCGCGAAGGCTCGCTCTGGATGCAGAAAATCACCGACCGAATGCTGCTCGGCGGCGGCGTGACCCAAGATCCAGACACGTTAAAGACGGTCGCGGACAACATCGCGGGTCGGACTATTTGCGCCTTTGGCGAAGCCTGCGCGTGGCCGACCCAAAGTTTTGTAGAGAAATTCCGCGATGAATTTGCGGCACGGGCGCAGAAGCCTGTCCCGCCGCCCATGCCGCCGGAATTTACCCCGGAAGAATTAATCGACGAATCAACCATCCCCGCGACTTCGCTGCCGCGCGATCCAGGTTGGGAGAAAGCGGGAGTGGCGGGAAGAATCTGATGAATCAGGAAAACAGGAAAACAGGAAAGGAATTACGGAGCTCGGAAATCACCGACCGGATTATCGCTGCGGCAATTCGCGTTCACCGGAACCTCGGGCCTGGATTTCTTGAGGGCATTTACGAAGAAGCTCTCGGCGTCGAATTCGCGTTGAGCGGAATTCAGTTCGTTCGGCAAAAACCAGTCACGTTGTTTTACAAGGACCATCAGATCGGCGAACACCGTCTCGATTTTCTCGTCGAGAATGAGATCGTCGTCGAGTTGAAGGCCATCAAGGCGCTGGAAGACATCCATTTCGCGATCGGTCGCAGTTATCTGAAGGCGACGAATCTCCAAGATGGGCTGCTTTTGAATTTCGGAACTGCGCCTTTAACCATTAAGCGATTCTGTCGTGAGCGTTCCGATTCCCCTCCCGACTTCCGTTCTTAATCTTTCCTTTTTTCCTGCTTTCCTGATTCATCCAAATGGCCGACGAAACTTTAGCGCCGCAGCAAATGGTCAACGTCCAGATCAACGGCGTCTGGCGCGAGTTCCCGAAAGGGACGCGCGTGATCGAAGCCTGCGAGCAGGCTGGCAGTTACGTGCCGCGGTATTGCTATCACAAAAAGCTCAGCTCGCCGGGCAATTGCCGAATGTGTTTGATCGAAATGGGCCTGCCGAAGATGGGCCCCGACCGCAAACCAGAGCTGGGCGCCGACGGTAAACCAGTCATCAACTGGATGCCGCGCCCGCAAATTTCCTGCGCGCAGGATGTCGCAGAAGGGATGGGCATTCGGACGAACTCGCCGCTCGCCGAAGAATGCCGCAAGGGCGTCATGGAGTTCCTCCTGATCAATCATCCGCTCGATTGCCCGATCTGCGATCAGGCGGGCGAATGCCGGCTCCAGGAATTCAGCGTCGAGTACGGCCGCGCCGATTCGCGGTTCCTCGAGAACAAGGTGAAGAAGCCGAAGAACGTCGAGCTGGGCCCGCGCGTGACGCTCGATGACGAGCGCTGCATTCTTTGTTCGCGCTGCATTCGATTCTGCCAGGAGATCGCGCAGGACGACGTGCTCGGCTTCGTCGATCGCGGCAGCCACAGCGTTCTCACCGCGCATCCGGGCAAGCGGCTCGAAAATAATTACTCGCTCAACACCGTCGACATTTGCCCGGTCGGTGCGCTCACATCCTCGGACTTCCGTTTCCAAATGCGGGTCTGGTTTCTGAAGGAAACGAAAAGCTTTTGCACAAGCTGCGCGACTGGTTGCAACACCCTGATCGGCACCCGCGAAGACGTGATTTACCGCCAGACGCCGCGCGAGAACGACGCGGTGAATTCGAGTTGGATGTGCGACTATGGACGGCTCAACTTCGATTACCTCCAATCGGAGAAACGGCTCCTTCAACCGGAAATTCTTTCCGGCGATAAATTGATTCCGGCCGACTGGAACACCGCGATCGCGCATGCCGCAGCGCAGCTGAAACATTTCACCGGCTGGGAAATTGCGATCATCGCATCGGGCCGGATGACGAATGAGGAACTCTGGCTCACGCGACAGTTCGCAAACGTGCTCGGCGTCGATTTGATCGACATCGTCCCGCGAACAGGCCCTTCGGATAATATTCTGCTGAGCGCCGACCGGAACCCGAACACCAACGGAGCGCGGATTCTCGGCGTCACCACTTATCCCGGCGCACGACTGCGCGAGATCGCGGATGGGGTGGCGTCAGGCCGGGTTCGGGCGCTCGTTGCCCTCGGGGAAGATGCGACTGAAATCGGGCTGACTTCTAAACAGCTCGCCGCGCTGCCCGCGTTCGTCGTCATGAACATGCTAGAAAACGAATCCACGAAAGCAGCGACCGCGCTCCTGCCTTCGTTTGGGTTCGCTGAGAAACGCGGGTCGATGATCAATGGCAAGGGACGACTGCAACGATTGAATCGCGCGGTGCGCGGACCAGGCCAGGCGCGCGATGATTGGGAGATTCTGCGCGATCTGACCCAAGCCTATTCCGGACGCAACGGCATTTACACGATCGAAGATGTTTTCAAGCAGATGAGCGAGTCCGTGCAGCCGCTCGCCGGATTAAGCTTAAGCAAGATCGGCGATCTCGGAACGCAGGTCTTGGAAGCGAACTAAATGGACTACGGCTTTCTCTTCTCATCGCTGATCAAGATCGTGGCCCTGCTCGCCGTCGTGCTCGGCATCATGAACTACGCGGTTTACGCGGAGCGGCGGATCAGCGCGCTAATCCAGGACCGCCTCGGGCCGAATCGCGTCGGCCCCGCTGGTTTGTTTCAGCCGATCGCCGACGCGGCGAAGTTTCTCCTGAAAGAGGATTTTACGCCGGCACACGTGAACACTTTTTATTACTGGCTCGCGCCCTGTCTTGCCATGATCCCCGCGATCACCACGCTCGCCGTCGTTCCGTTCGGCAGCACGCTGTTCGGGATTCCGATGGTGATCGCTGATATCAACGTCGGGGTCCTGTTCGTCTTCGCGATCGCGTCGCTTGGCGTTTACGGAATCGTCCTGGCCGGCTGGTCGTCGAATTCGAAGTACTCGTTTCTCGGCGGGGTGCGCTCGAGTTCGCAGATGATTTCGTACGAGCTCTCGTTAGGCCTCGCCGTTATCCCGGTCTTTCTTCTTGTCGGGCAATTGCGGTTGACCGAGATCGTGCGCTACCAGATCGAGAACGGCTGGCTGATCGCACCGTTTGTCGGCGATTGGGGCAATTTCCACAAATGGCTGCTCGCCATTCCGATGTTCATTTCTTTCGTCGTCTTCATGATCGCGATGTTCGCCGAAACAAACCGGCTGCCCTTCGATCTTCCCGAAGCGGAAACGGAATTAGTCGGTGGTTATCACACCGAATACGGCTCGATGAAGTTCGGCCTCTTCTTCCTCGGCGAATACGTAGCGATGATCACCGGCAGCGCCATTATCGTGACGCTCTTCCTCGGTGGCTGGCATTTTCCCTGGGTGCCCGATGGTTCGCACGGCTGGGGCTGGGGGTTGCTCAACATCTTTATCTTCTTCTCGAAAGTCGCGGTGCTGCTTTTCTTTTTTATCTGGGTCCGCTGGACGCTCCCGCGCTTCCGCTACGACCAGCTCATGCGCCTCGGCTGGGTTTTCTTTTTCGAGATTGCGCTCGTGAACATTTTCCTGATGGCGATCCTCCTCGCTTACTTCCCGCGATGATTCCTCTTTCGCTTCGTAATCGTGCTCGTGCTCATGCTCGTGATCGAAAGAGATCGAGCACGATCACGAGCATGAGCACGAGTAGGATTTGAAGACATGGCCATCACCGTCCGACGTCCGAAACTGAATTTCCGCGAGCGGCTTTATCTGCCCGCGATCCTGAGTGGCATGGCAATCACGTTCCGGCATTTCAAAAACATGCTCTTCGGCCGGACCAAAGTGACCATGCAATACCCGGAGGAAAAATGGGACGCTCACCTGCCGGAGCATTATCGCGGAGCGCCGGCGCTGGTTAAGGACGAAACGGGACGGGTCCGCTGCGTGGCTTGCCAGCTCTGCGAATTCATCTGTCCGCCGCGCGCGATCAAGATCATCCCGGGCGAGTTTTCGCCTAACGACAAGTTCTCCAAGGTCGAAAAATATCCGCACGAATTCGACATCGACATGATCCGCTGCATCTACTGCGGGATGTGCGAAGAGGTCTGCCCCGAGCAGGCGATTTATCTCCGGAAAGATTACGCGATCACGGGCTTTACTCGCGCCGATATGGTCCACAACAAAGAAAAGCTGCTCGAGATCGGCGGCGTCATGCACGGCGTCGTGCTGAAATGGAACGAGAAGAAATGAGCCCGTTCCTTTTTTGGTTCTTCGCTTTTCTGATGCTCGTGTTCGGCGGCGCCGTCATCCTGAATCGCAATCCGATCGCGAGCGCGTTGAGCCTTGTGATTTGTTTCATGGGCCTCTCGGCCTTGTTCATGTCGCTCGACGCGTTCTTCATCGGGATCATCCAGGTGCTGGTTTACGCCGGCGCGGTGATGGTGCTGTTCCTCTTCATCATCATGCTGCTCGACCTGCGGGCGGAACAGCTGCGCAAGATCAATTACGTGGCGGTCGCGGGTGGCGCCGCAGTCGCGCTCGCTTTGTTCGTTCAGATCTTCTTCGTCGTCCGGCAGTTGAACAGCGCGGGCCAGCCTTTCCCACCGCTGACGGAGAAAACCGATGACGTCCACAACATCGGGGCGCTGCTATTTTCTAACTTCAACCTGCCGTTCCAAATCATCGGGGTACTTGTCCTGGTCGCGACGATCGGCGTGGTCGTCCTCAGCAAACGGGAGCTTCGCTAGAATGGTAACGCTCGGCCATTACCTGATCGTCAGCGGAATGCTTTTCACGATCGGCTTCGCCGGTGTGCTCCTCCGCCGGAACATCATCATCATTTTCATGTCGCTCGAGCTGATGCTCAACGCCGCGAACCTGTCGCTTGTCGCCTTCTCGCGCTTCCGCGTGACGCCGACCGGTCTGCCGAGCTACAACGCCCAGGTCTTCGTCTTTTTCATCATCACCGTCGCCGCCGCCGAAGTCGCCGTCGGCCTCGCCATCATCGTCGCCTTGTATCGAGCGCGGCAAACCACCCACGTGGAAGACATCAACTCGTTGAAATTCTGACCCGTGACGATGAACGCGTTGCCCTGGTATGTCTTACTCCTTCCGCTGTTCTCAGCGGCGGTGATCGTTCTCCTGACGAAGCGCTCCCCTGGCTTGAGTAGCTTTATTTCCGTTGCCGCTGCGTTGGCGGGCTTTGGCGGGAGCTGCGTGATCTTCGCCACGGCCGATCTCCAGCCGACCCAGTTGACCTGGATCGATCTGAAACCCGTTCTCTACGTGCCGCTCGGTTTCGTTCTCGACGATCTGGCCAGGACGATGTTGCTGCTCGTCACCGGCGTCGGCGCAGTGATCCACGTTTATTCGCTGGGCTACATGCGAAACGATTCCGGCAAGTCGCGTTATTTCGCGTCGCTCTCCTTCTTCATGTTCTCAATGCTCGGGATCGTCGTCGCGAACAACTTCGTGATGATGTTCATCTTCTGGGAGCTGGTGGGCGTCAGCAGTTATTTACTGATCGGCCATTGGTTCGAGCGCGACAAAGCAGCCGAAGCGGCCAAGAAGGCGTTCCTGACCAATCGAATCGGCGATTTCGGATTCATGCTCGGCATTCTCATGGCGTGGGTAGCGACGGGCTCGGTTGTTTTCAGCGAGATGAATCAACAGCTGGCGCGAATCACCAGTTATCCTGATTACCTGGCAATCGCGGCGCTGCTGATTTTCTGCGGCGCCGTCGGCAAGTCCGCGCAGTTCCCACTTCACGTCTGGTTGCCCGACGCCATGGAAGGGCCTACGCCCATCTCCGCACTGATCCATGCCGCGACGATGGTCGCTGCAGGCGTCTACATGCTGGTTCGCGTCGGTTTTCTCATCGAAGCCTCGGGGCAAGCGCTCTGGGTTATCTCGTGGATCGGCACAATCACGGCGGTAATGGCCGCTCTCATCGCTACCCAGCAAAGCGACATCAAACGAATCCTCGCTTACTCCACGCTTTCGCAACTCGGCTACATGATCATGGCGGTCGGTCTCGCGTCTGGTCAGGCGGCGATGTTCCATCTTTTCACTCACGCTTTTTTCAAAGCTCTCCTTTTCCTCGGCGCCGGCTCGATCATCGTGATGCTTCATCACGAGCAAGACATTTGGAAGATGGGCGGACTCGCCGGCCGCCTCGGGATCACGTTTCTCACCTTCCTCGTAGGCACGTTTGCGCTGATTGGCCTCCCTCCTTTCAGCGGATTCTTCAGCAAGGACGCGATCCTTGCGCTCGCCTACGAAAAAGACCGCGCGATTTTTTGGCTGGGACTTTCGACCGCGTTCCTGACCGCGTTCTACATGCTTCGACTGGTGGTCGTCGTTTTCTTCGGTAAACCTCGAAGCGATAAGGCGCGGGCGGGACTTGAAGCGCCATGGGTAATGATCGGACCGCTGATCCTTCTCGCAGTTCCCGCGTTCGGCGCGGGGTTCAGTTTCGTCGCGCGAATATTTGTCCAACTGCCGGCTGAAAAGGAAACCGGCTGGCTGGTTCCCGGGCTGGCGCTCAGCGCGACGCTGACGGGCGCGATTCTCGCGATCTTTCTTTATCGAAATCGCCAGAGCGATCCGCTCAATCTCGGGCTCCTTCGCGACCGATTTTATTTCGACGAACTTTATTCGTTCCTGATTCGCGCCACCCAGGGATTGCTGGCGAAACTGAGCGCGTTTCTGGACCGCTGGATCGTGGACGGCGCAGCCGTTCGCGGCGCCGGCGCGACGACGTGGGGACTCGGCTCGTTGCTCCGTCTTTTCCAGGTCGGAAATCTTCAAGCTTACGCGTTCCTGTTCGGCCTCGGCATCGTCGGCCTCATCTATTTCACCGTTTTCCGATGATCCTGTTCTTCGTCGTTTTATTTCCGATCGCCGCCGCGCTCGCGATTCTGTTAGGGGCGCCGGCGCGTCGCACCGCGCTTTGGTCCGCCGGCATCATCCTCGGCGCGATTCTCCTTTTGTGCCTCGGGTTCGAAGGCAGCGCCCGCGGCGGTTACGAAATGGTGACGTCGTTTTCGGTCAGCAGTGATTGGAACATCAACTTCACGCTTGGCATCGACGGGCTCAGCTTGGTGATGTTGCTCCTGACGGCGCTTGTCCTCTTCGCCGCGGTCTGGTTCACCGGCGAAATCGCGCAACATCGCAACGCCTTTTACGCGTGCCTGCTGTTCATCGCGGCGGGCGCCATAGGCGCGTTCGCGTCTATCGATCTTTTTTTCTTCTACGCGTTTCACGAGCTGGCGCTTATCCCGACATTTTTGCTGATTGGAATCTGGGGAACTGGAGACCGGCAACTCGCCGCCTGGAAGATCACGATCTATCTCGCGACCGGCAGTTTCATCTTGTTGCTGGGATTGATCATGCTCTATCGCGCGATTCCGGAAACCGCGCGCAGCTTTGATTTCCGCGTCCTGCAACAATCAGCCATCCTGATTCCGGCTAAAGCTCAGGGGAACATTTACCTCGTCCTGCTTCTCGGGTTTGGAATTTTGGTGTCCCTCTTTCCGTTTCACACCTGGGCGCCGCAAGCCTACGCCTCGGCGCCGGCGCCGGCGGCAATGTTGCACGCTGGCGTCCTGAAAAAATTTGGGCTCTACGGCCTTTTGCGCTTGGCGTTGCCGCTTCTGCCCGCGGGCGCCCAACAGTATAACACGCTCTTAATTTATCTGCTCCTGGCCAACATCATCTACGTCGGGCTCGTCACGATCGCGCAGAAGCGGCTCGATTGGATGCTTGGGTATTCCAGCGTCATGCACATGGGCTACATTTTTCTCGGAATCGCCAGCGGCACTTTGGTGGGAACCAGCGGAGCGGCCGTATTGATTTTCGCCCACGGAATTTCGATCGCGTTGCTCTTCGCGATTGCCGGCGAGGTTCGCCAGCGCGCGGGAACGCTCATGCTCGAAGATTTAGGCGGGCTCGGCAAACTTATGCCGCAAGCGGGCTTCGCCTTCGGTTTGGCGGCTTTCGCCTCGATCGGACTTCCGGGGTTCGCGAACTTCGCCGGCGAAGTGATGGTGCTTTTCGGCACGTTCCGGAACGGCGCGAACCCGGAACACTTCACTATTTATCAATGGGCCACCGTGCTCGGCCTGTGGGGCGTTGTCATCTCTGCCGTCTATATGCTGCGAGCGTACCGCGCCGTTTTCATGGGCTCGATGGGTGAATCGGTTAGCGCGGTCACCGATCTTCGCCGGGACCTGCGCATCCCGATCGGACTGCTGGCTGCGATCACAATCTGGGTCGGATTCTTCCCGCAAACTTTTGTCCGGCTCGTGACGCCGACGTTCAAAACTTATTTCGCCGCGAAACAATGACGATCTTCGCACCCAGTCTGGAAATCGCGGTCCTCGTTTTGGGCGTGCTCGTCCTTCTCTTTGAAACGTTCGCGGACCAGATCGACAAACGCACCTTTGCCTACACGGCCATGCTCGGCCTGGCCACCGTGTTTATTGCAACTTTCTTCCTCCCTTCGACCGCGACCGAGATGGCCGACACCGGTTTCTGGAGTTTTTACACAGATGATGCGCTCGCCATTTTTTTCAAACGCTTCTCCCTGGTCACCACCATCCTGGTTCTCGCGATGATGGTCGATTACGCACCCGTCGTTCGCGATTCGATCCACGGCGCCTCGCCGCAAGCCGGGCTCGGTGAGTTTTTCGCCCTGCCGGTCTTCACCTGCGCCGGCCTGATGTGGATGGCGTCGGCCGTCGATTTCGTGATGATCTTCGTTTCGCTGGAGCTGGTCACGATGTCGTTCTACGTCCTGGTCGCTTTCATGCGTCGCAACGCTGCCAGTCTTGAGGCCGGCGTGAAATATTTGATTCTGAGCGCTCTTTCCACGGGCTTTCTCGTTTACGGCATCACCTGGATTTTTGGCGTGACCGGGGAGACGAACCTTGCCCGCGTTTCCGCCGCGCTCGCCAACCCGGCTATTGAAACCGGGCCGGCGCTTTTCGGCATGCTGCTCATTTTGGTCGCGCTTGGTTTCAAAATTGCCGCAGTGCCCTTTCAAATTTGGGTGCCGGACGTTTATCAAGGCGCGCCGACGCCGGTGACGGCGTTTCTTTCCGTCGGCTCGAAAGCGGCCGGGTTCGTTGTCCTGCTCCGCGTTCTCCAACCGTTCCTGATTATCCCGCGAATGGAACGGGTCCTCGCGCTGGTGGCGCTCGGCACTCTCATTTATGGCAACCTCGCCGCGCTTCCTCAGACGAATCTCAAGCGCCTTCTCGCCTATTCGAGCATCGCGCACGCGGGCTACCTTCTCATTGGCATTGTCTGTCTCGCCGGCGAAGCCGTTGTCTATTACCTCGCCGCTTACCTCCTCATGACAATGCTCAGCTTCGCCGTCCTCGTCGTCGTCGCGAAGCAGACCGGCGACAACATCGAAGATTTCAACGGCCTCGCGAAACGCTCGCCCTTCCTCGCCTTCGCAATGCTGATCGCCATGGCGTCGCTCGCCGGGCTGCCCTTCACGGCGGGTTTCCTCGGCAAATTTTACATTTTCAACGCGGCCATCGCGCATCATCAGACGATGTTGATCGTCGTGGGCGTCATCACTGTCGCTTGCGGCTTTTACTATTACTTCAAAGTCGTCCGGGCGATGTATTGGGAAGCGCCAAGTGGCGACGTTGCAGTTCCGATCAGCGGGCTGTCGAGGATCGCTATGACAGCGATGATTGCGGCGATCGTTTTCTTCGGGATCTACCCGGGGCCGATCGTGAACGCGCTGCGTCCCTAGTTACGGCGACAGAGCGCCGTCGCTACAGTTAGTCACTCAACTCGACGTTCCAGTACGCGAGATCGACAAAGTGCCGCCAGCTCTCGTGGTGTTGCGAGCTGAACGTCACGTGGACGAATGGCCGCCACTTTGGCCGCTTCGGCTTGCGGATCAACGCCATGTGCGCTTCGTGCGGGAGGCGATTTCCCTTCCGGGTGTTACACGGAATGCACGAGCAGACCACGTTTTCCCAAGTCGTCAGACCGCCGCGATCGCGCGGTAGGACGTGATCGAGGTTCAGATCCGTGCGCTCAAAAATGTTGCCGCAATACTGGCAGGTGTTCTTGTCGCGCTCGAAGACGTTGTGCCGAGTGAACTTCACTTCCTTTTTCGGCAGCCGATCGAAGAGCAGGAGCACGATCACGCGCGGCACCCGGATCTTCCACGAGATCGTCGTCACCACTTCGTGGTCGGGCGCAGTGGCCGAAACGTCGCGCCAGCTATCAAAGTCGTGAGTGAGGAAATTATTCGACGGATCGGACGAGACGACCTGGGCGTGCCCCTGATAAAGAAGCGTGAAAGCGCGACGCGCGGAGCAGACATTGACCGCTTGCCAGAGGCGGTTGAGCACGAGCACCTGAGTATTTAGGAGCGTCTGCACGTTTTGCGTAAATTGCGGCGACGGTATCACCCCCGTTTTTTCCTGTCAACGAGGTCGCTGAGCAGAGACAGGGGACCTAGTCCATGCCGTTCACCCTCGCAGCCGCAGGAGAGCCTCGATCATTTCCGGACTTCGCAACCGCATCTCGCGGCGATGAATCCCCGCCACTTTGGCCAGCACCCGCGAGCCAGCCGCGGTCAACCTAACATAAACCCGCCGGCGATCGTGAGTGTCCTGTCCGCGTCGAACGAGCCCGCCGGCTTCGAGCTTATCGACATGGCTTACCGCGGTATGATGCCTGACTTGGAGTCGTTCGCTGAGATCGGTAATAGTGATGCCGCGCGAGCTCCCAAATGCCTTGAGCGCGAGGAGGGCCTCGTATTGCTCGGCGCTCAGACCCGCTTCAGACGCCAGGGTATTTTTGCTGAAGCGGAGAAATTTTCGCATGGCATAGCGGAAAGCGGCCAGCGCCTCGTAGTCGTCGGAAAGCAATTGGGGATTCACCGGGGGAGAATTACCAGAACGTAATTTTTCTTATCAACCAAAAAAAACCCGGTCAGATTATCAGGAAAAAACCTATCGGCACTCGATATATTGGCATAACCGCTGCTCTTATTTTCAGCAACAATGAAACTTCATCTCAAATCTCGCCGGGCCGGCTTCACCCTGGTCGAAATCATGATCGTCGTGGCCATCATCGCTTTGCTGGCCGCCATCGCTGTCCCCGGTTTCCTCCGCGCCCGGAA
>DATBCW010000134.1:0-25878 GCA_036270255.1 Chthoniobacterales bacterium
GCTGGTAGCGTTGATATTGCTAACGAAATTAGGCTGGGGCGCAGCCTCTACTGAAAAATCAATGGCTGCCTACCTCGCGATGTGGGGTTTGTTCACTGCCGTCATGTTTATCGGAACGTTGCGGCTGAGCCGCGCCCTTCAATTCGTCTTCGCCACCCTTACAATTCTCTTCTTCCTCATTGCCATTGGCGATTTCACCAATGCGGGAACTACCTTCAAACACGCTACCGGCTATGAAGGAATCATCTGCGGCTTCTCCGCTATCTACACAGGTCTTGCCCAAGTGCTCAACGAGTTGTTCGGCAAAACTGTTCTGCCCTTAGGCATAGCCAGAAAATCGCTGCTCGATGAGCACCCCTAAAGGATAAGTCCGCCGGGCAGCTGTTCGCCCCGAGCCGTGAGGGCTGCCGAAAGCCGGGTTAAACCCCGGCGGACTCCGAGAACTACTTCGCGGGGATCCGTTCCCGGATCGCCTTCGCAATCGGCATCAGCGCGGGCGGATCGGTATTCATTAATTCGACCGCGGTGTAACCCAAGTCCGGATACATCTCGAAGTTCGCGGCGATGCCGGGAAACCCTCCGTTGTGCCCTACACTGTGTTTCCCTCCAAGATCGTTATCGCCAAAGCCGTAACCGTATTTCCCCATTCCGCGCGGACCATCGACCTTGCCGGTGGTCACGATCTCAGTGTGCTCTTTATCGAGCAGCTTGTAGCTGAACAATGCCTGCTGAAACTTTACCAGGTCGGGCGCGGTCGAAAATCCGCCGCCGGCCGGCCCCCCTTTGACCTCACGGATGGCTTCGTTATCCCGGACCTCTTGCGACGGTTTCCCGTCGGGCGACATTCTTGTGTAACCGATCGCCAGGTTAGGAATCTCCTTCCCCGGCTCGTAGAAGCCAGTGTCATTCATTCCGGCCGGCTTATAGATGTGCTCCTGGACATAGCTGTAGAAATCCTGACCCGAGACTTTCTCGACGATGGCGCCGAGAAGCATGTAACCGGCGTTGCTATATTGAAATTTTTCTCCGGGCGGAAAGGCGAGCGGGTCGCCTGCGAACAAAGGCAAGTGAGCGGCGACCGTGAGCAGCTTTTCGCGCTGAGCCGCAAATTTTTCTCCAAAATACATCCCCATTCCCGAAGTATGGGTCAGCAGCTGATGAATGGTGACCTTCTCGGCTACTTCCTTGTTTGGATAATCGGGCAGGTGTTTGCCAACCGTATCGGTGAACGAGAGCTTGCCGGCCTGCGCTAGCTGCGCAACAGCCACGGCCGTAAACATCTTGTTCATCGAGCCGAGGTTGAACTTCGTCTTAAGATCGATGGGAGCGTTGGTAGCCTGGTTAGCTATCCCCGCTGCTTTACTCGCGACAGTTACTCCATTCTTAGCGACCAACACTACACCTGAAAGCTTGTTCTCGGCGACAAGACCGGCGAAGTAACTGTCGAGTTCTTTGGTCAGATCGGGCGCTGGCTGCGCCGGCGCGGCCAGCGCGAGGATGCAATTCGCCGCCGCGGCAATGATTAACGTCTTCATAGCGCGACCAGTGAGCGCTGCCTTAGACCGAAAGCAGATTCACGTTTCGAACGAAGCGCGGGGCGCGTGGGCAGGAGATTGGCTGCATCTGCATGACAGAGCCTGAGGCATTGACCGCGGAATCATCGCTGCTGTCGTCGTTGTCTTCCGCGTTGCTGTTGGCGTCGTCGTTGTCATTATCGTTATCGTTATCCATGTCGTCGTTCTCGACGAAGCTATCGGGCGCGACCTTCGGAAGGTCCTTGTTTTCGAGTTTGTCGTAACGCTCGCGAACATTCGCCGGCACCTTGTCCAGCTCTTCCTTGCTATCGACCGGGCCGCTAAAGAGAAGCTTTCCCTGCGGGTCCTTGGCCGTCAGGATCTTTTTGCCGTCGACCGTTTCGAGCTTCATTTCACCCTTTTCATCGGTGAACACGATGGTCGCCTTGCCCAGATCGATCGTGGTCGATTTCATCGTGCCTTTGTCATTGTTAAATATGCGCATTTCGCGGGAAGAGCGCCGCTCTGCATCGCGGTTCCGCTGGGCTTCGTCGCGAACTCGTTGCGCCTCATCCCGCGCTCGGTGCGCCTGATCGCGCGCCTGCTGCACCGCGTCCCGGCGGGCCTGCGCAGCTTGACGCTGCGCTTCCCGGACGGTCTCGCTAATGTTCGGATCAAAGTTCATCTTGCTCATGTCGCCGCTGAAGTCCTTCATCTTGTCGTTAAAGGCCTGCATCTTTTCGTTGAAGTCGTCCATGTTCATCTCGAACCCGAAGTCCCGCTCGTGCTGGCGAACTTCTTTCTTCCCAAGCTTCACCGTAACCTTCTGTTCGGCGTTCTTGCGCAGGATAGTCAGGGTGACGTTAGTTCCTTCGGCCTGACTGCGCACCAGCTTCGACAGCTGATCCGGGTCCATCAGGATCTGGTCGTTAAACATCTTGAGGATGTCGTTAGTTTGAACGCCGGCGGCCGCGGCCGGACCGTCCGGCACAACATAGTCCACTACGAGACCGAAGCCGCGCTGTAACCCGAGTTGTTCGCTAACCACTCGGGGAATGCTCGACGTTTCCACGCCCAGCCAGGTGATCGGCACTTTCGGTTTATCTTTGTCCTTATCCTTGTAATTTGGGACAGGCGGAACCGGCGGAACCGGTGGGACCGGCGGCACTGGTGGAACCTGCTGCGTAAAGCCAGCGATAGGAGGCAGCGCAAGCGCTGCGAGGATAGCTACTGTTCTTGTTTTCATTATTTTGGTTTTGGTTAAGGGCGATTCGTTTCGTTCATACTCTTGCTCTTACTCTTACTCTTACTCTTGCTCCCAGGGGAGTAAGAGTAAGAGCAAGAGTAAGAAGAAAGACTCATGAGAATCATTGGCCTGAGATGGGGACGAGAGTCACTTCTTCTGTCGGATAGCTCACGCGAAGTGAAGCGCCGGTCTGCGGGTTCTTCCACTGGACGGTCTCGCGTTTGCGCGAACGCAGACGCCGCATCGGCTCGTTCTGGCCATCGGTGAAATGCAAACCTTCGTCTTTCGTGTCGTAAAGCACCTGTGTCATCGCGGACGGGACAAAGCTATCGACCGCCTTCGCGGCCGGGGTAATCGGCGCCGGTGTAAGCATGGCTAACCCCGTCGACTTCGACGGCCGATCAACATTGACCCGGGCCAGGATCAGAAACGTGGCAGCTGCCGCGAGACCTAGCCCGAGCGCGAACCAGTTCAGGCGAAAGCGCGACTGCTTCGGCAACACGCCCGCCGTAGCTGTTCCGCGTCCCATCGCTTCTTCGGCGAGACTTACTTCGATCCGCGCGTTCAGGTCTGGCGATACCGACCGTGGCCGCAGCTTTTTTAGTTCCGTTTCCAGTTCTGAGAAATCATTCATGGACGACAAAGTTTTTCTTTAAAGCAGCGAGCGCATAGCGGTAGCGCGACGCTGCTGTGTTTTGGGAAATGGCGAGGGCTGACGCTATCTCGGCAAACGTGAGCTCGTTCCAGATCTTCATTACCAGGACCTCCCGCTGTTCGACTGGCAGAAGATCAATGGCGGCAGCCAGAGCGCGCTGCGAACCATCGTCGAAATCAAATTGCGGCTCAGTCGTCTGCTCCATGTCGGCTGAAGCGCTCGCCTCACGCCGGGCCCGGCGAGCATCACGCCGGAGAAGATCGAGCGCGACTGAGCGGACCGTGGCATAAAGCAGGCCTTTATCGTTGACCGAATGCTGTTTGCGCCAGAACCGGACGAACGCGTCCTGGACGATGTCCTCCGCATCCGCGATCGAGCGAACGAACTGGCGGGCGAAGAGGACAAGGCCTGGCCCCAGTTCCGCGAAACAGCTTTTCCAATCCTCTTCATGAGTGACGACATCTTCCATGACCTCTTTACGGTCTTTTAATAACTCAACGCCGCCAACTGCGTATTTTGTCTACACGAAGCGTAGTTCCCCGCACTATGCCTGGCGTCGATAAGGACCTGCGATGAGCCGAGACTTTGAGGAATTGGATTATCGGAAGACGGCGCTGGGAGAGTTGATTCTGCGACGGCGACGGATGCTGTCGTTAGGCGGAATCGAGATTTATGAAGTGAAGCTCGGGGAAGCGTTTTTAATGTCGAGCTTGTTCCATGAAGTTGAGGAGGCGCTGGCTCGACTTGGACTGGCCGAGCTGAAAAGCGAAGACTGGGATGTTGTGGTAGGCGGACTTGGGCTCGGCTATACGGCGATGGCGGCGCTGGAACATCGTGAGGTCGCATCGCTGTTAGTCGTCGATGCTTTGGAGCCGGTAATCGAATGGCACCAGCAAGGTCTCGTTCCGCTTGGACAGAGGCTGACGGGCGATCGCCGGACCAGAATGCTACACGCGGATTTCTTCGCGCTCGCCGGCTCGGCGGAGGGATTCGATCCTCAACAAATCGGCCGGAAGTTTCACGCGGTGTTGCTGGATATCGACCACTCGCCGCGCAACCTGTTGCATCCGCGCAACGGTGCGTTTTATGAAGCCAATGGCTTGCGCACCCTCGCTTCGCATCTGCATCCGGGCGGAGTCTTTGCTCTGTGGTCGGATGATCCGCCGGAGGACGAATTTCTGGAAAAACTCGGCAGCGTTTTCGCTACGGTCCGCGCGCATGTGGTCACGTTTGCGAATCCAGTGACGGAGAGCCAGTCAGCCAGCACCGTGTATGTGGCGGGCAAGGCGGGAAGCTGATGGAAATCTGGGAGGGGCCTCGGGCATCTCCAGGCAACGTCGCGGCGTTCGGTGTTTAAGGACGGCGAGCTTCCCTTCCCTGCGTCGCGACGGGAAAAGTCGGATATTTGGCCTTGGGCAGCTGACATCGGGCGGGAAGAATCACAGCAATGTGGCGAGCATTGAATGTTGTCCTGTTTGTCGCGGCACTCAGCCTGACGCTGCCGCGAGTACAAGTCCGAGCCGAAGATGGGCGGCGCGAGGAAGAAGAAAGAAAGCTTCGACTCGCCGAAGCGCAGAAAACGAAAAAGGCGCCGGAGACGCCTGCGCAGGCCGTGCGTTCGCTGGTCGAGGCGGAACGAAATTTTTATCGCACGGGACAGGAACAAGGAACGCGGGCGGCGTTTCTGGCGTTTCTCGCTGAGAGCGGCATCGTCTTTGGGCTGGGCCCGGTCAATGGCCGGCGGACCTGGAACGAACGGGAGGAAACCGGCTTCGACCTCGTCTGGGAGCCGACGTTCGCCGCTGTCTCACGCAGCGCCGATTTTGGTTACGACACCGGGCCGGCGAAGTGGCGAGCGAACAAGAACGAAAAGGAATTTAGCGGGTACGGCCATTTCGTCTCGATCTGGCGAAAGGAACCCGATGGCGCGTGGAAGGTCCATCTCGATTGTGGAATCGAGAATCCGAAACCGTCGGGAAAATCGGAAACGCTTCGAACGATTGTGCCCGGAGAGCCGACGGGAGCGGAGCCGGACGCGGCGGCCCGTCAACGTGCGTTTGGCGAAGCGCAACGCGGCTTTGTCACCGTCGCGAAGCTCGATTTCACAAAGGCTTTTCGAGAATTTGGCGGTGACGAAGTGCGACTTTATCGAGATGGATCGCTTCCAACCGTAGGGAAGGATGCGGGCGCCAAGCTCCTCGGGACCGAGCAAGCTGGCGTGACGCTGGAAGTCCTTGCCGGCAGCATGAGCAGCAGCAGCGATCTCGCCTATTACTACGGCAAATATTCCGATACGCGCAAAGAAGACGGCGCAACCGGACATTTCCTCCAGATCTGGCAGACGAACGGGACCGGCGGCTGGAAGCTTATGCTCGATTGGCAGAAGGCGCTGCCCACTCCAAAGCCATAGCGCGGACATTCCCAATGTGGGAGGGACCTTTGCGTCCCGACTCTTCCCCACCGCGGAGAACCAATCGGGGCACAAAGGCCCCTCCCACAATAAAAATTTCTGAATCCGTTTCGCGCGGGACTCGCATCTCATTGCGAAGGAGGCGAACGCCAAACATATGCACACGCTTTTCCAAGATCTTCGCTTCGGCGCGCGTCAGTTGCTCAAACGTCCGGGATTCACCCTGCTCGCAATCATCTCGATGGCGCTCGGGATTGGAGCGAACACCGCAATCTTCAGTCTGGTCGACACCGTCGCCTTCCGTCCGCTGCCGGTGCACAACGGCGCCGAGCTCCAGGAACTTTACGGGACGCTGCACAACGGCGCCGATTACACGATCCAGTCCTACCTGAATTATAAAGATTACCGCGACCGCAACCAGGTCTTCTCCGGCCTGATCGCCTATCGCATCGCCGTCGCCAGCCTGAGTCACAACGGCAACAACGAGCGCGTCTGGGGCACCATGGCCTCCGGAAATTATTTCGATGTCCTCGGCGTGCCGCCCCTTCTCGGTCGCGGCTTTCTCCCGGAGGAAGATCAGACCCCGAAATCGCACCCGGTCGTGGTGCTGAGTTACGGTTGCTGGCAAAAACGTTTCGGTTCCGACCCCGCGATCGTTGGCCGCAGCGTTCTGGTAAACAACGTGCCGTTCACGGTGGTCGGCGTGGCGCGGAAAGGCTTCATCGGGACCGAGGTCGCCTATGCGCCCGAGTTCTGGACGCCCTTGATGATGGGTCCGGTGATTGAACCGGGAAGCACCTGGCTGGAAAGTCGAGACAGCGACAATACTTTCGTCGTCGGACGCCTCAAACCCGGCATCACCAAGGCGCAGGCCGAAGCGTCCCTGCGCGCGCTGACCTTCGAGATGGGGAAGGAAAACCCGAAAGAGAATGCGGGCCGCGGGATCGAGCTCATTCCGCCGGGCCTGTTCATTCCCGACATCCGGAACTCCGTCTTCGCCTTCACGGCCGTTCTCGCCGGGGTCGGTTTTCTCGTCCTTCTTCTGGCGTGCGTGAACCTGGCCAATCTTCTTCTCGCGCGCGCGACGGATCGCCGCAAGGAAATTGCCATCCGGCTCGCTGTCGGCGCGAGCCGGCGCCGCCTGATCCGGCAATTGATGACGGAGAGCGTCATGCTTTCGTTGGCCGGCGGAATCTTCGGCGTGCTCGTAGCGGCCGCGATCAATCGAATCGTACAGCGGGTGGATTTCCCGATCGACATCTCGCTCGTTTTCGATCTGCGGATCGATTGGCGCGTGCTTTCCTGCACCCTCGGTCTTTCGATCCTGACCGGAATGTTGTTTAGCCTTCTTCCCGCGCTGCAATCATCGAAGCCGGAACTCGTCCCGGCGTTGAAGGACGAACAATCGATGGCTGGGTTCCGCCGCTCGCGGTTGCGTAACAGCCTCGTCGTGGTTCAGATCACGCTCTCGCTCGTGCTCCTCATCAGCGCCGGCTTGATCGTTCGAAGTTTGCAGGAAGCGCAACGAATGCGCCCGGGATTCAATCCCGAAAACTCCGTCGCGTTTTCATTCGATGTCGGCTTGCAGGGTTACGACGAAACAAAAGGGCGCGCGCTCCAGAAAGATGCGCTCCAGCGGATCCGCTCTCTTCCTGGAATCGAGGCGGCCGCCCTCGTCGACAATCTCCCGCTCAGTCTCAATTACAACAGCTCCACCATTTACCTCGAGGGACAACCGCCCACCCCCAGCAGCCAACTGCCACTGGCAATTCCCAGTTCCGTCAGCCCGGATTATTTCCGGACAATGGGGATATCACTTCGCGGCCGTGATTTCACCGACCAGGAAGAAAAGACGGAAAATCGCGTCGCGGTTGTGAACGAGACTTTCGCGAAGAAGTTTTTCCCAGGCCAGGATCCGATCGGAAAACGGTTCAATTTCAGTGGCGCAGACAAACCATTCTGGGAAATCATCGGCGTTTGCGGCGACGGCAAATACAACTCGTTAGGCGAAGACCCAAAGCCGGCGCTGTTCCGGCCGCAACTGCGGGACTACAGCACCGCGGTCTCCATGGTGGCGCGGACGAAGGGCGATCCGAAAACAGTTTTGGGAGCAATGCAGCGCGAAATGCGGAACCTGGACCCCACGCTGCCGATCTACGGGATGAAGACGCTCAAGGAGCATATGAAAATCCCACTCTTCCCTGCGAAGATGGCGGCGGGAGCGCTCGGAAGTTTCGGAGTGCTCGCGCTGGTCCTGGCGGCGGTCGGCATTTACGGCGTCATGTCCTACGTTGTCGCCGGGCGAACCCGCGAGATCGGTTTGCGAATGGCGCTCGGCGCGCGAAACGGAAACGTGCAACGGCTGATTTTGCGACAAGGAATGACGCTGGCGATAATCGGGTCGGCGATTGGTTTGGGGATCGCGTTTGGAGCGACGCGATTACTTAAGAGCGTCCTCTACGGCGTGGACGCGCTGGATCCGATCACGTTTGTCGGCGTTACCCTGTTGCTCGGCACCGTGGCGCTTTTCGCCTGCTGGATTCCCGCCCTGCGCGCGAGTCGCGTCGACCCGATGGTGGCGCTTAGGTCGGAATAAACACCGCGAACCCGACGCTTTCGTTGCAGAATTAACGGCGGGGTTGCTGTAGGCTCGCTGCTGCGCCGATATGTCGAACGCCCCACCTCGCACCGTCGCTCGCCCGTTACGCGAGTCGTCGATCGTGAAATTGCTGGCGATCTTCTCTTCTCGCTGCCGCTAACCGCCGTCGTCCGTTAGCTAATATACCTGCACAGTTTGCTCTCCTTGGATTCCTCATCCTGGTCTTGATCCGGCTGAACGCCGTTCCCTTCAGGGTCAGCATGCTGCTAAGCTTCTTTCTGCTATTCAACGCGATCGCGGGCAACGCGCAGTTTAGGAGGAACGTCTATCCCAAGGTGGAACCAAAGTCCGTTGTCTCTCATGCGCGCGCGTCGCAATCGATTGTAGCCATGGCGTCGCAGTGCCAAAAAGCAGGGCTCGCCATTCCGAACATGCCGCTTGGCGTGCTGACCCAGGAATTCAGCGACTGGGATTTGAAACTCTTTGAACCTCTGTTGCGTTCGGAGTTGAAGACAACAACCGAGACCGCGCTCCAGCTTATTCCGTGGGACCAGGTCTCGAAGCAACCTCCCGAAGAATATGCGAAGAACGTTCCCTCACTCCGCGAGGTAAAAGAGATCCTTAACCTTCGCTAGCGCCGCTCGTTTATTTCTTCGCTTCGACCGGTCGTGTAATTAAATCCCCGTGCCAATCCGGGTGCGCGACGCCGGCACGATAGGCTTGCAGCGCTTCCACGGAGGAGTTCACCCGCAGATTGCTGTAACTCTGATCCGGATTTTGCCAGCGCTCATGCCAGTAGATCGCGGCCTTGATTCGCGGATAACGCGTCCGAAACATGTCGAGCGCTTGCGTGATCCAGGCCGGCTTCAGCATGCCGCGGACGTCGGCGGAAAATGGAAAATCGCCCGTCGCCCATTCCGCGATCATCACCGGCTTGTCGGGATCTACGCTGCATAACTCTTTGTAAGGCCAATCGACCAGGGATGGGATGTCGGGGTTCGGTTCGTCTTTGAATTGCTGGCCGTAAACGCTTAAGCCGAGCCAGTCGACATAATCGGAGCCGGGATAGTAAGCGGGCGCGAAATTCCAGGTATCGATCGGGTAGGAATAATTGTTGGTGTGAAACATCCACTTCACATTCGATGCGCCGCGGGCCCGAACGCGATCGACCACGTAGCGATACGCTTTTTTGAAATGCTCCGGGCCTTCCCATTCGTCGGGCGTGTCGCCGACCCATTCATCCGCGCCGTAATACCAACCGGACCATGGGAACCAATCGCCGTTCATCTCGACGCCGAAGACGACGATCATAGGCTGGCCGAATTCACGGGCGGAATCGCCCCACTTGTCGATGTAGGCATCCCATTTGCCGGCCAGAATTTCGTTCAAACCGAATTTGTCCGGACCGCGGTTCTGGGTGTAAGGGCGATCCCACGGCGACCAGAAGACGAGCGGCAACGAACCGTGGCGCCAGATCGTATTCAGGTTGCGGGTCGGAAAGCTTTGTTCACCCCAGTAACTCGACGACGCGATGATCGCCTGGTGTTTGCCCACCATGTTTTCGAAGTCCTCGATCGTCTCGATGTTCACTTCATCTTCCGCGTCGCCGAAATCCATGAAGGCGCCGGTGTAAGCGCCGGTGGCCGGCAGCAGAACTTCGACGGGCGTGTTGGGATTGATTTGTGATGGTGCTGGTGGCGACTTGCGACAACTGGCGATTGTGAGGCCGGCCAAAATGACGAAGCACGAATGACGAAGAGACAAACGCGCGAACTTCGTCATTCGTGCTTCGTTCCTCAGGCCCGGACGGGGACTGAGGCTGTGCGTTCGAGTTTCCCCCAACCGACCAACGCACCTTTGATGGCGCGCAAAATCGCTTTCCAGATCACGTAGCTGAGCATCGGCCGGTAAATCAATCGCATGGGCAGGATTCGCCAGGCGACGAGGATCGACTCGTGTTCGATAATGCAGGCGAGCGTCGCCAGGAGAACGTCCATGCTCAGGAAAGCGATGACGAAAGGCAGGACCGCGTTCCAGGCGCCGAACGGGAGCGAGGCGAGCAAAAACAAATCCACCATCGGCGTGATGGCGACGAGGATGATCTGGAAAAACCAAACGCTCGGCAGACTGAACCACCCGAGCGCGCGGTATTTCCAGTTGAAAACCATGTCGCGATGTTTCCAGAGACATTGCAGCGTGCCGTAGGCCCAGCGAAAACGCTGGCTGGCCAAGGTCTTCACGGTCTCGGGCGCTTCCGTCCACGCGATTGCTTCCGGCACATAGACCATGCGCTGGCCCCGCTTGTGCAACGCGAGGGTGAGGTCGGTGTCTTCCGCCAGCGTTTCCAAACTCAAGCCGCCGGCGTCATCAATCGCTGACTTTCGGATCGCGCTGATCGCGCCTGGAACGACTGTCATGCAATTCCAACGAGTGTAGGCGCGCCGATCGAGGTTGAACCCGCAGGTGTATTCGAGCGCCTGGCAACGCGCGATGAACGTCCGAAGATTTCCAACTTTCGCGTGGCCCGAAACGCCCGCGATGGTTTCATCTGAAAACGGTTCAACCAGCCGACGGAGCGTGTCGCGCTGGCAATGCGTGTCGGCATCGAGAAATACCGCGATGCCGGTGCGCATCGCTTCGAGACCGTGCTGAAGCGCGCGGGCTTTGCCGCGGTTCGGCTGGCGAAGAAGACGGACGCGCGGATCGGAACTCGCGACGGTTTCCACTTCGGCCGCGGTTCGGTCCGCCGAACCGTCATCCACTACCACAACTTCCAGCTCGCCCTGGTAGTCCGTCGCCAGCAGGCTGCGCAGCGTTTCCGCGATCACCTTTTCTTCGTTGAACGCGGCGACGATCACGCTGATCGGCGCGGAAAAATCACGCGGCCAAAACCGGCGAAAACGCGCGGCCAGCCAGATTACGATCAGGGTTCGCAAGACGACGAGCGCCGTCGCCACGATCATGAACGCCCAAAGAAATTCTTCCGCTGCATGAAAGATGCGGAACCCGGCGCCGGAAACAAAATGAGTGAGGGTGCGCGACCTGGTTTCTGTCGAGGGCATCAACGAATCTCGGGTCGTGCCGAGAAGCGTGCTGAGCGAGACGACCGAATCGCCTCGCGTCTTGAGGTAATCAAGAATCCGCGGCAGCGCTTCCACGGTTTGTTCGCGGTCGCCTCCCGCATCGTGGAGCAGGATGATGCTGCCGTCGCGCCGCTGTTGTTTTACTCGCTGAAGAATAATGTCCGCGCCGGGACGCGCCCAATCCTGGGGATCGATATTTTCGAGCACGACGAGATAACCGAGATCCTGCGCGAGCTGGAGCGGAGTGAGCTCTGTGATCTTGGACGGACTCGTGTCGGCTGCATATGGCGGCCGAAAAAGAGTAGTCGAACGCGCCGTAATCGTTTCAAGGAGTAACTGGGTCGCGTTCAGTTCCACCCGCACATGCTCGGGCCAGCAAAGCGCGAGGTTCGGGTGATAATAGGTGTGGTTCCCGATCTCGTGACCTTCCGCCACGATCCGCCGCACGAGATCCGGATATTCCTCCGCGTTCGCCCCCACGAGAAAGAAAGCCGCCTTCACATTATACGCTTTCAGGATATCGAGAACTTGCGGCGTCCATTTCGGATCCGGCCCGTCGTCGAACGTGAGCGCGACCTGGTGCGGTCCGCCAGCGCCCTGGTGGTAGAGTGTGGGAAATTGCGGGAACTTCGAATAAGTCGCGGTCAGATAACCCTCGTTGTCCACCGCCAGCGTCCGGTAACCGTCCGCCGTCGATTGATCGACCGAAACGATCTCGCCTTCGCCGACGTCCGCGATCGTGTCGGTTCCCTTCAAAACTTCGAGCGGCGCGCGGGTCGCCGGGTCTATTTTGAAATCGTTCGGAATCCCGAGCGCGTCCCAGATGGCGACGTCTTCCGTGCCGAGGCGATAGACTGCGAAGCCGCCCGCCTTCGCTTCGCGAACACGCTTCAACTGATTGAGGAAGGTGATGACGTCGAGGAACCAGACGGAGTGGTCTTTGTCCGCGTCCTCATAATAAAAATACGGATTGTAGTTCGGCCCTTCCACCGTCGTCTTCTCGACCTCAGCGTAATTCGCCCGGCTCATCGCTTCTGGAAAACTGATCAGCTCCGCTTTTTTCCCGCTGCTTGTCCAATCGTAACCGTAACTGCCGAGCGCGATGATCCATTGATTGCTCTCGGCGCCGTCGAGGAGAACGCTGAGCCATCCTTCGAACCAGCGCTTCGAACCAAGCGGTCCGGCCGGATCGATATCCGAGGTCTCATCGAACAACATCGCGATGAAGCGGTCGACGTTGTCCGACAACTCGTCGAAATCGATGTAATCGAGGTCTTGTCCGGGCTGAACACAGAGCCAGAGCTGTTTGTCGTCGTAATGCAACGCGTCGGTAAACCGGTCGAGAAACGCGGTGATATCTTTTTTGTAAGCGGGATCGACTTGCTCCCAATCGACGATTACGCCCGCCGCTTTCGCGTCATTCAGGATCGCGAGCACCTTCTGGATGAACCGGTCCTGCCGCTCCAGCGAACCGTGCGCCAGATTTTCGACAGCTTCCGGCTGCCAGGTGTCGCCCACGAGATTTGTCAGGAGCGGCATGAGCGCGAAACCCTTGGCGGCCGCGAGCTTCAGCAAGCGGTTGTCCGGGTCGATCTGGATGTCGCCCGCGCCATTGGTCATCGCCATCCATTCCGGACAAACATGCGTGATCTGGGACGCGTGTTGTTCCAGTGAGGTGTAACTGTAGGGATCCCCGTTCGCGTAAAATGCGAGATGGACCTCGTTCGGCGGCGATTTTTTTCGCGGGTGGGCCGGCGGCGTGGGCGCCACTGGCGGCTTCGGTTTTTTTCCAGCGGTGCGGGCCCGCGCAAATTTTTCCCAAAGCGCGAGATTCGGTGGCTTTTGCTGACCCGCGGGGTTGACGGTCTGGAGCGATTTGAGTTGGCCTTTCAACTGGCGCAACGAAAATGGCAGGTTGAGTTGCGGGGCGACGAAAAGCGTTTGGACGAAAAGGACCGTGCCCAGAAAAATCGCGATGCCCGCGATGAGCAGGACGAGGCGCAACCGCGGCCAGCGTTTGCCGGCCGGATCGGAAAAGACAAACGGGGCTACCTCAGGGGCCTCTTTATCCATCTTGGTGGCGACAACATTCGCTCCTCGGTCGAATAAGAAAACTGGTTTTGACGGGGAACCCGAAGGCGATTTCCGCGAGCTTGCAATCTTCTCGCGCTTTCTTCAAGCTCGCGTCTCCACCAAGCGGCCTCAGGCTGCGACCACCCGAACCTTCCACCCCTCGACCGAAAGGACCCCATGGAAAAACCCAACTCTAAAAACGGCGTGAGCGTTCGTGCCCACAAAGGCGACGCCATGACCTTACTCGCCTTCGACCTTGCTGAATCCAGGAAGGAGAACTTCACCGGCTTCACGATCCGCATCACCCCGGGAACAGGCACCCCGTATTTCATGACCAACCTGCTCACGTATCCGGCAGCGGTGCTGACCAAAAACAACATTGCAGCCAACCAGGCGCACAGCACGGAATTCGCGCCGATCCAAAAATTCCGGTGGGTTCATGTGCCCGCGACCTTTCACCAAATCAAGGCGCCCTTTTACGGCGACTACACATACGAAGTCACCCCGCGATTCATGGTGAACGATTTCTTACAGCCGCTCGACAGCTCGCTCACGGTCGCGGTTACCATCGATGTCAGCCCTTACAAGTCCGGGCAGTTCCAGATCGGATTCGCGCGCGGCTTCGTCGCTTCACAGGCTTACACCAGTCATTTCGGGGACAACAACAAGATCCGGCCGAACAAGACAGACTTGATCTTCGACATCAAAGCCAAGTCCGGCTCGGTCAAGACGAAGAAAAATGGGCAGGACGTGACCGAGGATTATACCTTCGAAGATCAACACGTCTGGCTCGGCTGGCAGGCGCGGGCGCGCACCCTGGAATTCTTGAAGGAAACTTTGGCGGATCCCGATCTCGCTCTGGACGTTTTCGCGTTCGACCTCGACGAGCCGATCGTCTGCGACCAACTCATTCAGCTCGCCAAACAGGGACGTTTGCGGATCCTGCTCGATAATTCGTCGACCCACGTCGGCCAGGACAAGTCACGGAACAAGGCCTTCGAAGATCAATTCGAAACATTGTTCGGACAGCAGGCCGATCCCGCCAGCGCTCTGCTCCGGGGAAGGTTTCAGAGCCTCGCCCATTCCAAGGTCTTCATTCAGAAAAAAAAGACGACCAACGCGCCTCTGAAAGTTCTGACCGGTTCGACAAATTTTTCCACGAACGGTTTCTACATCAACGCCAACCACGTCATCATTTTCTCGAATCCGGACGTGGCCAAGCTTTATGCCGATGTTTTCGAAGGTTCGTTCAGTGCCGGCAAGATGAAGAACTTCAAGAACTCGGACTTCGCCTTGCACGAACGTCCTTTCGCTCAAAGCGAGCTCCCGGAAATGACCATTCGGTTTTCACCGCACACCAAGGAAGTCGCTACCGACTTTTTCAACAATATCTCGGACCGAATCAAAGGCGCGAAAACCGACGTCCTGTTCGCGATCATGAAAACCGACAGCGGGAGCTCGATCCTGGATGCGATAAAATTCGTTCGTGAAAACAATGAGGAGATTTTTTCTTACGGCATTACCGATACGACCCAGAAAATCACTCTCTACAAACCGCACACCAAACGCGGCGTGGTCGTCGCCGGCAAAGGCGGAACGCATGTTCTTCCTCCGCCGTTTAGCAACGAATCGGCTATTCCCGGGATCGCGATTCATCACAAATTCGTGGTCGTCGATTTCAAAGGTCCCAGCCCGGTGGTCTACTGCGGTTCCAGCAATCTCGCCTTCGGGCCGGAACAAAAGAACGGCGACAACTTGATCGAGATTCGCGACCGCGACGCTGTCACAGTGTTTGCGATCGAAGCGATCCGGCTCGTGGACCATTTTGCTTTTCGCGATCGAAATCAGAACCCCGACGAAATCAATCTCCATCACGGCGAGGAAGATCCGCCCTGGGCTGCCAGCTATTATGACCCGGAAGATTTGCATTCCGTGGAACGGCAGCTCTTGATCGGCGAGCCGAAAACGGCGTAAGCCCGCGGCGAGCGATTATTGGTCCGCGAAATCTTTCTGGATTTCTCGCGCCAACTCGCTGGCGCGCACACGCAACAGCTCCGGCGCGCGGCTGATACTTTCGCGTTGATCCATTCCGGGCCCGGCAAGCTCGCGGATGCCGTCAAATATTTCGCGCACCTTTCGGTCCTGGCTCGCCCGTCCCACGATGGCGAAGACGCGCTTGCCAGCTTCGCGCGCCATTCGCGCAACTCCGGCAGGCGCCTTGCCTTCGAGGCTTTGCTCGTCCAATCGGCCTTCGCCTGTAATCACGACGTCTGCCTTCGCGACGGCATTTTTCAGACCGACAAATTCAGCAACAACGTCGAATCCCGATTTGATTGTCGCGCCGCAAAAACTCATCAAACCAAAGCCAAGCCCGCCGGCCGCTCCGGCCCCGGGTTTACCGCGATAGTCGCAACCCAAATCGCGCGCGACGACGTCGGCCAGTCGCGTTAATCCGCTTTCGAGCATTTCCAGTTGCTCGGGCGTTCCACCTTTCTGGGGCCCGAACGTGCGCGTCGCTCCGCGCGGGCCAAGCAACGGATTTCGCACATCAACCGCAGCGGTAATCGTGGCTGAGAATCGGCTCACCGGCGCCTTGATCCGCGCCAGATTGACGAGTTCGGTTGGCGTTTCGATCTCGTGTTCGTTCGCCAGAAATTGAAATCCGAGCGCTCGTGCCATCCCGAAGCCGCCGTCATTCGTCGCGCTGCCGCCTAGTCCGATCAGAATTTCTTGCGCATCGCGCCGCACCGCGTCTTTGATCATCTCGCCGACGCCGAAAGTGTCGGCGCGCAGCAGATCGCGCTGCTTTGGATCAATTCGCCACATTCCTGCCGCCGAACTCATTTCCATCACGGCCGTCGCGCGATCGCCGAGCCAAACGTAGCTCGCTTCAATTTCGCGTCCGAGCGCATCGTGCGCCGCGCACTTCAATTCCTCGCCATTGCGCGCCTGACAAATCGCCGCTGCCGTCCCCTCTCCGCCGTCCGCCACCGGCAACGTTTCGATGATTGCGTTCGGCAAGACCTCGCGGAACCCATCGGCAATGTTCTCCGCGACTTCGCGCGCATTGAGTGAGCCCTTGAACTTATCCGGCGCAATCAGGATTCGCACTTCGAGAATTCCTCACACAAAGGACACAAAGGTCACAAAGTGATTTCCTCGGCGGGACTGTCGTCTAACTGGCCGTTGACGATGCGCTTGATGCCGTTCTTGAGATGCGCCTCTCCAAAATTAATCAACAGTCCGAGTTTCAATCCGCTCAGGCGAAGTTGCGTCAAAACCTGCTTTGCGTGAACGGCGGAAAGCGCCGCAACGGATTTCAACTCCACAATTACTTTGGTGTCGACTAGCAGACCCGTTCGATAGCCTTCCTCGAAAAGAATTCCATCATACCGAATCGGCATTGGTTTCTGCCGCTCGGCCTCGAGACCCAATTTCCGAAGCTCGTGCGCCAGCGCCACCTCGTAGACGGATTCGAGCAAACCCGGCCCGAGCTTCGTGTGAACGACGAAAGCGCAATCCAAGATCTTAGACGCAATCTCATTCTCATTCATCCTTTGTGATCCTTCGTGCCCTTTGTGCGAGGCTCATTGTTTCTTCGCCGCATACTCCAGAGCTTTCTTGATATCGAACTGCTTCACCTTCTCGACCAGCGTCGGATCGTTCGCAGCTTCCAGAACGCGGCGATTTTGAAGAAGCTCCAAAACACGTCCCTGGCGGATGAGGTCCGCGACCTCTGGATCGTTTCGCAAGGCAACAATCTTTGGATGTTCGCTCAATTCCGTGGCGCCCGGAAACGAGAGAAAACGGCGGGCGCTTTCTGGATTGGCGCAAACAGTCCCCGCATCTTTGAGCGTTTGATACAGAGCGGGTGACGTGAAATCGGTTCGTTTAACCACGCCGCCGAATTTGCCCAGCTCGACGGAATTCTTGAGGCGCGCGAGAAAGGTCGTCAGCGAATCGGCATCGAGATTCTCGAGCGAGAGTTGCTTGTCCGCGCGCGCCGAGGGCGCCGGATTGTTTTCCGCTGGCGGATGCGCCTGGACTTCAGCGTCTGCAACCGAACCGACGGAGCGAATCCCGACGAGCAAGAGCCAGATAAAAAACAAACCGAAAACGATGCCGGTAAGCGCGCCGCTAAAACCGTAAATGAGCCGGACACTGGCAGAAGCATGTTGAGCGGTCCGTTTGAAAAGGAGCGTGCCCAGGCTGGCGATAACGCCGTAGACCACGATCGCCAGAAGCGCGCCGCCAATCATCGACACGATGAAGTCCGGCCACTTCAAGACCGGACGAAGGAGGGGCAGCATGAGATTGCCGCCGAAATAAGCAGCGGCATAGGCCGCGATTACGGCGGCGCCGCGCATCAACTGTCGCGGAAGCCCGAGCCGATAACCGCGGATGATTTCGAAGAGAAGCAACACCACGGCAAACGAGAGGAACACCGTCTGCCAAAGCGTCGAACCAGCGGTCATGAATTTTGGATCTCAGATTTCAGATTGCCGATTGCAGATTGAACTTTGGAATTCATCGCGGATCAGAGTCGCGGCTCCTTCAATCTGAATTCTGCAATCTGAAATCTGCAATGGCGCGCTGGCGCAACGCGTGATCGCAAAGCACAAGCGCCGCCATGGCTTCGACAATCGGGACGGCTCGCGGCAACACACATGGATCGTGACGACCGCGGGCGGCGAGGGTTGTTTCTTCGCCTGCAGCGGTCACGGTTTTTTGTTGGCGGGCGATTGTCGAGGTCGGCTTGAAAGCGACCCGAAAGAAAATGTTTTCGCCGTTGCTAATTCCGCCCTGAACGCCGCCGGAATGATTGGTCGTTGTTCGCACTTTTTGATCGCGAATTTCAAATGTGTCGTTGTGCTCTGAGCCGCGCATCCGAGTTCCCGCGAAACCGGAACCGATCTCGAAGCCCTTTGAGGCCGGCAAACTCAGCATCGCCTTCGCTAAGTCCGCTTCCAATTTGTCGAAAACCGGTTCGCCGAGTCCCGCCGAAATTCCGCGGGCCACGCACTCAATCGTTCCGCCTAACGAGTCGCCCTGCGCTCGGGCTTTTTCGATCGCCGCGATCATCTTCTCCGCCCCGGCGGCATCGGGACAGCGAATCGCGTTCGCTTCAATTTGCCCCAGCGTCACCGCCGCCGGATCGATCGTCGCTGCCACGTCATATACGTGAGTCACGTATGCCAGCAGTTCGAAGTCGGGAAATAATTTCGCCAGCACTTTCCGAGCGACGGCGCCGCCAGCGACACGGCCGATCGTTTCGCGGGCGGACGAGCGCCCGCCACCCTGCCAATTGCGAATGCCATACTTCGCTTCGTACGTGAAATCGGCGTGCGACGGCCGGTAGGTCGATTTCATCTCGGCATACGCTTCCGGACGCGCATCCTTGTTCATCACCATGATCGAGATCGGCGTACCCAGGGTTTGGCCGTCGAAAACGCCGGAAAGAATCTGGCAGCGATCGGCTTCATCGCGGGTGGTCGTAATCGCGCTCTGCCCGGGCCGGCGCCGACCCAGTTCGCGCTGGATGTCTTCTTCGCTCAGCGCGATTCGCGGCGGGCACCCATCAATGACGACGCCCACGCCACCGCCGTGGGATTCGCCCCACGTCGTGATGCGGAAGAGCTGGCCGAAGCTGTTGCCCATTTGGGGCAATGTTTAGCTCGCGCCGCATGAAATAACAACGCGCGTCATCCCGAGGCTGGCAAAGCGTGCCGAGGGACCTCACAAGCGCTCTGCCACTTCCGCGCTACTCAAGCCGACAACGTAAAGCAGCGAGTAGCGCGGCGCTTGCGTGACCGGTATTGCAACCGGGAGGTCCCTCGCCGTCTGCGCAGGCTCGGGATGACAGCTGAAAAGCGCCACCTAGATCGCCGCGAAGGCGGTCTTCAAATCATCGATCAGGTCATCGATTTTCTCGACGCCAACCGAAAGGCGAACCAGAGAATCCGTTATCCCGAGCGATTGCCGCATTTCCGGCGGAATCGAGCCGTGGGTCATGATCGCGGGATGATTGATGAGACTTTCCACGCCACCCAAACTTTCGGCGAGCGAAAAAAGATGAGTGTTCTCCAGGAAGCGGCGCGTCCCGGCGAGATCGGTTTTCAGAACGATCGTGACCATTCCGCCAAACGCGCGCATCTGTTTCTTCGCCAGCTCATGCTGCGGATGCTTTTCGAGGCCCGGGTAGTAAATCCTTTCGACCTTCGGTTCCTTCTCGAGCCAGCGCGCGATCTCGAGGGCGTTCTCGCAATGGCGTTCCATTCGCAACGCGAGCGTCTTCAATCCGCGGAGCGCGAGAAAGCTGTCGAACGGTCCGGCGATCGCGCCGACGGCGTTTTGTAAGAACGCAATCTGATCGCCGAGCTCCTTGTTTTCTCCGACGACAATCACGCCCCCCACCATGTCCGAGTGCCCATTCAAATATTTCGTCGCCGAATGAATCACCATGTCGAAACCGAATTCGATCGGGCGCTGCATCCATGGGCTCGCGAAAGTGTTGTCGGAAACGCTGATCGCTTTGTGGGCGCGCGCGATCTTCGCGACCGCTTCGAGATCGATCAGTTTCAAGAGCGGATTGCTTGGCGTTTCCACCCAGACCATTCGCGTATTCGGCCGCATCGAAGCTTCAATTTTCGACGCGTCCGACATATCGATAAACGTGAAATCCAAGTTCGCTGAACGCCGGCGAACGCGTTCGAACAATCGAAACGTCCCGCCGTAAAGATCGTCACTGACGAGGACGTGCGAACCGCTGTCGAGACCGTCGAGCGCCGTCGCCATAGCGGCGAGACCCGAGGCAAACGCCCAACCGCGTGTGCCCCCTTCGAGATTCGCAATACACCGTTCGTACGCGCTCCGCGTCGGATTGATCGAGCGCGAATAATCGTACCCTTTGTGTTTGCCGGGACTTTCCTGGACGTAAGTCGAGGTCTGGTAAATCGGCATCATGATCGCGCCCGTAGTCGGATCAGGCGATTGACCGGCGTGGATGACGCGCGTGGCGATGTCGTGTTGTTTCTTCATCGGGATTGTCATCCGCAGATTAACACAGATTAGCGCAGATTAAGGCAGGGTATAGAAATCACCGATCATCAAAAAATCTGCGTCCATCTGCGAAATCTGCGGATGAATTTCTTTCCTATGGCATCTGTCGGCGGAGATAGGAGAGCAAATCGCTGCGCGTGATGAGACCGAGGAATTTGTCGCCGTCCATCATGATGGCGACGCGACCGCGCTCGAAAACCTCCAGCAGGTCTTTCATCTTCGACGTCGGTGAAAGTGTCTCGAGCTTGTCGGTCATCGCGGTGTGGACGGCGTGATTAAATCGCTCGGGATCGTGGTGGACTTTCACGAGCATGTCGGACTCGTCCAAGAGGCCAACCACTTTGCCGCTCTCGTCCACCACCGGGACCTGCGAAACATCCGCGGCGCGCATCCGTTTTACCGCGGTGAGCAACGAGTCACCGGGACCGACGGTAATAACTTCGCCCGCTTCGAACCGGTGACTGATGAGATCGCTGAGGTCGCCTTGTGCGGGACGGCTGACAAATCCTTGCTCGGCCATCCAGAAATCGTTGTACATCTTGGACAGATATTTGTTCCCGTCGTCGGCGACGAAAGTAACGACGCGTTTCTTCTCGGTCTGGGCGCGGCAATAACGCAATGCGCCTGCCAGCAGCGTGCCGCTCGACGAGCCGGCCAGAATTCCTTCCTTCCGCAGCAGCTCGCGCGCGGTCGCGAAGCTTTCGGCGTCGTCGATCGTGTACGCCTCGGCGACGCGCGACAGGTCGGCGATCTCAGGGACGAAATCTTCGCCGATGCCTTCCACCGCCCAGCTGCCCGCGGTCCCGACGTTTCCGGTCTTCACGAAATCGACCAGGATCGAGCCGGCCGGATCGGCCAGGACCATTTCCAAATTCGGCTGCACCCGGGCAAAGAAACGCGACAAACCTGTGATCGTTCCGCCGGAACCGATTCCGCAGACGACCGCATCGAGATGGTGCCCCATCGCTTCCCAAATTTCCGGACCGGTTGTGCGTTCGTGAGTCAGCGGATTCGCGGGATTGCCGAACTGGTTTACGTAAAACGACCCCGGGATTTCTGACGCCAAACGCGCGGCCATGTCCTGGTAATACTCGGGATGACCCTTGGTGACGTCGGACCGCGTCAACCTCACGTCGGCACCGAGCGCGCGGACGTGCGCGATTTTCTCCTGCGACATCTTGTCGGGAATGACGAGGATCGTGCGATAGCCTTTCGCGCCACCAATCAGGGCGAGCCCGAGACCGGTATTGCCGGCCGTTGCTTCGATGATCGTGCCGCCGGGCTGCAATCTTCCGTCGCGCTCCGCCGCTTCGATCATCGAAAGCGCGATGCGATCCTTGATCGATCCACTCGGATTGTAATTTTCCAGCTTGAGGAAAAGCTGACAGGGCCCGGTGTCGAGGCGGGTGATCTCGACGAGCGGCGTATCACCGATCAGCGAGAGGATCGAAGGCGGTTTTTGCGCGGCGGTCGACTGCATCACGTGGCTACCACTCGGATTTACTGTCGGCGAAGAATTGCTGGAGAACGTCGAAGCGCATTTCACCGTAATTCATCGCGTAGCGAAGATCGCCGCCCTTATAAATCCAGGTCGTCGGGATCCAGCTCACCGGCAGATCGAGGAAGCGCTTGATCTTGGTGTCGCCCTTTCTCGGGCCTGGATCGGCGAGAATCGTCACATTCGGCTGGTCCGCCAGCTCGTATGTCGCGAGGAGCGTTTTGCCGTCATCGCCGCTGTTCCAAACCGAGACGAAATAGAATTTCACGTCCGGGTTCGCCTTCACGGTTTTCAGCCAGTTGCCGCTTTTTAATTCCGATTTGCAGTTGCCGCACCAGGGCGCCCAAAGATGGACGACGCTCAGTCCGGGCGCCTTAATCGCTTCGGTAAGCTGTTGTTCCGCCGGCGATGCGGCAAAAAGAGAAGTGGTGAGGGACAGCGCGAGAATTACGGCAATTTTCTTCATTGGAGAAAGCGAGGGACACGCTTCGGTGGACAGCTCAATATGCGAAGATTTTGTTGGGGCTCAAGGTGGTGCGCCAGCTTCGAGGAATAAGGCGAGCTCCGCTGAAATTCGCGCTGAATTTCCGCGACCCAAGCCGCCGTGTTTCACGAACGTCACGACCGTAAATCTAGCCTTCCCCTGCGGATCGAAAATTAATCCAGCAAAGCATCCATCCGAAAGTGGTCCGGCCTCTTTCGTTCCAGGTTCGGGCCCTGTTCCGGTTTTGCCGCCCATCGACCATCCGCTGCCAGCGAGAATCGGTGCCGCGCTTTTCGCCGTGCCGCGCTCAACAGTTCCGCGCATCAGTCGCTGTAACTTCACCGCCGCCGCTTCCGACATGATCGTTGTAGCCGGGATCGTCGATCCCGGTCCGCTTGTTGAATCTTCGTCTCGTACAACCGGCGAAACCATCACGCCTCGATTTCCGACTGCCTGCAGAAAGCGCGACAGATGCAGCGCCGTCGCGATAAACATCTGTTCGCCGATCGACAACGTATCTTCCCAATCCTGGATCGTCGTCCCTTTGCCTAACGAATGGTAGGACATTGCCGGAACCAGCCTGTCCCGCCAGGGCGGCGCAAGTTCCGGCCAGAATTTAGTATCCGTTTTCGCTGTCTGATTTTCGCGTGCAGGAAAACCGTAACGCGCAAGGTCGCGCAACACTGTCTCCGTTCCCACCGCTTCGCGCAGGGCCGAGGCGATCCGCCGCCCCGCGTTGTCGTTCCCGCTCACGATTGAATCGGCGAGCACCTTTTCACTCTCGAGCAGCTTCGAATCGTGCCGGTCTCGATGGTCCAGCCACGATGCCGCTGCCAGCAACTTCACGGGCGAAAGTGGAAACAATCCTGTCGTAACATCGAGCTTCGCCGGATCCGAAGCGGCGAAAACGACAAGCGCACCAGTTCGGACGTCTTGCATGACAATAATCGCTTCGAGGTTGCCTTCCTTCATCCGCTCGAGCGCGTAATTGTTTGCCGCTTCGCACACGGCAGCCTTCTGCAAGGCGGCTGCGCAAGGTCCGTCCGGAATTTCTTCGGCGCAGGCGAATGCCGTCAGCAACAGCAGAACCACCAAAGGCATTCCGCGTCGCAAACTCGTGTTGTAGCGGCGGTCTATGACCGCCGACGAAGGATTGGAAAGGGGTCGGCGATCATAGACGGCCGCTACAGCCGCAGCAAAGCTTGTCACCGTTCTTATTTCTTCAGCAGCTCGAGCGCGATTTTCGCCGCGTCCGCCACCAGAAGATCGCGTCCCTCGGAAGATTCGCTCGGAGCGTTAACGTAGATCGCGAGGAAGAGCGGGCCGCCAGTTGGCGGCCGGATAATCGCAATGTCGTTCGATGCGCCGTTCCCGCTTCGCCCGGTTTTATCGCCGACCCGCCAATCCGCTGGGACACTGGCCCGAATCATCTTCGATCCAGTCTCATTCCCGATCATCCAGCCTTCCAGAAGAGCACGCGATTTCTGGCTGAGAACGTCTGAAGTGAGGAGGCGCTGAAGGTCTTTACACATTGCCGCTGGCGCCGTTGTGTCGCGATCGTCGCCCGGAGTTGCCCTGTTCAACTCCGGCTCCATCCGATCGAGTCGGGTAACGTCGTCCCCGAGACTTCGGGCAAAATCGGTCAAGCCTTTCGGACCACCGATTGTTTCGAGGAGAAGATTTGCTGCAGTATTATCGCTGAGCGAAATCGCCGCCGCGCAGAGCGCTTCCAAAGTCATCCCGCCCTCGTTCACATGCGCTCGCGTGACTGGGGCATACTCGAGCAACTGCGCCTCGCCATAGCCGATGAAGCGATCGAGCTTCTCCTTGTTCTCATCCGCTCGCTTCAACACGGCCGCGACCGCGAGAACCTTGAACGTGCTGCACATTATGAAGCGTTCGTCCGCCCGGTAATCGACTCGCCGATTCGTTGAAAGGTCCGACGCCGTCACTCCGAGGCGGCTGCCGCCATGTTGTTTCTCCAGATCCTCGAACTGAGTCGCATCGCGGTGGCTATCCTCTCCTTTCGCGACAACGAACGGGACAAACAACGCAATCAGGATTGGGAAAAATTTCATTGGCTGTTCCCCTAACGGAATAGGGCGGCGTGCCCTACTTCACCTGGATAAGCAAGGTCGGGCGTCCTGAGAGCGTTTCGTACCACGCCTTTGCTCGATGGTCGCTTCTTTCCCACGCGAGCTTGGCTGGATCTTTTATCCATTCCTTGCCGCCGGAATTTCCCTTGAGAAAGATCTCCATTTCTTTTTCCGAGAGCTTCCCGCTATCCGCTCGCGAATATGCTTCGGCGATACTGTGACCTTTCAGAAACTGGACCAGAGCGAGGTACTCGCCGCTGGGGTTCTTGTACATGTTCGTGGTCACGCCATCTGCGTCCGGCTTGCCGGGATCAATGGATTTTCCGAACAGCGCGTTTACTTGCTCCTCGGTCTGACCGATGCGCGCGAAGGTTTGGCTGCTTATAACAGTCACGATCGCGGCCGCTAGTATCAGGATGGATTTCATAATTGCTCTGTCCTTTTACGCGAACTGGATCTGATAAGTCACGCTCGATAACCCCAAAGCGCCAGTCGCATAACCCCGAGGGCCGCTTCAAATCGCGAATTAGTGGGGCGGCCGCTTAGGTGCTTCGGCTTTTAATCGACGAAAGAATTTGGGCGATCGCTTCGTCCCTCTTCTGCGCCCCGAGGTTGCCTTTGCCATGAACGCGGACGCTGACCGCGCCGGCTTCCAGGTCGCGGTTGCCGAGGACGAGCATGGTGTGGACTTTCATTTGCTCGGCGTTCGCGATCTTGGCTTTGATATGGTCGGTGCTGGCGTCGAGTTGGGCGCGGACTTGATGGGAGCGGAGCTCGTCCAGGATCGATCGCGCGTAGTCGAGGAGCGGAGCTTCATCGCCGATCGGGAGGATGCGGACTTGCTCGGGGTTGAGCCAGAGCGGGAAGTTGCCAGCGTAATGTTCGATGAGAAAGCCAATGAAACGTTCATGGGTGCCGAGTGGCGCCCGATGAATGCAGAGTGGAACTTTCTCGGTGTTATCGCGGTCTTTGTAACGCAGATCGAACCGGCGCGGCTGGGCGAAATCGACCTGGTTGGTTGCGATGGTAAACTCGCGGCCGATCACGCTCCAGACCTGGACGTCGATCTTCGGGCCGTAGAAGGCGGCTTCGTTAGGCACTTCGACGTAGTTAATACCGGAACGTTCCAGAACGTTCCGCGTCATGTCTTCGGTTTGCTTC